>NYYP01000006.1 GCA_002686835.1 Opitutia bacterium | reverse complement strand
AAGGTTATTTAATGCTTAATGATGAAGTAGTTTTAGAATTCGAAACAAGTTATAATCCGAATTGGTACGGTTTTTTTGCATTTAACGATCAAGATCCGGATTGGAAAGAATACAAAACATATGTCGATAATGTCCGAGTACTCCGCAAAAAATCGTATCCGCAGGGCTGGATGTGGATGGATTATTATCCGTGGGCTTACTCGCACGAATCAAATAGTTGGTTATATTTTCAATTGGCCAAGGATACCGATGGACAGCCCGGCATGATTTATTGGGATACTGCTACTAAAGATTGGGACATATATTACCCCGCTCTTTCTCCTGAACAGACTGCAGATCAGGAAAAAGCAAGCCAGTCACTCAACCAAGACTAAACCATACCATGCCATTTCCTGAATTTCAGGAAACTCTGTAAAATCGGTTTGCCTGATGGTGACTACCGATAGAAAGTGTGTCCTATGCACTATTTACAATTTGCACTTTTAACCGTGATTTGCTGGGGAACCTATGGTGTTTGTATGCACATCGGATCCAGTAATATGGGAGACAAAGAAAATGGCAGGATTATGGCTTTTCTTTGGGTTGGACTTGCTTACTTTTTAACCGCAGTGGTTGCACCTTTGATCATCCTCAAATTAAAGGGGGGAAATATCGCGTTTTGGACCTATCCAGTCAAGGGTTGGCAATGGTCCCTGATTGCAGGGACTCTGGGTGCCATTGGAGCACTGGGCGTGCTGCTTGCATTTGGAAAAATGCCCAGTCCAGCCTATGTGCCCGTGATCATGTCGATCATTTTTGCAGGGGCTCCTATGGTCAATGCCTTGGTTAGCACGACCAAGGAGGGGAACTGGTCTTATGTGAACTGGCCCTTTGTTCTGGGTATCGCCCTGGCTGCTGTGGGTGGGTACATGATCACCAAGCATGCCCCCAAGCCGCCCAAGCCTGTTCCCGCTTCAGTTGAACAATCCAATTCCTGATTACAAATTGTAGTGGATTTTAAACATCCACCAAGAAAATGAAGCATTTGCACACCAATAAGAATTGGGAGTCACAAAGATGGAAGGGTTTTCAGGCTCATTTTAAAAACATTTGTAAATCTAATGATTTTCAAAAAGAACGCTTTCCCAAATGGACGGAGTGGGAATCATGGAAGGATTTTGATGACTTTACCAGAGCCTGCCCGCTAACCACCAAGCAGGAACTGGAAATTGATCGAACATCCAGCCCCTCTGGTGGTAGAAACTTTACTTATTCCGCAGACAAATATGTTCGCTATTCCCGCACCAGTGGAACAACCGGTGATCCAACCACCTGGATGGATACAGAGGAGGACTGGCAATGGATGCTGGAAAATTGGAAGCGGATCATGGAAGCCGCTGGAATGGAGAAGGGAAGTCGTTGTTTTTTTGCTTTTTCGTTTGGCCCCTTTCTTGGATTTTGGACTGCGTACGAAGCTGTGGTTCAAAAAGGATGCATTGCAATTCCGGGAGGTGGGCAATCCACCGAAGCTAGGCTACGGGCAATTTTGGAAAATGAAGCTGAGTATCTTTTTTGTACACCCACCTATGCACTGAGATTAATTGAAACAGCTAAGGAACTGCAATTATCCCTGAAAAGTCATTCGCTCAAGAAAATCATTGTGGCTGGAGAGTGCGGGGGCAGTGTACCTGAGATTCGTAAGGCGATCGACCAGGCCTGGGGAGGAAAATCTTTGTTTTTTGATCATTATGGAATGACAGAGGTGGGCCCGGTGGCATATGAAACCCCAGGTGGGCAGGGTGGCTTGCGTATATTATTGGACTCTTATCATGCCGAGATAATTGACCCGAACAGTTTGCAACCGCTCGATGATGGTGAACTCGGGGAGTTGGTCCTGACTCCACTGGGACGGACTGGTTCTCCAGTGCTTCGCTATCGCACTGGGGATTTGGCACGGGCAAACCGGGGAGTGGACGATCTGGGAAACCCAACATTTGACTTAGTGGGAGGGGTGCTTGGACGAGCGGACGATATGGCAATTATCAGGGGAGTAAATTTATACCCTTCTGCAATCGATAGAATTGTCCGAACCTTTCCCCAGGTACAAGAGTATGAGGTCAGAATTAAGCAATCGCGGGGCATGAAAGAAGCTCTTATTCGGGCGGAGTGCGACACTGCAGTTGCTCATGCTTTGGGGGGTGCGATTCATAATTTGTTAGCACTGAGAATTCCGGTGGAGTGTGTGCCCCCAGGAACCTTGCCAAGGTTTGAAATGAAAGCGAACAGATGGATCAACCAAAATGAGAAATTAAGATGAATCCCTTTATTGATGTCAGAAATTTGACCAAGGCTTATCCTGCCGTGACGGGAGATTTTTCCAAACCTATTCTGAATGATCTTAGTTTGCAGGTAAGCAGGGGTAGAACAATCGGACTGATCGGTCCATCCGGATCTGGAAAAAGCACTTTGCTCAATTTATTGAGCGGATTGGATGAGCCAACCAGTGGAGAGGTTTGGGTTGATGGACATCAGGTCGATCAATTGTCCCCAAATGAAGCGGCAAAATTTCGCAACCAAACCATGGGCTTTATTTTTCAGGCTCACCATCTTTTACCAGCACTTACCGCACATGAAAATGTGATGGTTCCCACACTTGCCGGCCATGGAGAAGCGGGCGGTTCGGTTGGTCGGGACCTTGCCTATCAATTGCTCGAGCAGGTCGGACTTAAAGAACGGGCCAGTCACATGCCCAGTCAATTATCGGGAGGGGAGAAACAAAGAGTGGCTGTTGCCCGGGCCCTGATCAACCGACCAAAATTATTATTGGCGGATGAGCCAACCGGGGCTCTCGACCAGGGAAATGCAGATCATTTAATGGATATACTTCTGCGTTTAAACGAGGAATTCCGGTGCACTATGCTGGTGGTTACCCACTCTCTGACACAGGCAAAAAGAATGGATGAAATCCTGTCTTTTCAGGATGGTAAACTTAATGCGATAGATCCATGAGTATCTGGCGAATGATTTTCGCCAATCTCTCTTATTCGAGAAGGCAACACTTGGGCACATGTCTGGGGCTGGCTCTTGCCTCGATGATCCTGGTGGGCTCACTAACCATTGGAGATTCTGTTCGTGCAACCCTAAGTTATAAAGCGAAAGAACGTATTGGTTTGGTCACCCATGTGTTTTTATCCGGACATGGATATTTCCATTCAGACCTGGCCGACCGTGTCCTAAAGACTGAAGGTTTTGACAGTGACATAAAAGTAGCTCCCGTACTCATGACTATGGGGACTCTTTCCTCCCCGGATGGTAAAACTCATGCAAGTGGCATTACGGTTCTGGGAATCGATCAAAGATTCTTTGATTTTTCCAGAGACTCCCTACCACTCCCCGACCTGATAACTGCCGGCTACTGGGCAAGTCCTGATCTTGCAGCTGAGCTGGAAACCGAGGTCGGAGACCGCTTGGTCTTGCGAGTAGAGGAGCCCAGCTTGTTTTCAAGGGATGCACCCTTGTCCGGGGAAAGAGATGCCCGGTTTGTTTCCTGGAATCGTCCTTATCTGGGCGAACTCAGTCATGGGGCAATGGGCAATTTTTCTTTGCGGGCAAGCATGGAACCAGTCCGTACTATTTTTGTCCCGTTATCCATGATTCAGGAGGATATGTTTGTCTCATTTTCGGCAGATGGGGAAAGGACAGACTTTACGAATCTTCTCTTAGTTGGAGCAGGGGAAAAACCAATCGATCCAATGATGGACGCAATGGAGCGTTGCTGGACTTTGGCAGATGCAGGGCTGCAAATAAAAAAGCTTCGTTCCCCAAATGCATGGAATCTTCGAAGCCGGAGCGTTTTTTTGTCGGACAGGGTTGTTCATACAGCCAGACAAATAAACCCCACCCTTCAGGGCGAGCTAACCTATTTGGTAAATTCGATTGGCAGGCCAGAGGGGCGAGAGGATACAAATTCCTCCCTCATTCCTTATTCGATGGTAACAGGGGTGGAGCTCCATCCAGATGGGATTCTTGGGCCGGACTGGGAGGATACAAAAATTGCTTTAAACCAATGGGCTGCAAAAGACCAGAATTTGAGTGTGGGAGATCGGATCAGTCTGGAATATTATGTGGTGGGTGAGCGCCGAGAACTAATTGAAAAGAAACGGTATTTTGAGGTTGGAAAAATCTTACCCATGCCAGAAAAAATTCCCCCTGGTGAGGAGAGCGACTGGACGCCGAGGTTTCCCGGGCTCAGTGATGCCGAAAATTGTGGGGAATGGGATACAGGTATTCCCATCAAGCATAAGATACGGCCAAAGGATGAGACTTATTGGGACGAATATCGAGGAAGTCCCAAGGCATTTCTCTCCCTGCAGGCGGCACAGGAGATGTGGGGAACCCGATGGGGGAATTTGACCGGGTTGCGAATAAATGGAGAGAAAAAGGCCGAGGATTTAAATCAGCAATTACTCAACAATCTAAGCCCGTCAAACTTTGGTATCCAGCGATTGGACTTAATGAAAGATGCTGAAGCTGCCATTTCTGGCCCCGTAGACTTCAGTCAGCTTTTTCTGTCTTTTGGGCTCTTTGTGGTACTGGCTGGGCTATCTCTAAGTGCGTTGCTTTTTGGATTCTCGCTAGAGCAAAGAAACCGGCAGGTTGGTATGTTGCTTTCTTTGGGATACACCCCAGGGAGAGTAAACCTAATAATCTCAGTGGAAGCAATTTTGGTTTGTTTGCTGGGCACATTGATGGGCCTTGGTTGGTCCTGGTTTTTTGGGCATGCGGTTTTGTGGATGTTAAATGGGGCGTGGGGAGGGGCAGTCTCGAAACTCGATATCTTTTATCTGCCAAGCATGGATTCTATCATAACTGGAACATGTGCTTCCTTTTTGGTCGCACTGGTTTCCTTATTATGGGTGCTTCGAAGACAGTTGAAAAGCCGGCCGATTGAATTGATCCAGGCGGGTGAGTTCCTCGAGAAACCAAGCTCGCCGACAAAGATCAAATACCGGAAATGGGGATGGATAGGTACAAAGATCCTGGTCTGGACAATGTTAATAGGCACCGTCTTTTATTCTTGGTTTTTTGATCTTCCGGCGGGTCCAACTTTCTTTGGGTGTGGGGCAATGGTCCTGCTGGGAGGAATGATTCGGCTTTTTGGAAACCAAGCAGTTGCAGGGCCTATAGATATTAGGAAAAAGAAGGATTTACTGTTACATTTGGACTATCGCAGAGGAAGAAAAATGACTGTCGTGGGTATGCTTGCAGTGGGTACATTTCTGGTTGTTGGTGCGGGTGCATTTAGGCAGAGTCCGCCCGAACAATCGAATGATTTTCAATCCGCAACGGGTGGTTTCTCCTACATCATGAAAACGAGCTTGCCCCTCTATGATGATTTATTGAGTAAGGACGCGAGTGAGCTGTTTGATTTTAATACTCATCTCTTCGAGGATGTATCGATCGTACCATTGCGGTCTCAGGATGGAGATGATGCAAGTTGTTTGAACTTGTATCAATCCAAACAACCTCCTCTCCTGGGCATACCAGTTGATCAAGTGAAGGGCAGGTTTATTTTTATCGACGGGAATTGGACATCATTAAAAAAACCGGAGCACTCTGATGTTCTATTGGCAGCGGTTGATCAGAGCACCCTAATGTGGTCTTTAAAAAAAAGGATAGGAGATCGGATTACCTATATGGATGGAGAAGGGCAAGGGTTTGAGGTAGAATTGGCAGCAGTGATAAAGGGGAGCTTTTTGCAAGGGGGGTTATATATTTCGGAAAAAGACTGGCAAAAAAAGTTTCCCAGCAAGGGAGGCTACAAGGAATTTTGGATTGGAGGCAGTGGAATGGTAGACTCCGTAGTGGGGCACTTAAAAGAAAGGTTGTTAAATTATGGGGCACGGGTCCAGTCGACCCACGAGCGAATGGGCCAATTTAGAATGGTCGAAAATACCTATTTATCTATTTTTCAAGCACTGGGTGGGATGGGAGTACTTTTGGGAACGATTGGACTATTTGTCCTTGTGTTAAGAAATCTATGGGAACGCAGACAGGAACAGGCAATATTAGAGGCAATAGGATTTTCGTTAGCACATTTACAAAACATTGCCATGAATGAAAATAAGCGGGTGATTTGGGCAGGTTTAGTTCTTGGACTGGTGGCTGGTTTGTTTGGCTTGATCCCGGCTATGGTCGAGCAGAAACAGAACCTTTCCCCAATCAGTGTATTAGGATTTGGGGCAAGTTTATTAGCGTTTTCTTATCTTAGCTTATTTCTTGCGGTTCAGATTGGATTAAAACAACAATCCTTTGATGCTTTGCGAGATGAATAAAAAAAGATTGAACCAATTTTTGATCCCTTTGCTTTACCACTTTGTCTGCATTGGTGTGTGGGCAGAAACTTTGCCCGACCATACACAAGTATGGCAAACAGTATACGAAGAAAAGTTTGATCAAGTGGGGAATGATGAATTACCAGATGACTTTTTTGTATTGGATGGAGAATTTAAGGTTACATCGAAAGATGGCAGAAAGTGCCTGGCTATGTCTGGCACTCCTGTGGGCGAGCATGGATTCCTTTTTGGACCACGACTCGCAGCTGAAAGCCTTGAGCTTTCTTTTTCCTGCCTGGGAGGATTTAAGAGCAGAAGGCATAATGTTTTTGCCGGAGCTTTAGGGGGAATAAGGGGATTAAAGTTCCGGGTGAATCCAACATCTCGGGAAATTATCCTCTTTTATGAAGATGATTGGCAAAGAGCGTTTGCCGTAAACTGGTCATCTACCGAATGGATGCGAATTAAGCTTCGGCTAGAGTGGAATTCGCACAAAGAGCAAACAGGTGTAGAACTTGAAGTTTCCAGGGAAGCAGACCCTGAGCAATCAATGTTGGGGTCAAGTACTGTAGTGGATGGAAAAATCCGTAGTGGAAAATGTGCCGTCTGGGGATTTTCCTATGCAGAAGAGAAAATGTACTGGGATCATTTGCGTATTCGTTCAAAAATCTAGGAATTTAACGATATATTTTTACAATCATAAAGATTCACTTGCCATGAAGGGAATCTTTTGAACGATTTACCAAGACTAATTTTGCCCATGCATGCCCTTTGTAAAAGCCTTTTTTTCACAACCGGAACTGTCGGTTTACTCTTGTTGGTTTTTTTATGGTCTGCTTTGGAGTATAATCTGTTCAAAATGGATCACTTTATTGTAGTGATCTTGAACTACAGGTTTGCCGGTTTTACCATTACAGATTTTCTGCAATTTTCACCCAGCCTGGATCCAGGGCAAAGAATTCACCTTCTAAAATTACTCATTTCTGGATGTGTTGGACTTAGTTCGCTGTTCTTAATTTTGCTGAGTTATCTACCGAGAATCTCATTGCAGTTTAGATTCCTTAGTGCGTTGTCATCTGCTGCATTATTTACAATCCTTGGTTTGTTCTGGATTTGTTTAATCAATGGAACTGAAGTGATTAAGCTATCGGAAAAATCTGCCATCTTTGGCTTAACCGCAATTACTTACCTGTCCGGTATATTTTTGTTGTGGTATGCCATGCGGGTCAAACGTCCAAAACACGAAAAAAATGCCACACAAAATGTAAAGGGAACAGAAGCTATCAAGCCATCAACCACTGCATCTTCCAAGGTGGAGGAAGAAACAAGCAATGAATCCCAGCAACCCACAGATAATCCAGATGTGCAGGCTGAAACTTCTGAAACTGACTCAAATAAGGATATTGATAATTCTGATGAACTAACCGGTGGGGAAGGGAATGAATCTGCAGACGGGGAACCTCTTCCAGAAACTGGAGAAGAAGATGGTAAAAGCAAAGAGGATTCTGGGTCCAAGGAAGAAACTGAAAGTAATTCTGAGGATTTAAGTGATACAGATATTTCTTCTTCGGAGGATAGCTTAAATCCAACAGAAAGGGATGAAGAACCTATTGCGGAAACAGAAACGCAGAAGGGTGAGGGCTCCGTGGATGACACGGTGCCAGAAGCAGAACCTGAAAAGGAACAAGGGGAGAAATCCGGGGAACCTAAAACCTCTGAAAATTTGAAAATTGCATGATTCATAAATCCATAAATTTCATTTTAATATCTGCAGTTTTTGTACTTTCCTTATTTTTGATAGAAGGAGCCAGTTACAGGCTCGTGGAACCATATGCAAATTGGCGCCTTCAATTTGCCTGGGGAACCCCAGAGGTTGCCGGAGCAAATCCAATCCTCAAAAAACTCCCTTTAGACCATTTTGTTACTCCTCCCAGCATCGCCTCGCAACGAAGCACTCCTTTATCCTTACTTAAACAGGAGTTTGAATATGCAAAAAAAATTACTAGGTTTGATCGACCTGCCCGGGACAGATACTTCAACTTTGCGATCAAACAAGTAAATCCTCTCCGAAATTTTGAGATCGTAGATTTGGGTATGGTCGAAGGTGTTGTTTTGCCTGGGATGAGACGCCCAGCCACACCTGGTGATGTAGAACTTGGCTTGGCCCGCAGGGAAGGATTACCAGTGAGCTATTCCAAGGCACTGTTCGTCCATATCATTCCGCCTGGTTCAAGAGCGGTTTATGAAACTGAATTTGCCAGACTGGAAAGTGCATTCTCCTTTCTGCTCAATCATGGAATTGCATGTGTCTTGCTTCACCCTCAAGCCCCGGATGAGTTACAGGCAAAGCTCAAGTTTTTGAAGGCCCAGTACCCGAATTTTTCAGAAAAGGTATTTGCATATGCACAAGGAAAGGCAGTTAAGACAATCGCAGATGCAGCTCGGAATGAAAGCAATCTATTAACTGCCCTAATTGTCAAAAACCCAAGCGAAGAAGTAGCCTTGGATACCTCCGAGTCTTCTTGGTTCATGGGTATTATAAGCAAGGGTAAAACAGATAAGCAAATAGATGATTCCTTAATTCAAAGAGCCCGATTGAACCGTGAAAATGATAATATTTACCATGCCCGGCTTTCAGGTCTTATCTTTGAGGATTCAGAACTTGAAAATATGGCTCTTTCTTCAAATACCATTTCATACATTCTCAACAGTTTGGAGTTCTTTCGCCCGATAGAATTAGCAGAACAGAATGCTCAATCGGAAAATGAATCAAATAATAGTCTTGATGGAAATCTACTGGGCAGACTGGAGGGTAACCTTTCTCAACTAGCTATCACCAATGTGCAGGGATTGGAACCTTCTGAAGCGGAGCCCACATTTGAGTGCGATGTAATTCGTGAATATCGCCAACTGCATGCGGATGATCCAGAAATTGAAAATGTTAGCAACCGGGAACTGGTTTTAAGTCTGGGCTCCTCTTTCGAAAAGATGGGTGATGATATATTAATCCAAATTGGCGAGCAGGACCCACTTTTTTATCGATTCTATTTGTCCCTTAAAGAGATACATAGTTCCGAGAACTAAAACCCTTCGTTTGACGGATGAATTAAATTTGCTTGGCTGCTGCAGGTTTATTCAAAAATATTTACTTTGGATTTACTTAACGATTTAAATCCTGCCCCAAACTGCTTATTTGTAAATTTTTAAGCATTATTTTTACAAAATTATATTTATGAAACTTTTCTCAAAAACCTTTCTCACCTTTGCCGTGGTAAATGCTTTTTTTCTGCCTGTATTTGGTTTAGACAAAAAGGTTGTATTTGTGGCAGGACCAAAGAGTCATGGCTTTTTTGCTCATGAGCACGCAGCAGGTTGCAAACTATTGGCCGAGCACTTAAAGGAGGCCGGAATAGGTATCGAACCAGTGGTGGTTGCTGAAGGAGGCTATCCCAAAGACGCCAGTGTATTTAATGATGCAGCCGCAGTCGTGGTTGCATGTGATGGGGGTGTTCGGCATTTGCTCAACAAGCATCTCGGGCAATTTGACCAGATCATGCGAAGAGGTGTCGGGTTAGCCTGTATCCATTATGGAGTAGAAACTACCAAAGGTCCGGCAGGTGATCATTTCCTGAAGTGGATGGGTGGATATTTTGAGCCTTATTGGTCTGTGAATCCAGTTTGGAACGCAGAGTTTAAACTACTCCCACAACATCCTATCTCCCAGGGTGTGCTACCCTTTGAAATGCATGATGAGTGGTACTACCATATGAGATTTCGTGAGGCAACATCAGCCATTGGTTCGATTACACCCATTCTGTCTGCCCATCCTCCAGAAAATACCATGAAACGGTTAAAACCCGGTGTGGAAAGTCATCCTCATCATGGTAATCCAAATGTTGCCCAAGCAGTGCTTAAGCGAAAAGAAGCTCAGCATGTGGCATGGGCATACCAACGGGGTGAAGACTATAATTATGGCAGAGGCTTTGGATTCACAGGTGCGCATTTTCATGAAAACTGGGCATCTTTGGATGCAAGGAGACTTGTTCTCAATGCAATTGCCTGGATTGCCAAAGTAGAAGTGCCAGAGAGTGGCGTACCATCTAAGGAAGTAACCCTGGACGATCTACTGAAGAATCAGGACTTTCCAAGACCAGAGAATTGGAAAAATGAACAAGTCGTTAAAAACAAAATTGGCAAATTTAGAAGAAAATAAGCTAATATTTTGAATGTCTATTGATTATTGATCGATCTTTGTTCATATCACTCTAGTCCCAGATGAGTTTAAATAACAAAATATTATGCGTGGATGATGAAGAGTCTATTTTGAGAGGCTTTACATTAAATTTAAGAGACAAGTTTGATCTTCATTTAGCCTCAGATGGCAAAGAAGGCCTAGAATTATTTCAACGAGAAGGTGGCTTTGCAGTAGTTTTATCAGACATGCGAATGCCTAATATGAATGGAGCAGAAATGCTTTCTTCCATTAAAAAACTAAACAGCGAAGTAGTCACAGTTTTATTAACAGGACATACTGATTTTGAGTCGGCGATGGCAGCGGTAAATGAGGGAAATGTTTTCCGCATGCTTTCCAAACCATGCCCTCCGGAAGTTTTAAGAAAAGTACTCAAAGATGCGATCGATCAACACCATCTAATTATAAGCAAGAGAATCTTGCTTGATAAGACACTCAGAGGTGCGGTTGATGCCCTTGCTCAATCTCTTGCAACTGCCCAGCCTCTTTTCTTTGGACGTGCCCAGAGGGTGAGGAGGTTGGTCAACGGATTGGCCGAAGAGATGAAACTTGAAGAATCTTGGCGGCTTGGGGTTGCGGCCATTTTTTCACAAATTGCATACCTTTCTATTCCCCAGCATCTAAGTGAGGCTGTATATCACAGGAAAGACTTGACTCCAGAGGTTAAGGCAATGATCCGTGAATTGCCCGAAGAAACCCTTAAAATCGTGGACTTAATCCCAGGGCTGGAAGATATCCGTGAAATCCTTCAGCGTGTAGATATCCAGCCAAAGTATGAAGTTGAGGACGGGTCGGGTATTCGCACAGCAGCTTCGGTTTTGCGGGTTGGATTGGATTATGATTACTATCATGAGCAGGGGCATGAAGATTGCCTTATTTTACAAACTCTCCAATCGAGAACGGAAACTTATGATGAAAAAGTTGTCGCTGGTTTGACTCAATTTCTAGATGCCGATGCCCATAGTTATTCTCTGGAAGAAATTGATACCCGTAAACTTGAAGAGGGCATGAGGTTAAATGAAGACCTTTTGCTCGATGGTTCTATGTTGATTGCATCTTCCGGGGCAGACATCGATCGTGCCCTGCTTAAAGTAATACGAAATTACATCGCATGCTATTCCCAATTTCCGTTTCCCAAAAAAATTAATGTTATGATTCCTGTTGCTTAACAACCCAAACCATAATCGAATATAACTTCGATTATGAAGGTTAGGTCATACATTGGATTGCTATCTGCTGGTAGTCTGGGTGGGGCATTGATAGTGGGCATTATTGGTTGGTGGATGTTGTCAGGCATCAATCAGTCGAGCCGGGAACTTGAGCAGGAAAGTAAAAATTCTGGTGATTCTTCGAGCGAGTATTTGGACATTCATGCGTTTCTATCTACAACTCGCGGATGTTTTGAGGCTTTTGAAACATATCCTCAAAACTTTTTGGGTATATACGGAGTGGTGCGCGACCGACTCGTCCTTTCCAAAGAGGGACTGAATTTAATTTCAGCCAAATATGCAAGCAATTACCCCGAGTCTGTACTTCGTCCCTTGTTTGCTGGGATTAGGGAATTAGAAGATGCGATTTCTGCAATGGAGAAATCTGCCCTCTCCGCATCCAAAAATAAATTGGCACAATTGCAAGTTGCAAGAAAGGCTTATCAGGATGCCCAAGAAAGCATTTCTCAACACTTGAACACATTGGAATCCAGTGCGGAACAGCGGATGTGGGAATCTAAACAGGGGATGGAGAAGAAAATTCTGGCCCTAAGGGAAGAAGAGAGTGCCAATACCGTACTGTTCTTTTTTGTTAGTGGAATGTACCTGGTCCTCGTTGGTACGCTTGCCATTGTAACTTATAAGAGTTTTGCCAGTCCGATTCGTAAACTAGAAGCTGCGGCCAAGAACTCGATCGATCACAATAAACCATTCAATCTGGCTGAATCTGGCCCTTATGAGATACGCTCGGTCACCAAGAGGCTCAGGGGTCTGATTGCCGGCTTGGAGGCAAGGGTTAAAAAGAGGACAGCCGCACTGCAGGAGAGCAATGAAAAATTGAAACTGGAAATGCAACAGCGCAAGGAATTAGAAACTCAGCTAGTCCATGCACAGAAAATGGAAGCAGTGGGTCAACTAGCATCCGGGATCGCACATGAAATTAATTCTCCCTCTCAGTTTGCCAATGATAATATTTTATTTATCAAAGATGCAACGGATGGATTTATTAAGAAATTGAATCAGTCCGCAGATTCTCCAGATGATGAAGAAATTGACTTTTTTAAAGAGAATGCACCTGAAGCAGTGGAGCAGGCAGCGGAGGGTATTTCCAGAATTACCACCATTGTCAAATCGATGAAGAACTTTGCCTACCGGGATGCAGAATCTGCCAAAAGAAATAATGATTTAAACCAGGCCATCCGATCAACTGTTGTTGTGGCCACAAATGAATGGAAATACCATGCTGACCTTGACCTCCACCTCCAGGATGAACTGCCTTTGGTTCCCTGTAATATTGGTGAAATTAATCAAGTAGTCTTAAACTTGATTGTCAATGGGGCTCATGCAATCCGTGACCGAATTGTTGAAGGACAAAAAGGAAACCTGGTGGTATCGACCCGTCATTATCCTGATGCTCAGTGTGTCATAATCGCTATTGCAGATAATGGTGGAGGAATACCGGCGAAAGTACAGGCGCGTATATTTGAGCCATTTTTTACCACCAAAGAGGTAGGAGTGGGAACAGGGCAGGGACTGGCTATTGCCCATAATGTCATAGTAAAGTCTCACCAAGGACAAATTTGGTTTGATAGCAAGGAGGGAGTGGGAACAACCTTTTACATCAAATTACCCATGGTTCAGACAAATATGGAGCAGTGATTAAACGCACCCAAACTTTGTACTGGGTTGGGGCTCTTTTGCCCGGTCTTTGCATTTTATTCTTTTGTTTTTTTACCAGCGGATGTGGGGAAAAGGCATCGACGAAGAGTCTGGCCAGAGAAGAAGGCCCAAAATTTTTTACCAGACAAAATCCTGTTCAAGTTAACATTCCAGCTCTCAATAAATTGGCCAAAGAGGAGAGTTTAGTTTTGATCGAGTCCGGAGAATTTTTCATGGGTAGTCCTGAGGATGAGGTGGGTAGAAGTCCGAATGAGACAAGAAACCGAGTCCGGATTACTCAACCTTTTTGGATAAAAAAATTTGAGGTTACCCAGGAAGAATGGAACGCTTTTGTGCCGCAAAATCAAAAGAAAGGAAGTCCAATCTTTCATTTAACCAAGAAGATACTCGAAGCACTGTGTGGCTCATCAGGTTATCAAAGCGGAAATTTTACAATTTCTGAGTTTCAGGGTCGTGATGGTGACGCGATCTATTTGGAGGAGGCAATAAATCGGCCAAATCTGGGATTTTGGACGCGAGCGAAAAAGCCAAGAAACTACAAAGTAAATTCTCAGAAATTTAAGGATATGAATACATTGCTGGCTTTTTTGAACTCTCATAATATCAAGCAAATTGACCGGATTGACCAATTGTTTCCGGTCTCTCGTGTTTCTTATTCTCAAGTGGTGGCCTATTGCTGGGAAAAAACCCAGAGAGGAAGATTGAACAAGTCTCTTCCGAGCCCATTTGTGTATCGTCTGCCAACTGAGGCAGAGTGGGAATATGCATGCCGTGCGGGCACTTCCGGGGTATGTGGGCTGGGAGAGGGAGATTTTCTTTCCGGAGAAAATGCTAATATTGATGGATCGATAAGAGGCTATATTATTGATAATCGCCCAAAATCTGAATTTAGTGAAGGGGGCTCATTTGTTCCTATCTTTCGTAAGGGTTATGTGCCAATTCGCAAGAATTCTCCTGCCTATCCCCCAAATGCGTGGGGTCTGTATGATATGCACGGAAATGTTTTGGAGTGGTGCTATGACTTTTATGACATTTATCCAGAAGGTAATCTTACACGAGTTGATCCAATCGGCCCGATACGGGGAATTCATCGAATTGTAAGAGGAGGTAGCTTTGTACGGTCGGCACACGAAAGCAGATCAGCCAAAAGGCTAAATTACGAACCGTCCTATCGAGGCTCTGAAATCGGATTTAGGTATGTTTTGGGGTTGCCTTTGAGGTAGTCAAATCAGGGCCAATCTTTGAGCCACATATTCAATGTTGGTAATATCACCTTGGTGGGAAGGGTGTAATTTGTAACCCGGTCAACCCGGGCAATATTAATACCAAGACAATGTCCGTGGATATCAAATAATCCTCCTCCCATTATTTCTTTTTGCAAGGGTAGGTCCTGCTGAATGATTAGGGGAAAATTATCCTTCCTTTTGGATACGGGTCCACTCATTAGTAGATTGCGGTTAAATAAATCAAATGCGACTGCCCGATGTCCAAGGGTTACCCGAAGGAGAATTTCCTTATCTTTGCGGTTCACTAATAAGGTTACAAGATCCCCAGGATCTTTGTTCTGGAGCATTCGATTAATATATTCGACTGTCTTGACCGGCCTTCCGTCCATACGAAGGATACGGTCCATAACTCTTAAGCCAGCCCGGTCCCCAGCAGCCTGGGGAAGAACTTCGACCACCTCAATGCCCAAGTCCGAGGAGTTTGATTCTTCAAGTAAAACCCCCATTACCCCACCTTCCCGGCCAATGGGTCGACTAGTAGCTGAAACGACCCCGAATTTAAGCTCCTCGAGAGATGGCGAGGCAGAGATCACCCAGCTTCCTGATTGAGTCTGGTTATGCTCACCCTTCCAAGTGACCGCTCTCCATAAAGGGGGAGATGAGGTAATCTGCCAAAGGGCCAGATCTTTAATTTCATCCCTTTTCCGAATACGGATGGGAAAAGTTTGCCCTTGGGAAGACTGGATCATTCCAGCCCCTACGCTTGAGCTTGCTTTGCTAAGAAGTAATCCCTGGGGATGCACGACTACTCCATGGGCAATTAATTTTTCGTTGCGAAAGAGACCCACCACCGACTGGAGAAGATGCTCCTTGGCAGTCCCGAGCACCTCGCCAAAGGATGGACCGTTTAACCTGTATTCGGGAGCGAGAGCATCAGCTGGTTTCAGGGACTCTCCAACCAGCGAAACTCGGCCGATCAGAAAGGAAAGTAAAAGAAAAACAAGTTTCATTCCTTTACAAATCTTTCTCCAAGTTTAATACGAACGGAGATCTCTTTCCCGTCTCTTAGATAGTCTATCACGACGAAGGAACCGGGGGGTTTACTACTTACTAATATACTAAGCTTTTCTCTCGTATCCAAGGGAATGCCATCCAGCTTCCGAAAAAGATCACCCCTACGAATACCGGCATCCTCAGCCGGAGTTTCTGGAACCACTTCCACTACCTGTAATCCGTCCTGAAATTCCTCACATAAAACACCCAAAAAGCCACCCTTTTGCATAGCAACATAGGTGTGTAATTCTTCATTTAAAAAAAATTCCCAGTTGGAAAGAAAGGATTCGATTGAGGTGTGAAAATTGTCTTCTGGACTTTGGGAAATCCGACTATGAATTCCTATCACTTCACCATCGATTGAGAAAAGAGGACCGCCAGAGTCTCCACCGAGTAAACGGCAATCGGTCTGTATGGTTTCCTCTTTTTTGTGAATGACCCGACCGACCCGTAAAACCGACCCTCGTTTTTCATTATAGCCACTGGGGTGTCCAAGGGAAAAGCACCAGTCGCCAACGCCAGATTTGTTTGCCAGTGCTATGGGTGCATAGTCCCATTGGCCCGGTTCAATAATTTTAAGCATGCCGGCATCCGATAATTCAGAACCACCCAGGCTCAAGGCTTCTGCCACATACCCATTAGGGAAAACGACATCCATTTTTCGACCGCTTTCACCAATGACATGAGCAGCGGTAAGAATTAAACCATCTGCAGATACCAAAACACCACTACCTGCTCCATCCTCTGCTTCCACTGAGACAACGGTGTTGCGGACCATTTGTAACTTCGATTGAATTTGGTTTTGGATTGCCTGAAGGTCACCGATGGATTCGGGTAAATCTTTCTCCCATGCAGAAACGGAGTTATTTTGCTTCTGTCCATAACTGGGAGAGAAGATAGCAAGAGATGTAAGAAGGCAGGCAACCCGGCCGGTCTTGGACGGAAAACATCCACTATTATTTGCTCTCATTGAGGTGGCGCAAAAATTTTTGTATGGTTTTCGACAATGGAGATTTTTTACGGATGTAAAAAGAGTGGCCCATTGCAGAAATATGGGAGTCGTTATTAAGCTCAGAAAAATAGGGATGCATGCCTTTGGGAATGGGAGAATTATTTGGAAAGCAAACAAGGTCGGGTAGGTAATCTTTATTATCTGCTTTTGTTAAAATTTTTAAACTCTTGTGTAAATTTTTCTCATCTAAAAACGAAATGCTTAATTCAAAGCCCTCTTTCTTTGCAAAGCTCTGGGCGGAGTTTCTTAGCCATGATTGGCTGGATTGAACTGCGTAGATTTTAAGTTCGGGCGCAATATCCCAGTGGTCTTCATCCACACCAGTCCATCCATTGGCGGCGAACTCAACTTGCCCCTGAGTGGGAGCTTTTAGAAAGCGCAAAAATGAAAGAATCTTGGAATGGCTCTGTTTTGACCGGTTGATTAAACTATACAGTGGAGAGGGTCTATCCATTGTCAGGTTCTGTGCAGACCCATGAATATTTTCTTTAAAATAGGCCACAATGCCCCGATTGTCGTACTGTTTATTTTCAAAGTAAGATTTAAGTCGGTCTATCTTGGGGAGTAACAGGATATCCAATTGGGGTTTGTCAGCCTTACTATTTAAATCTGGCAACAATGAAAGTTCCGACAGTGACAGATAAGTAGTATTGATTATACAGGATGCTTCTTTTTGAAAAGCTACCCTAATTTTTTCGATAGGCTGTTTTGACTTTTCCCAAGCCAGCAAACTGATCTCCGGAAGTTCAGGCACATTAGCCATCTTCTCCCACACCGCTAGCATGCTTACCAATACAAATATCGAAAGTAAGGAAAGGGTAATACCGGTGTATTTGGGTGGGCGAAAATATGGGGGCTTTTTTTCGAAATCTAAACTGTTCAGCCTCATAGATTCTTTTTAAAGCCAGAGACACCATGGGACAAAGAAAATCAATTTTTCTTTAGGAAGAATTGAAGCAGGATTTTTCCCATTTCTCTATGGTGTAACATTTTTCTGGCTTTTTTAATTTGTATCCATTTGCGTTTTCTAAAGGTTGATTCCGGCCAGTCATCAAATAACTTTGTCACTTCCATCGGAAAAAAATAAACACAGGTTCGATCTATGGTGCATGGGATTGGCCTGGGGTGAAGATTCCCATCTATGCCAGCTTCTTCATATGCTTCGAGAAGTGCGGTCCTCCGTGGTCCTATATTTTTCATTAAATTGCCCTTGGGAAAACTCCAATTTTTTTGCCTGGTGGAAATAATTAATACTTCGACCTTTCCAGAAGCGAGCACCCGAAACGGAACCACGCCCCATTTTGCATTTGCTTTAACTTTCTTGAAATCCACCACAACCCCAAAATAATAATTATTCATGGTAGGGCAGATCAAGTTTGTAAAGATGGAAAACTAAATAGGAAAAGGTCTTCATACCGCTTGATTCAGAGCATCCCTTGTCGTAAGAAATAGGTTCCCCAATGCCTTTGATCACAGTAGAAAATTTAAAAAAATCCTTTCATTCCCCAGCAGGAGTGATTGATCCCGTTTTACATATTCCAAAATTTTGTCTCGAAGAAAAAGAGCAGGTTGCTTTGCAGGGAGCTAGTGGGAGTGGCAAGACTACATTTCTTCATTTACTTGCCGGTGTGCTCTGTGCAGATGCTGGAGAAATTTCAGTAGATGGACATTTATTACATTTGCTGAGTGAGTCTAAGAGAGATCAATTACGGGCGGGAAAGATTGGGTATGTCTTTCAATCCTTTAACTTGCTTAGTGGTTTCAGTTGCCTGGAAAATCTTACCCTGGCCATGAGTGTAAATGGTCTGCATGATATTGACAGAGCCCAAGCATTATTAGAAGCCGTGGGCCTGGAGGACCGCAGGGATCATCGCCCCAACCAACTCTCTATTGGTCAGCAACAGAGAGTTGCAATTGCACGGGCATTGGTGAACCGTCCAAAAATAGTCCTGGCAGATGAACCGACTGGCAATCTCGATCCGGCAAATACCGACCGTTCACTTGGTATACTCCGTTCTCTATGTCAGCAATGGGGAAGCTCGCTGATTTTAGTGAGTCATGACCCCCGGGTAATTGATCAATTTGAAACGGGCATTGATTGGGAGGAATTAAACCAAGTGAAGAAGGAACAGCAGGTTGTGGCAGACCATCATTGATCTGGATCATGGCTACAATAAATATTTCGTTTCGTCTCGCCTGGCGGGCATTAAGACAAAATTTACTCACCAGTCTGGTTGCGATCTTTACAGTTTCCCTTTCGGGAGGTTTGTTTTTAGGGGCATGGAAAACCAAGCAATCGGTGAACCTGGCTTTTGCTCAGTCTGCGGCTGGATTTGATGCTGTGCTCGGGGCAAGGGGGTCGCAACTGCAACTTGTGCTTAATGCCTTGTTCCACATTGAAAATTCTCCCGGAAATCTTGATTGGGAACAGTACGAAACCATTCGCAAGCATCCAGGTGTTTCCGAAGCCTATCCCTTTGCCCTGGGAGATAATTATTTGGGGTATCGCATCGTAGGGACCACTCCGGATTTATTCCTTCAACACCAATGGAAACCAGGCAAAAATTTTCAGGTCCATTTACCTGGAAGAATCTTTTCTGAGGCTGCCAAGGAAGCGATTGTGGGTGCACAAGTGGCAGAGGAGATCGGCCTGAAGATTGGAGACCGTTTTCATCCTTATCATGGGCTTGAATACAATCCGGAAACGAAGCACGCTGACATCTATCTGGTAGTGGGTATTCTTGAATCAACAGGCACACCGGTAGATCAAGTCATTTGGATACCTCTTAAGGGTGTGCAAATGATGGAAGGTCATGACCCTTCCGCCTCCAATTCCATAAGTGGGGTGTTACTCAATCTCAAGGGTTCTTCGGGCTTGGCCCTCGATGTTAAGTATAATAAACAGGGGGATCAGGCGACATTTGCCTGGCCGGTTCCTGCCATTCTTTCCTCATTCTTTAATCGATTTGCCTGGTTAGAAAACACTATTGCTGGCCTTGCTTTGTTAATGGCAATTGTCGGTGGTTTGATTATCCTGGTAACACTTCGCTCAACCATGCATGAGAGAAGGCGGGAATTCGCGGTGCTTCGTTGTATGGGAGCCAGTCGGGCGGTGGTCACAGGGTCAATTCTTTGGCAGTCCATCCTAATTTGTTTGATGGGTGCGTTGGGCTCTTTGGTGGTTTTTCTGGTTTTGTCCCAAGCCTTTTCTTCTCTCATTCGTTTACAAATGGGAGTAAGCATGGGACTTCCCATACTCGATGAGGTCGCATGGTTAACTGGTGGAGGAATCCTTGTGTTGGGCCTAGTAAGTGCTTGGTTGCCTGCCCGCAAACTTTACCGGTCCAGTT
Source organism: Opitutia bacterium (assembly GCA_002686835.1). Classification (GTDB taxonomy): domain Bacteria; phylum Verrucomicrobiota; class Verrucomicrobiia; order Opitutales; family Seribacteraceae; genus Chordibacter. The sequence goes on along the minus strand of NYYP01000006.1, from coordinate 101,398 downwards.
TGCAGGACTCTTTAAATCCTCATGGGTAAAATGAAACGAGCGACCAATCCAGTAAAGTGCCCCTCTAACCGTTTAATTGATTTTTTCAGGATTATCTTCTTATCCAGCATGTTGGTACTCTTTTCATGCTCACAAGACCCGAAGTATGCAGATGAAAGCTTTGAATTTTTGGAGGTCGGCGAACCATTAATTGGCGAGCCAATATTAGACCCCAAAAATACGGTGTCATCTGATATCGTAGAAGTTGTTGAGCAGAATGCCACAGACAATGGGCAAAGTACGATTATTGAGGGAGAAATCATTCTTGGAAAGACCTTGCTCGGGTCGGAGGGAAACCAGTCATTACCCATTGTAAACAACCTACCCCCTCATGACCCAAGTGGAGGATATGAAATGATTACTTATTCCATGCTGACTGAATTTCCCTATGAGATTGATTGGGAGTCTGACGGACTGGCCTTTGATTTTTCTGCTTATGCATCCCGTGTACCTCGGAATGTACGCAACCTTTCGGGAAAAAAAGTGGCGATTGAAGGGTTTATGGTGCCCACCGTGGTCAACGAGCAAAACATAGTCGAAGAATTTTTACTCATGCCGGACCAGTTGAGCTGTTGTTTTGGGCAGGCTCCGGAGGCAAACGGTTGGTTGGTTGTTCGTTCCGAGAGGGGCGTTGATGTGGCAATGGATCGAGTGGTCCGCGTTTTGGGAAACCTTACGGTGGAGGAGCGCTGGGATCAGGAGTTCTTTGTTGGCCTATACCATGTGGAGTGTGATGAAATGATTCACCAAGACCAATAAGTAATGGGAGAAATTTCCCATCCTCGGTGAAATTACTTTTTCTCCGAATCTTTATCCTCTGCTTCTGGTTTACCCACGCTAACTTTAATCATATGGTCCGGGTCGGTAACTGAGCCATTGTCCCGGCTGGATCCCATTTTGATTTTGTCTACATTTTCCATGCCCTCGATCACCTGACCCCAGACCGTATATTGGCGGTCTAGAAAAGGAGCGGGCTCAAAACAGATAAAGAATTGACTGTTGGCACTGTTGGGGCTGGATGAGCGGGCCATCGAGCATGTTCCGCGAACATGTTTTTTGTCATTAAATTCTTCCTGGAGGTCAGGCAGGTCAGACCCTCCTGTACCTACGCGAAAATCGCTGAAATCTTTGACATTGCCGAATTCCACATCACCGGTCTGAGCCATAAATCCATCAATTACACGGTGAAAGGCAACACCGTCGTATTTGCCTTCCTTGGCGAGCTTTTCAATGCGCTGGACATGTTTGGGGGCCACATCCGGATAGGTTTCGATGACCACGGGGCCATCCTTTAGCTCGATAACGATGACATTTTCAGTGGAGGAGGAAGTTGAGTTGGCTGCTGTCACGATGATGGGAAGCAAGAGCGCGATGATGGCGAAATACTTCATTTTGATAGGTTGGATTTTAAGGTTAAAAGTTACAGTTAATATAATCGACCGAGCAATAGATCGAGCTTAAACCCCACCCAATTTAGGTAAATATGTAATCTGGCATGATCAACCTTTGAAAAAAAGCAAAGCATTAGTCGAAGTGATATAAAAGCAATTCAGGCTTATTGTTCTAGGATTATCGAGTGACCAAATCTGACATTTTGGGATCCCAGGCAAGCGACGCCACTTTCTTGAGTTTTCCGGATTTTGAAATTCGATAGGCACAGAGACTGGCTCCGGTAGTGGCGGTGACGAGCAAAAATTTTCCATCAGGTGAGAGCGTTAGTCCCCAGGGAGTTTTGTCGGCCTTGGTCAGGCCTAAAAATTCGGCCATCCCGTTTTCCAGTATCTGGTATCGAGATATATGATCGAAGTTCTGACTGTGTCCTCGTAAACCGGCAAACAGAAATTTTCCATTCGGGGTAATGAGGAGATCCGAGGCACTTAGGCCGATCTTGGATATTCCTGGCGGCAAAATACTGATGTCCTGTTCAATCTTCAGCTGTCCATTGGGTTCCCGGCGGTAGGTAGATAGCCCAACTCCCTGTTCGTTGCTGAAGTACACCATTGGGAGGGTGGGGTGGTAAGCCATATGGCGGGGACCTGAGCCCATAGGGGGCTTAGCGTCTTTGGGTTCAAGTGGGTTAAGTTTACCAGTTTTGCCGTTGTAGGAGTACTGCAAAATGGCGAGGTTACTTTTTACATAAGGAATGTAGATATTCTTCCCGTCGGGAGGAAGGAGAACACAATGAGCTTGAGGTTTTCCTTCGTCCACGGTGGTGACGGTCTTCCCAGGCATTCCTTCATTGTCCAGTGAATATACATTGAGCCTCCCATTCCCGTAGCTGACTCCCAGAAGGTGCCTGTTCTCTTTGTCCAGACTGAGGAAGCAAGCCCCGTCATTAAAATTTATCCTTTGGTGGCTTTTGTAGGAACCATTCTGATTTAGGAATATAACAGCACCGGGTACCTTACCAGGCTCCCCATGAGTAGCTGTAACATAGAGAATTGGTTTGGTGGGGTGTGCAGTGATAACCCGACCGGGGAAGTCTAGCTCCACCTTTTCATCAACCATGAGTTTGAGGCTTTCTTGATGAGGAGTTGCCTTGACTACCCAGAGACTTTTTTCTTTGGAACTGGGGGAGTACACATGAAAGCCCTCACCAATAAGACCGACAGCAAAAATAGCTGAGTGCAAGACAAAGCAAAGAAAAAATCCCCTGCTGGAGAATGAAAAACAATCTTTCGGGAAATTACGGATATACAACCCTCCTGACACCGAAAAAATTTACTGGTTAAAATTGACTAAAACAGTTGAGTAAGAGGCTGGCCTTTATCGGATAGGGTGAACGGTCTACGTGAAGGAGAGTAAACAATCTCGTCCAGGGGGAGTCCGAGTGCATAGGCGATGGTAGCATTGAAATCAGGAATCTGGGTGGATCCTTCGACAACTTCACGGCCTTCGTCATCGGTAGATCCCCACACCTGGCCGCCACGGATACCGCCTCCGGCAAGCATGCAGGAGAAGGCTTTGGGGTAATGATCTCTACCGTCGTTTACATTGTAGTCGGGTGTGCGGCCGAACTCGGTGGCCACCACCACCAATGTTTCCTCAAGCATACCCCGATTGTGGAGATCATTGAGCAGTGCTGAGAGTGCCTGATCTAAAATGTCGCAACGCTCGGAGACCCGGTCGTAGTTACTTTGGTGCGTGTCCCAGCCACCCAATTGAACCTCAACGAATCGTACTTGCTTTTCCACCAATCTGCGTGCAAGTAACACACCTTGTCCAAAGTTGTCCTTGCCGTATTCTTCCCTTATCTCTTTGGGCTCTTTGCCAATGTCAAAGGCGTCAAGATCCTTACTTCGCATCAAGCGAACTGCATCCTCGTACATGTCGGCATAGGATCTGACTTTGGCCAAATCGTACTTTTCCACAAAGGAACGATCCAGTTTTTTGGACAATTCCAAATTGCGGTTGAATTTCCATTCGGTAAGCCCGCGGTGCTCGCAGTTCATTAATCCCTTATCTGGCCTTCCAATTTTCAGGGGTTGGTGGGAAGAGGGGAGAAATCCGGCGAGGGGGTGCTGGTTGCCCGTTCCCACGACTACTGCACCTGGCAGGGTGGGGTTGAAGCGACCGTCCAAGCGAGTAAGCCAGGAGCCCATACTTGGATGGACAATGGTTCCCCGTTTGTCGTAGCTGGTATGCATAAAATAATTGCCCTGCTCGTGGGCACCCTTGGTTGAAGTCAGCCCTCTGATCACGGCAATCTTGTCGCTATGATTGGCGACAAGCGGTAATGTCTGTGCCAGTATCATGCCATCTGTTTTCGTCGAAATTGATTCCATCGGGCCCCTGACAGCGGTGGTTTTCGGATCAAAGGTATCGAGATGGCTCATTCCTCCAGACATGTACAGATAAATTACATTTTTCGCTTTGGGGGCATAATTTACAGGTCGGTTAAGGCCAAGACCGGCTGCCTGTAGTTTTGAGGAAGATGCCCATGGGAGGATGCTCACTCCAAGGAAACCCTTGGCTGCCATGCTGAGATACGCCCGGCGGTTAAGTTCGGAATGGGAAGAAAAGTGATTTTTCATGGCGTTCTTATTGGATAAAGGAAAATTCCCGGGTGTTGAGCAGAGCCCAGGCTAAATGTCGTAATTCGTCGTGTACTTTATTGTAATAGTGCTGTTTTCTTTTCTCCCAATCCTTGAGCATCTTCGCATCTTTCTTGGTGTTATTTTGTAAATTTGGCTTTTGCAGGACAGCAGGATCGGGAAATTCGAAGGTTTGTTTGCAAAGGGACAATTCTTCATTTGTGGGCGGGCGCTGTAAGGTTCCCAAATAAATTGCCTGAATTTTCGCTTCCACGGTCTGTAAGCTCATCACTTTTTTGCCCAAGACAGAGTTTTTGTCCGACAAGCGATTGCGCATGTTATTGTTTAATAGATTGAGTGCTTGTGGTACCGAAGCGTCCCTGCGTCCGTTTTCAATCAAGTTACGGTCAGATTGGCCGAACTCTCTGAGAAAATGGTCGGCTCCTGTGGGTGAAATATGTTCTGATGCCCGTCGCAAATGATGGGGGAAGATCTTTTCCTCATGAGTGAGCGGTCTTTTGGGCTTAGGGGCAAAGTTCTTGTACATGGGGGTGACATTGAAGTCTTCTCCCATGATCAATTGGGCGATTGCGGTTCTTTGTTGATCTCGCTTTTTGTTAAGTCTGCCCTTGAGTTCGCCCAGTCCCTTACGGTTATCCTCACGGGAAGCCTCCTTGATTTTAGCACTTAATTCATTAATTTCTTGCTGAATGGATAGAGTGATTTCCTGTCCTTCCAAGACCAAATTTAAGAGTTCTTCCGTGCTCAGGTTTTGAACTGTGTTCAGGTATTTATCGAAGTTCTTCTTTTTACGGCTAAGGAAGTCATTTTCGTATTGTACTGTCCGGTTATCGAGGTCGGGTACAAAGATGGAAAGAATGGAATCCCAAAGTTGTTCCGCAGACATGCGGGTAAGGGTTGGGGCGGGAAAATAATAGGGTTTACCGGGTTCAATTTCCTTATCGTATGCTTCCCGTTCAAAAATTTCCAAATTCATCAAGACCCGTTGAAATTCGCGTAAGTCATAGTCCAAGCGAACCATTAAATCGGAAAGATGGTCAAGTAAGGGTGGAATGGATGCAACGGTATCATCTTTCCAGTCGTTGGTCGGTTCGACCAATCCGATGCCAAAAACCTTTTTCCACATACGATTTACAATTACCCGCGTAAACCGCGGGTTTTCCGGGGAGGTCATCCACTTTGCATATTGCTGCACAAGGCCGGGTTCTCCTTCCTGGTTGTCAGTTAATGAAAAAATCTTACCCGGTCCAACCACCTGCTTGGGCTTTGCATCATCGTATTTGTAGTCGTGTGGAAGCTTTAATTTACGGTCTTTGTGCTTGGCCCCGAATTGCAGGGGTAGCAGCATATCCTGCACAGACTGGCGGAAGGCACGCTTCTGCTTAGTGTCCCCTTTGGCCATCATGGAAGACATTTGCATACCATTCATTTCTTGGGACTTTACTTTAGCCAATTTGTAAAGATCCGAAGAAATGCCTCCCTGCATACGGGTTACTACGCCGTAAGTGTGGGCTGCCATTTGGTAGTATTCCATTTGCGTCCATTTGTCGAAGGGGTGATTGTGACACTGGGCACAGACCAACTGGGTACCAAGAAACAATTCTGCAGTATTGGACATATTTTCCAAGGGCATGCCATCGTCCCTCAGGTAGTAGCCGACGGCCCCGTTTTCCCAGGGGTAACCCTCAGATGCGATTACGCTACGGGCTAACTCGTCAAACGGAACATTTTTTGAGACCTGGGACTTCAACCAGTCTACATACAAAAAGCCCACTCCGACCTGGTTGGCCTGACCCATGACATAGGTTTTGGCCCGCAGATGATCGGCCCACCAGTTGAACATCTGGCTTTCGTAGGCCTTGGACAGGAGCAATCGATCGATCAGGCTAATCTTCAGCTCTTGTTGATCAAAGGGCTCAAGAGCATCGATTTCTGTAAAACTGGGAATCCTGCCAGCGGCGGACAAATAAACCCGGCGGACCAGCAGGCTGACAGGAAGTTTTTGGGGAGGCGTAATGTTTCGTATTTGATGTTCCTTCCGTAAAATTTCATTAACAGATGCAACTTCCTTTCTTAAATTATTTTCAGAAAGTCGAAAGCCACTGGCCAAGAGCAGGCTTGGTGCAAGAAACAAAGAAACGCAAAGATATAAAGATAAGCGAGTCGTCATGGTTGTATTAGATTAAGTAATTCCTACTTCCAAAAAATTTAAAAAGCACGGAGAAAAACTAAAAAAACCAAAATTAAAATTTTGAGAGTGAAGAGCAGATTAACCCAATATTCTTTCGATGGTCCAGTAAATGCCGACTCCAGCAATCGCGACAGAAAGAGGAATTACGATTCTTTTTCGGTAAGCTTCTTCATTACGAAAGGGAAAAACGCCAGCCAAAGAGAGTAATACAACGGCAAGTTGGCCACCCTCCACCCCGAGGTTAAATCCAACGAGGGAGACAAAGAGAACAGATGGATCAAGATTCAGGTCGGAAAGGGCCCCCGCAAAACCAAGACCATGAATCAAGCCAAAGAAAAATACAAGGAGGAGCCTGCGAGTGCGGTATTTAGGAAAAAAAATATTTTCCAGGGCCACAAAGGTGATGCTTGCGGCGATAATTGGTTCAACGATGGATGATGGCACAGACACCCATCCAAGGGTGGCTAGTCCCAAAGTGATGGTGTGTGCCAGGGTAAATGTCGAGACCTGCAGAACTAATGGTTTCCATTTTCGGGACAGAAGGAAAATTCCCAATACAAAAAGAATATGATCCAGTCCCCATGGTAAAACATGTAAAAATCCTTGTCTGGCAAATGACAGGAAAGTGCTCTTTATATGCTTGGATCCGGATTTATCATAATCATAATTTGAAGAGGATTCCATCTGTTCATTAATCTCAACTTGATCGTTTTTGAGGGTGGGCAAATTGAGCACAAAACTTTCCTCCCCCGGAAATAATACATTTACTCGCCGGTGAGGAATACCGTTGATTTGATTGGTAAATATTAAATCCAAGGATGAGGTCCCAAGTGAACGGATCTGGTAAGTGTCATTTCTTTCACGGCTTAATTCTGCAAAAGCCCGAATCAAAATAATTGTCTCGTTGTTTTCATCATCGGATTTTTCATTAAATTGAAAATCAAAATTTGGCAGAAACCAATCCTGTGATCTCATCCTTACTTGGAGAGATTGCTCGACAAGATTCTTTCCTTCTTGGAGTAAACCCTGCCTGACGGATGCGTTCATTTCCTTAAAACTAGTAAATGTGAGGAATGGTTCCGCTTCGGGATCCTTCGAAAATGCCCGTGGGTCGATTTCCAAAATAATGTTCGCTGATCCATTGTTTTCGAAAAATCCAAAAACAGGAAGGTCGGGAATGGGGTGAGATTGAGCAGGAATAATTGCTCCTGCAAAAAGAGAGCAGCAAAGAAAGACCCTGAGAAATCGTAGCCGTATGTGCATAAAGAAAAATATCGAGAATTGAATACTTCTTACTTGTCTATTTTAAAATTGTGAATTGGAAATAATATATCATCCAACAATAAAAAAAAAATTAACATATGAAATTCATCACCCTATCACTAGCCAGTTTCTTTTTTGCCGCTTCTGTCTTTGCTGGTTGTCCGGCCAAAACAATCAATGGAAAGGTAGTCAGCTTTGATTCCGATTCCAAGACGCTCACCGTCAAACAAGGAAAGCGAGAAAAACAGATTAAAGTATCCAGTAGCACTCAGCTGGATGGTTTTGAATGTCCCACAAAACTGGCAGCCGGTGACAAGGTCTCAGTAGACGGCTGCAATTGCTCCAGCAAGAAGGCAAAGAAAATAGCCTTGGCTCAGAAATAATTCGAGCAATACCACAATTTTGCAAAAGCCCTCCGCTTGGAGGGCTTTTTTATTTGGGATAGTAAGGCTTATGAAATCCTCTGCCCCGTTTGCATATTGGATTTCCTGAGTACCCCTCCTTTGGGGCCGAATAGACAACATGGTATAAAAAGAATTGATCCAACGAGTGCCATCGACGCGGAAATAGGAAAGTCCGTCCAATGTGCCAAGTGGATTCCTCCAATGGAATATAAAATAGACCAAGGTACACAACTGATAAGAATAGGAGGCAACCGATCAAAAAGAAAAGCGGAGGATACCGAGGGGAGGATCATCATTGCCAGTACCAGAATTACTCCAACTGACTCAAAGGATGCCACGATCACTAAGGCCAGAAGCAACATCAATCCATACTGCACACAAAGAACCGGCATACCCAGTGATTTTGCGAGACTGAGATCAAAACTGGTAACCAACAAAAGCCTGTAAAGGACAAAGGATGAGATTACCGTTGTCAGGCAAACCAGCCCGGTGCTCCAAATAGATTGGTTACCCAAAGTATAGTTCCAAAGTTTTAGTTCCTTCTCCAATGGAATTAAGCCAATGTCACCATATAGAACGCATGCAGGGTCCAGGTGAACATTGCCTGCCTGCAGGCTAAGCAAAACGATACCCAGGGCAAAAAAAGAGGTAAATGTAAGGCCCATGGCAGCATCCTCTCTAAGGGGCGTTCTGGTGCTTAACCATTCGATGGATACGCCGCACCCTAATCCAGCCAGGCATGCGCCAATCCACATGGGCCCAGGAGAAAGACTGCCGGTAAACAGATAGGCGAGGACAATACCCGGTAGAATGCCGTGACTAATCGCATCTCCGAGCAGGGCCATTCTGCGAATTACCACGAAAGTTCCTACAAGTCCGCAGCTCAAACAAACCAAGCTACCCATGATCATAATTTGTAAGTTCCACGAAACCTGGGATGGAGTTTCCCAGGGCCCCTGCAGTATTTCCCAGAAAAAACTCATTATTGGATGGAGCTCGACGGGGAAGACGCCCAACCACGATCAATATCATCCCGGCCAGGGATAGGTTTGCCGTGTGGATCCATTCTTGGATTTTCAAGAATACGCTCAAGCTGACGAACGGTTTTTTCTCCAATAATATGCTCAATTTTTTCGGCATCGTCGTGAACATGATCAGGGGCGTAAGAGGCTTCATTCGTAAGATAAAGCTCCCATAATCTATGATTCCGGATCATCCGACAGGCCACCTCCCAGCCACTTGGGGTGAGTGAGATCATGTTTTCAGACGGCAATTCATTGGGCTGATCTTGGGTTTTAGCTGTGCGGGTGGCAAATCCTTGGCGGATCATGGCATAGACTTCCTGTTCAATTTCACCATCGCTTTTACCCCTCCGTCGTGCAAGGTGTGACTGCGTAAACGATTCTTGGCCAAAGCCGAATTCTTCGAGTACCTGGTAAGAGGCCTTCAGGGTATTTTCCAGACGAATCCTCTGGGCTCGCTTTCTGGATCTTGCCCATGCAGGTATGATCCCCCGGTACGGGCTACAAAACAATACCATTAAAAATATAAAAGTTGAGCAGAGAATAATGGTTGGGCCAGCGGGTAAATGATTGGTCAGGAATGAAAAAAAGCAGCCCATCAGAGCACTCAATGAACCAATTACAGCAGAGAGGATGAGGAGATGGCTCATCCTGTGGGTAAGTAACCAGGAGGTTGCTGCTGGTATAATGAGCAGTGCCGAGACCAGAACTACGCCAATAATTTGGAGGGAAGAAACGATACAAAATGCCAACAAAGCCCACAAAAAGAATTGAATAATATCAACCGGCAACCCAATTGAGCGAGCAAAGGAAGGATCAAAGCCTGATACCAACAGTTCTTTCTTAAGCAGTATGAAAGTAAGCACAATTAGGCAAAGACAGGCAATAATAGCGGGTAGGTCAGATTGGGAAAGACCAACCAAAGAACCGAACAAGTAATTTTCCAGGTTGGCAATGCCCCCGCCCGGAGCCTGTTGTAAATGTGAGAGCAGGCAAATTCCCAGTGCATAGAAAGAGGCCAAAATCAACCCCATTGCACTGTCAGCTTTTATCTTGGTGTACTTTTTTAACAGGGAGATAATAGCAACTCCGATAAATCCAGATAAGGTTGCACCCAGCATCAACCCCCACTGGTTTCTTGATTGGCTGATGATGTAACCCACTGCGATCCCGGGCAAAACCGCATGGGACAAGGTATCGCCAAACATCGAAAGACGACGGGTTACTATATAACCACCCATTAAACCGCAATTGGTACCAACCAGGAGGACGCCCACGACTATGACCTGAAGAGAAGGCTCATCAAATGACCAAAATCGTAGGGCACGATCCATCCAGTCTTTAGCTGAAGCATCGATTATTTGATCTGCCTGCAGTTGGTGGGCACTCCACCCAACCAATATAAGTAACAAGTATTTAAATTTGTAAAACTGGCAGACCCAAGACATTGAGCGTTTCACATGGAAGTTTAATGACTGTTTACCTTGCGGCTACCTACTTCGGAGAGAACGGTGAGTTTGCCTCCGTAAGTCCTTTGCAGGAGTTCGTTGGTAAAAACCTCATTGGTATTGCCGTATGCAACTAAGCGCATGTTAAGTAGGGCCAGTTGATCAAAATATTCTTTGGCAGTGGAAAGATCATGATGGACAACCATCAAGGTTTTTCCCTGGTCTCGTAGCTGTTTAAGTAATGCAACAATAGTTTTTTCAGTTACTGCATCCACGCCCTCAAAAGGTTCATCCATTAAGTATAAATCACTTTGCTGAGCAAGGGCACGGGCAAGAAAAACCCGCTGTTGTTGCCCACCGGATAGGTTGCCGATTTGACGGTCTGCGTAAGGCAAAAGGTTCATCTGTTCAAGGCACGCAGAGGCAAAAGTACGGTCCCTTTTATTTATTCTACGGAACCATCCGGTATGGCCAAACCTACCCATGAGGACTACATCCATCGCGGTAACAGGAAAATCCCAATCTACACTCTCTCGTTGTGGAACATAGCCAATACGGGTGATGGCTTTATGGTTTTTGTTACCAAAGATTTTGATGTAACCATCCTCTTGTTTGATCATACCCATTACCGTTTTGATTAGGGTAGATTTTCCTGCACCGTTTGGACCGATAATCCCCACCAATGATCCTTGCTCCACCTTCAGATCAATCCCATACAGCACAGGTTTATGTTCATAGGCCACGGTCAGGTCGTGGATTTCAAGGGGTATGGGTATAGGGTTGGTCACTGTGTTTTTTGCAAGGCTTTTTCAATGGTCCTCAAATTATGAGCCATCATTCCTTGCCAAGTGGAGGTGGGGAGGTTTTCTCCCTTGGGTCCTTGAGCAAACTGGGAGTCTGATCCCAGGGCATCAGAAAAGAGGGTTCCTCCGATAACAGAACCGGTTTCACGGGCAATTTCTTTGAGTGCTTTTGGGTTTACGCTGCTTTCCACAAATAGAGCCGGGGAATGGTGCTTGCGGATGAAATCAACCAAGTTTGTTCGGTCTGCCAATCCGGCCTCGGCAATGGTATTGATTCCCTGAAGGGCAACGACCCGAATATCAAAATGGCGGCCAAAATATCGAAAAGCATCATGACTGGTTATTAGGGTCCGCGAAGTTTCAGGAAGGCCCCCAACCAATGCTTTCCCCCAATGATCGAGTTCTTTAACCGACTGTTTAAATTGTAAAAAATTGGAAGCAAAAGACTCCTGATTTTGGGGGAGAAACTCAGAAAATTTTTGGCTGAGTAAATGGCCGCACTGAATCCACAAATCTGGCGAAAACCAAAGATGAGGATCGATGGGTGCACTGGTGTCTTCCCCTTGAATTAATTGTTCTTTAGGTAATGCCACACATGGAGAGAAATGAAACTTTCCCTTCTTTTTCACATTCTCCAAAACCCGGGCAATCTTGCCTTCAAGAGAGAGACCGTGAAAAAGGACAAAGTCGGCTGAATGCAGATTGGTAATATCTTGAGCCGATGCTTGGTAAGAGTGTGGATCCACCCCGGGTTTCATTAATGAGACGACCTCGATATGATCTCCTCCAATCTGCCTCGCCAGATCAGAAAGCTGGGTGGTCGTGGCAACAACTAGGGGCTTTGCATCCATTGCTGTATCGGCTTTCTGTGGCCCCCCACAACCAACAACCAGGGTAAAAAGAAAGAGGATATTCAAGAGTGGAAGAAAAATATGCATTCGCTAAAAATTAGGGTAGTAAAATAATAAACTTTGACTAATCAAAGTATAAATTAATAAACTTGAAAAAGAAGAGGGTCAAGAACAGGATGATCATCTCTCTTTACCCATGCCAAGTTCAACCGTAGAGAATTATCTTAAACAAATACTTGTGGAATCGATTCAAGCGGAATCATCCGAAGTAGCTATGGGAAAGGTCGCAGAATGCTTGCAGGTTACCCCGGGGACTGCCACAACCATGATGAAGAGCCTGGAAAAAAAAGGCTGGTTGAAATACCGTCCCCGTAAAGGAGTGATGTTAACCTCAGCGGGACGAAAAGTCGGTATGAATATGTTGCGCAGACACCGACTGCTCGAAACATTCCTGGTGGAAACTCTGGGTTTGGACTGGGGAGAAATTCATGATGAAGCTGAGGAATTAGAGCATGCAATTTCTGAAAAAGTGCTGGAAAAACTGGACGAGTTTCTCGGTCGACCGAGTCACGATCCTCATGGCGATCCAATTCCAACAAAGCGGGGAACCATGCCGAAGGCTTCCAATCGTAGTTTGCTCGATTGTGTGGAGGGAGATTGCGTACGAATTGAGTCTATTCAAGACCAAGGAAGAAAATTTCTGCAATTTGCCCGAAAGAACAAATTGGTACCAGGGAAGAGAATCGAAATTATTCGTCATGACGAGATTGCCGACTCGATCGAATTAAAAGTGGAACAAAAAACAATTCTTAATTTGGGATCCAAAACCGCTGAAAAAATTGTAATTCGTTCGTGAAAAGGTGAATATTTTCAAAAAAAGGTGTTGCGCCCAAAGTTATGATTTTGTGAAACAACTATCACCCTGTTTTAACCTAAACCCCGTTGTAACCAACTATGCCTAGACCCGTAACCCTATTCACCGGCCAGTGGGCCGATCTCTCTTTACCCGACCTTGCAGCCAAGGCATCCCAGATGGGATATGACGGCCTAGAACTAGCTTGCTGGGGCGATCACTTTGATGTCGATAAGGCTGCAGTTTCCAAAAAATACTGCCAGGGCAGGTGGGAAATTCTCAGTGATCACGGACTGACCGCCTTCGCCATTTCGAGCCATTTGGTTGGTCAAGCGGTGTGTGACTTAATTGATGAGCGCCACAAAGCTATCCTGCCAACCGATGTCTGGGGGGAAGGAGATCCCGAAAAAGTACGCCGGCGGGCCGCCAAAAAGCTGGCCAAAACCGCCAAGGCTTGCCGAAATTTCATTAATGCAAAACCCGGCAGGGGAAAAAAGGACGATTTCCCTGCAGTGGTTAATGGATTTACTGGTTCGAGTATATGGCATTCTATCTATGCATTCCCCCCCACAGATCAGGCTTACTGGGACAACGGATTTGCAGATTTTGCAAAGCGTTTTGGACCGATCTTAAATGAGTTTGAAAAACAAAATGTCAACTTTGCCCTAGAGGTGCACCCCACAGAGATTGCCTTTGACATTGCCAGTGCCCAAAGGGCGATTGAGGCAGTTAAAGGCCATAAGCGTTTTGGGTTTAATTACGATCCCTCGCATCTTGGCTACCAAGGTGTCGATTATGTGAAATTTATCCGTACTTTTCCGGAGCGAATCTATCATGCACACATGAAAGATGCCTGGTGGGGGCACGGGGACGGATCCGTCGGGGTGTTTGGAGGGCATACCACCTTTGCCGATCCTCGCCGGTTTTGGGATTTCCGCTCAATTGGCCGTGGAGATGTGAATTTTGAGGAAATAATAATTGCTTTGAATGATATTGGTTATGCGGGGCCTCTCTCCGTGGAGTGGGAGGACAGCAGAATGGATCGTTTTCATGGGGGGGAGGAGTCATGTGCTTTTGTGAAGAAGCTAGATTTTAAGCCCAACGAAATGGCCTTTGACTCCGCCTTCGACAAAGATAACCAATAACCTGAAAAACTGATGAAAAAGAGAAAATTACGCATGGGTATGGTCGGGGGAGGCCGCGGAGCATTTATCGGGGGCGTACACCGGCGTGCTGCTGCCCTGGACGGGCAGATCGAACTAATTGCGGGAGCGTTTTCATCCGATCCGAAAAAATCGGCTCTTTCTGGAAAAGATTTTTTTATCGAGCCCTCACGGGTCTATTCCTCTTACCAGGAGATGGCAAAGAAGGAGAGTGCGATGCCAGTGGGTGAGAGAATCGACTTTGTTTCCATCGTGGTGCGCAATCACCTTCACTTTAAGGTGGCTAAGACATTTCTCGAGGCTGGGATCAATGTAATTTGTGACAAACCGGCAACTTTTACATTAGCAGAAGCAAGGGAGTTAAGAAAGATTGTCACCAAAAGTAAAAAGGTATTTGCCTTAACGCACAACTACACAGGTTACCCTATGGTCAAACTGGCCAGGCAAATGGTGAAGAAAGGCGAGCTTGGAAAGATTATCAAGGTGGTCTGTGAATACCCGCAGGGCTATGCGATCACTGCCCTGACAGGAGAGGATAAATCCATTGCCAATTGGCGTGCTGATCCCAAGGTGGCTGGCATTTCAAATTGTATGGGTGATATTGGTACGCATGCCGAGAATCTGGTTCACTATATCAGTGGATTGGAGATTGATTCTTTGTGTGCCGATTTGTCGGTTAATATTCCAGGCAGGCAACTGGACGACGATGGAAATGTCCTCGTGCGTTTTAAGGGTGGTGCACGAGGAATCATCTATGCGTCCCAGGTATCCAACGGCGATGAAAACAACCTTAATATTCGGGTGTATGGTACCAAGAAGTCGCTCGAGTGGCACCAGGAAGACCCCAATGATCTGATAGTCAAGGATGCCCGTGAACCCCGTCAGGTCTATCGTCGCGGAAACGAATATGTGACGGGAGCCGCGGCTGACAATACCCGCATACCCTTTGGGCACCCGGAAGGATTTATCGAGGCATTTGCCAATGTTTACAATTCTGCTTCGGTTGCAATCCGTGATGAGATTGACGGAAAATTCCCTCGTAAGTCAGGATATGATTATCCGGATATTCGTGATGGTATCATTGGGATGGCCTTCATTGAAACTGTTGTAAAAAGTTCAAATTCAAAACAAAAGTGGGTCAAGTTCCCTGCCATCCCAAAATAACCTTTTTTAAAACCTCAAATACATTATGACCCAAAAAATAGGAATAATTGGAGCAGGTGGCATGCTCCAGTATCATGCCCCTGGTTTTCATGCGGGTGGAGCAGAAATTGTTGCCATTTGCGACATGAATGTGGAAGCGGCAAAGAAAGCCGCTAAAACTTACGGTGCCGCTCATGTTTTCTCTGACTCTCAGAAAATGTTGGAGGAATTGTCCAGCTTGGATGCGATCAGTATTATCACCCCCAACCGTACACACAAACCGCTTGCCATCCAGGCATTAGAGGCCGGCAAGCATGTCTTTTGTGAAAAACCGCCCGCTTTGAATGCCGCGGAAATTTCCGAAATGAAAGCAGCTGCGGAAAAAGCGGACAAGACACTGATGTTTAACTTTAACAACCGTGCCCGTCCTGAATCCTATGCCATGCGGAGCTACCTGGAGTCTGGGCAGGTTGGTCAAATAAATTCGGCTCAGGCAAAATGGATTCGGCGCACTGGTATTCCCGGATTCGGTGGCTGGTTTACCAACCAATCACAGTCGGGTGGTGGGCCCTTGATCGATCTGTTGCACATGATAGATTTAGCATTATACTACATGGACTATCCTGCTCCCAGTCATGTGCTTGCTCAAACATTTGACAATTTTATAACCGACAAAGGATTTAAAGGCCCCTGGGGGATTCCCGATGTGGCAGATGGTGTTACTGATGTCGAAAGTGCCGCTCATGGATTTGTTCGTTTTGTAACCGGGCAAGTTTTGAATTTTCAGGTATCCTGGGCAGAGATGAATAAACGCGAAGAAGTTTCAGTAACCTTTCAGGGCACCAAGGCAGGGGGAATGGTTCGCCGGCTCTTTGGACGGGACGGTATCGATGCGACCGCGCTGGACGATTGCGAACTATACTTTCAGGAACACGGCCGTTCGGTCAATCGTTCGATCGTTGTGGAAGAATGTGAAGATATGGGAAGGATTCGATCTGCTCAAAATTTCGCCCTTACTCTTGAAGGAAAGGAGGAGCCGCTCAATACACCGGAACAGGCACTGGCATTGATGAAAATTATCGATGCGACTTATGAGTCTGCCCGAAGTGGAAAACCGGTCGAGATTTCCTGAATACAATTCATTGTCCTGAGCTTGCCAATCATTGGCATCTCCTCTATTCTGAGCATCTTTTATGAGCAAACAGTACAACAAATTAATAAAGCGCCGCCGCCGAGCTGCCTACTTGGCCCGTCGAAAAAAAGCACTTGCCGAATCCACTACCGCCAAAGCATCCCCTAAGGCAAAGCCGGCCAGAAAGGTTTCCAAGTCCGTTCCCAAAAAGCCAGCCGCAAAGGAAGAACCAACCAGTGTTGCCGCTGAAGTAAAATCTTCGGACAAGGCGACTGCAGCTGATGTCCTCGGTCCTGACTCTGGAGCACCAGAAGCAGCTAAGGCCGAAGATGCTCCTGCTGCGAACGAAGAGTAACTTGTATTGAGGAGTGCAATGCGGGCATCTTTTAAGACTCCCGCAGTTTTGTGGTTTGTTTTCATAATTCTAACCACCCACCTATTTTCAAAAGTTGAGTTGGAGGTCAGGAACAAATCTTATTTTTTCGTTCCTGACTTTAAGCGAATTCCTGAATTTTTTAGTGGGCAGGAATTCCAAGGCAGTAAAGTTTATTGCCGGTCCCGCCCGAATGAGCGAGAAGGTTTTTATTTTGTAGTTAAAGTAAATGGCTCTGCCAAAAACCTGCCCCATGGTGTTTATTGGATATTGGATTGGGTTACTCCACTCGATCCAATGGCTCAGTCCATAAAAATTCCCATCGATAACGCAGGAATTTCAGGAAGAGAAGTTTTTATTGGACTGACTGGAGGAGATTGGCCGGGCCCATCAGTTAAGCCTCTTGCCTGGCGTTTGTGTCTTGTGGGAGAAGAAGGTACAACGATCGCAAAAAGGCAGAGTTTTTTGTGGTCCAAATAACACCCTTACCTGCACCCGATGACAGGTAGATGGGAGCCCATTGGACCTGTAAATGCATTCTCTCTTATTGGACTGCGGGAGACCTTGCTTGGAGGGCAAAGCTTTTCTTGGTCAGCAAAGGAGGAAGACCAATGGATCGGGGTGATTGAAAATTCAGTGGTTGAATTAAGATGGATTGCCGGACAATTACAATGGCGTTGTTCCGGGCCCGTTCCCCTAAGAAAAAAGGAACTATTGCATTACCTATGGCTCGATGATTCTTACTTCAAAGCAGTGGATTCTTTGCCTTGGCGAAGTGATGAAACCTTGCATCAGGCAATCCAACGGTTCCCTGGATTGAGAATTCTGCGGCAGCCCATTGAGGAAACGCTGATGGTTTTTCTGCTCAGTTCGGCCAAGAGCATTCCTCAAATTAAAAAACTGCGTGCCAAGACTAATCAATTATTGGGTGATGAACTGAGCGAGGGAATGCATGCTTTCCCCGGTTGGCAACGGCTGAAGGGTTTGAGTGAGAAGGAGGCAAGAACCCTTGGAATGGGATACCGGGCAAAATATTTGGTTGGTACAGCCCGTCATCTTGAAAAAAACCCTCAATTTTTGCAAAGCCTGGAAAAATTACCTTATTCTCAAGCCAGGTTAAAATTGATGGAACTACCCGGGGTTGGGCCGAAAGTGGCAGACTGTGTACTGCTTTTTGGTGGACAAAAAAATCAGGCTTTTCCCATTGATACTTGGATATTACAGTCCCTGAAAAAGCAGTATAGTATGAGTGATTGGAAGATTTCACAAATGCAAGAATTCGCCCGCATTCATTTTGGGCAACATGCTGGTTTGGCTCAGCAGTTTCTTTTTTCATACCAGCGAATCCTTTCCCAGGACACAGAACAAAAGGAAGGAAAAATTTGACAATGTGCTTTCCAATCTCAAGGAGTGGCACAAGAAATGCCTACTTAATGAATTGAAAATTTTATGAGCATACCCAGACAATTCCAAGGCTACTCAACTGAACATTTCTTTGACAAAATGTTTTCTGGAAATGGTGAGTTAAGGGCACGTTCGCATTACGAAAAAATTTATCAGCGACTGGACCGGTTGACGGAAACAGAAATTTCTGAAAGGCGTCAACAGGCCGACTCTTCTTTTCTTGAGCACGGAATCACTTTTACGGTATACGGAGATGAAGGAGGAACGGAGAGGATTTTTCCGTTTGATCTGATTCCTCGAGTCATTCCTGAAAGTGAATGGAATGTGGTCGAAAATGGCCTAAGGCAGCGCATCATTGCCCTGAACTTATTTCTCAATGATATCTACCACGATCGAAAAATCATTAAGGATAAAATCATCCCTGAAGAAATTATAAATTCTTCCAAAAATTACCGACCGGAAATGGTTGGGTTTGATCCCCCTCAAGAAGTATATGCCCATATCTGCGGAACGGATTTGATCCGTGATGATCAGGGGAACTATCTAGTCCTGGAGGACAATGCACGCTGTCCATCAGGAGCTTCTTACCTTCTGGAAAATCGAGAGATCATGAAGCGTGCATTTCCTCAGACCTTCGGAGGCATGTCAGTGCGACCAGTGGAAGCCTATCCCGATTTGTTGTTGCGCACCCTGGAATATTTGTCGCCCCGCAAATCCCAAAAACCAGTATGTGTATTGTTGACTCCTGGAGTCTACAATAGTGCTTATTTTGAACATACATTTTTGGCCAGACAGATGGGGATCGAAATTGTCGAAGGAAAAGATCTCATTGCAATTGATTCATGCATATACATGCGGACAACTAGGGGCTTGGTACAAGTGGATGTGATTTATCGAAGGCTGGATGATGACTTTCTTGACCCGATGGTTTTTCGGGAAGAATCCATGCTCGGCGTAGCGGGATTAATGGATGCATACCTCAAGGGCAATGTTGCCTTGGCTAATGCCGTGGGTACCGGCGTTGCGGATGATAAAGTTACTTACGCTTATGTTCCGGATATGATTAAGTATTACCTTAACCAGGAACCGATCCTTTCCAATGTTCCAACCTACTTGTGCTGGAGAGATACCGATCGTGCACATGTGTTGGAAAACTTAGAAAACCTGGTGGTTAAAGCGGCCAATGAATCTGGTGGATACGGCATGTTGATTGGCAATCAATCAACTTTGAAGGAACGCGACGAGTTTGCCAGACTCATTGAGGCCCATCCCAGAGAATATATTGCTCAACCGATTATTTCTCTCTCCCGTCACCCCACTTTTTGCCAAGAGGGAATCGAGGGTAGACATGTGGATTTGCGTCCATTCATTTTATATGGTGAGGATGTGGAAATTGTGCCTGGTGGCTTGACCCGAGTGGCTCTTAAAAAAGGATCGTTGGTGGTTAATTCTTCTCAGGGTGGAGGAAGCAAAGACACTTGGGTACTGCGGGAATTTTAGAAAATGCTTTCTCGTGTAGCAGATAATTTGTATTGGATGAGCCGTTATATCGAGCGGGCGGATGGTATGGCCCGAATGATTCAGGTTCATCAAAGTCAGGCCCTCGAGTATGCTCAGAACGATCAACAACTGGAGGAATTTTGGCAACCAGTCCTTCAGTCAATTTGCGCAGAATCGGTTCATCCCAGCGAGATAGGGGTTAGAAAAATCGGAAAGACATTACTTTTTGACGAATCTTTTTCGAATTCAATTCTCTCGTGTATTTCTCTTGCAAGGGAAAATGCCAGGATGGTCAGAGACCAATTATCGGAGGAGCTTTGGCTGGAGTTGAACAACATCTATTTATTTTTTCGTAATGGCGATGCTTTGGATCTTTATAACCAAGGTTCTGACCTTCTTTTGGACAGAATTACCAGGTTCTCTCTCGTTTTTCAGGGGCTTGCAGATGCGACTATTCCACATGGCGAAGGTTGGAGGTTTCTTTCACTGGGAAAATACCTTGAACGGGCAGACCAAACCAGCCGAATGCTTGATACCTTAAACCTCAGGCTTAAAGAGCCTTCCCGTGCCGATTTAATGTCCGTGCTGCGTTGCTGCATTGCACTATCTGCTTTCCGTCAACAGTTCCGCGGGCATTTATCCCTCCAGAATGTAGCCAGCTTTCTTCTTTTCTCAGAAGACTTTCCCCGGTCTATTCGTTTTTGTATACGGGCAATTGATTACAGTTTACATGCAATTTCAGGAGTCCCCACCGGGACTTTTTCCAACGAAGCAGAAAAGCTAACTGGTAGTACCTTGGCCATGGTAAACTTTACAGATTGGAATCAAGTGCAGGCAAAAGGTCTGCACCAGACCCTGGATGAATTGCAGACTACCTTGATTGAAATTGGACAACGGGTCTTTGAGACCTATGTTCTGCTCCCTTCTGAAATTAAAAGCCTGGGCGAACGAACTTCTGCCCAACTAGCCCAAGCTCAACAACAGCAGTGATTCCTGTAAGGATTCATTGAAGCTTCGGCTAGTTCGACCTGCATCTTTGGATTATGCAACTGTATGTTTTTCATAGGACAAGCTACCGGTACCCGGGGCCGGTTACCGAAAGCTATAATGAATTGCGCTTGCATCCTTTAAGTAATGTCTGGCAAAAATGCCTGTCCTCAACTCTGTCGATATTGCCGATTTGCCGAACCCAGAGTTATTTAGATTTAAATGGTAATATTGTACACCATTTTGAACTTCCTGAGGAGCATCAAAAATTAGTTATTGAAGCAAGGTCCTTGGTGGAAACAAGTCAACGAGTGGATTTTAATAATTTTCCTTATGGTGTAAACCTGTGCAGTTTATCCAAAATGGAGGTTGTTCCCGAGTACCGGGACTATTTACAAAGTTCATCCTATGTGGAGATTAACCCCAAGGTATGGCGGATGGCGGTCGATTTGCAGGGTGAAACCAAGGATGTATTTCAAACTGCGTATCAAGTGATGGAGTTCATTTACCAAAATTTTGAGTACTGTAAATCGACAACCACAGTGGATACCCATGCAAATGAAGTCTTGGATATTCGCCGGGGAGTGTGCCAAGACTTCGCACATGCCGCCCTCGCACTTTGCCGGTGCCTTGGCATACCTGCCCGTTATGTGAGTGGATATTTTTTTGATTCCACCCGAGATCGCCGGATGCGTGGTGCGGAAGCATCCCATGCCTGGATTGAGGTGATGGTGCAAGGCCATGGGTGGTTCGGGTTGGACCCAACCAATAACCGGGTGGTGGATGACACTTATGTTATTTTGGGAACGGGCAGAGATTATCGCGATGTGGCTCCAATCACAGGTTCTTATTATGGGCCCAGGCCCCATCAATTTGACGTGACGGTGAGGGTCAAACGCTCCGACACTTGTTAAAACGAAAAAAGCTTTGACCGGTTGGCTGTGGGTATGGACTGGATTAGTTTCTGGGTGTATTTTGTCTGCGGGGAGTTGTAGATGTCATTTGCCGGCCCGCTTTCAATAAGTTGGCCTTTTTGCATGACAGATATTTCATCGGACATGAATTTTACTACCCCGAGATCGTGCGAAATAAAAAGATATGTCAAACCACGGGATACTTGCAGGGCTTTTAATAAATTGAGCACTTGAGCTTGTACAGATACATCCATCGCACTGACGCACTCATCGCATACAATAAATTCTGGCTCAGTGGTCAGGGCTCTGGCTACACATATTCTTTGCCTTTGTCCGCCAGAAAATTCATGGGGATAACGGACAAGATGCTCGGACCCAAGACCAACTTCCTCCAACAGGGCAACCACACGTGCCCTGCGTTCCTTTTTGGAACTGCCAATTTGGTGCACAACCATTGGTTCAATTAAAGTTTGTTCGATAGTCAGACGAGGGTTAAGGGAAGCATAGGGATCCTGAAAGATAATCTGCATAGACTTTCGAAAACTCATCATCTTTTTATCGTCATAGGAAGAAATTGGATTTCCATGAAATAAAACTTCTCCCGACTGCTTCCGTACTAAATTGAGCAAGGCCCGGCCAAGAGTGGTTTTGCCGGATCCAGATTCTCCGACCAGTCCGTGGGTCTTGCCTTGATTTATGCGTAAATTAACTTCATCGACCGCCCGGACCGCCCCTTTATTGGTGGTGAATTCAACCACGAGACTTTTAGCCTCGGTCAATACCTTCCCGGATTTTAAAGAGTTTGAAAACTCTGTCTCAACTGGTGACTCCCCTTGGTTTTCTGGTTGAGGATTGATAAAGTCTTCCACGGTGGGTAACCGGTCCTGGGTGTTTTCCAAAGTTGGACGGCAGGCAATCAGTGCCTTTACATAGGGATGTTGTGGATTTTGAAAAATTGCCGATGTTTCATTCTGTTCCACCACTTTGCCGCGATACATTACCACCACCCGGTCTGCCAGTTCTGCGACCAGTCCCAAATCGTGGCTTACAAAAAGCACACTGACTGCAAGGTTAGAACAGAGCTCGCGCAAAATATTCAAAACTTTTGCCTGCACAGTAACATCAAGCGCAGTCGTCGGTTCATCTGCCAGAAGTAGTGAGGGCTCGGTGATCAAAGCCATGGCAATCATGGCCCGTTGGCGCATCCCGCCGGAAAACTCGTGAGGGTAAGAATCCGGGTTTTCAGTAACACGATCAACCCCGACTTTGACAAGCATTTGCATGGCTTTACTTTTTGCCTCCGCTGGGCTGCACATTCCATGAATTAGTAAAGGTTCGGCAACCTGGTCAAGCACCGGAAGATAGGGATTTAGGCAGCTCATCGGATCCTGAAAGATCATAGAAATTTCTTTTCCCCGAATACTTTTCATCCTGTCATCAGTTTGCTGAAGCAGGTCTTTCCCTGACCATTCAATCTTTCCTTTTCCAAATTGAGCAGGAGGGGAGGGAAGCAGTTGGAGGATGGAATTACAAGTAACCGATTTCCCGGAACCGGACTCTCCAACCAGCCCAACAACCTCCCCCGGGTTGATGCAAAGATCTATTCCATCAACAGCATGGATGGTGCCTTCACGGGAATGAAAGCTGACCTCTAAATTTTTAATCGTAAGTTGTCCCATGTGATCAGTCCTTTGATGATTTGGGGTCAAGAGCATCCCGTAAACCATCTCCCAGAAAGTTCAGGGCAAACAGAGTGAGACAGAAAAATGATCCTGGGAAGAAGAGTAGCCATGGAGCTGCATCCATCTTTTCCGCACCCTCTTTAATTAAACTACCCCAGGAACTCATGGGTGCCTGCACCCCCAGTCCGAGAAAACTCAGCACTGCTTCGAGCAGCATGACCGCTGGGACAGTAAGGGTTGAGTAGATGATAATGGGGCCAATCAGGTTGGGGAGAAGATGGCGAAAAAGGATTCGGGCATGAGAATAGCCCAGTGCCCGGGCGGCCTCGATAAACTCCGCATTTTTTAAATGCAAGGTTTGGGCACGTGTTATCCGGGCCATAGTCAGCCATTCCACCGCCCCAATGGCCAAAAAGAGTAGCAGGAAATTTCGGCCAAAAATGACCATTAATAAAATTACAAAAATGATGAAAGGAAGGGAGTATAAAACATCCACAAAACGCATCATCCATGAATCGATCCGGCCACCGGCATATCCAGAGAGCATTCCGTATGTCACACCGATTATCAAAGATACCAAGGTGGCCAGCAAACCAACCGCCAAAGAGATTCTTCCCCCATAAGTGGTACGGGCAAAAAGGTCACGCCCGAGATTATCAGTGCCGAAAAGATGGGTTGAATCTGGACTTTTGAAGATATGGTCGAGGTTTTGCTGGTCGTAGGAATAGGAACTAAGGAGTGGGCCAAAAAGAGACACAAAAGAGATCGCAACTAGGAGGGAAAGGCTGACCATGGCCATCCGGTTTGCCCGTAAACGGACCCAGGCATCACGACCCAAGGATGAGGATTGGCTAATGTTCATTTTTCTTTGCGGGATTTGGGGTCGAGCCAAGCTTGTAAGAGATCGACCAAAAGATTAAGAATTATGATCAAAGTGGCATAGAACAGAACCGTGCCCAACACCATCGTGTAATCGCGATTGAAAGCTGCAGTAACAAAAAACTTTCCCAGCCCAGGAATGAAAAAGATACTTTCAATGACAAAGGAACCACTGATCAAGCCAGCAAATGCAGGGCCCATAAAAGTAAGCACCGGCAAAAGTCCGCCCCGGGCGGCATGTCTGCTCAGGATTCTCCATGAGGAAGCACCTTTTGCCCGGGCAGTCCTTACATAGTCCTGCTGCAAGGTTTCCAACATTCCGGCCCGGGTTAGCCGGGCAATGTATGCGGCGTAAAACAAACCCAAGGTGAGCGAGGGAAGCACCCAGTCTGAGGGGCCATACCATCCAAGCGGAGGGAAAACTCCTAGTTTGGTGGACAATGCAAAGATCAGTAACGGTCCAAGCACAAATGTTGGCAGACAGATTCCGGCCATAGACAGACTCATGGGCAGGTAATCCATCCAGCTGTTCCTTCTGAGGGCTGCAATCATACCCGCCGGTATTCCGATAAGTAGTGCGACCAACAGGGATAAAACACCCAGTGTCAGTGAGACTGGAAATGCGGTTGCAATTAATTCTGAAACTTCCCATTCCGGGTATTTAAACGAGGGTCCAAGGTCACCCCGTAAGAGGTTCTGCAAATAGAGAATGTATTGATCCAACAAGGGCTGATCCAATCCGAAATGTCTTTCCAGTTTTACCTTGATCTCTTCTGGAATGGCCCGTTCCGCATCGAAGGGTCCTCCGGGGGCATAACGGGTCATAAAAAAGGTAAGGGTGGCAATGACCCATAAAGTGGGCACAGCCTGAAGAATTCTAGAAACAATGAGTCTGGTCATCTGCCCTCCTCTTTTGCCAGATAAACATACTTATAAGGATGGTGGTCGAGCAGGGTCGGGTACCAACCCTTGACGGTTGGATGACGCAGTGTCAGGTGAACATAAAAATATAAGGGCAGAATGGGAAATTCTTCTGCCAAGAGGTTTTCGCAGGTCTGGAAATTTTGCCACCTTTCCTGTTCGGAATTCGAAATCTCTGCCCTTCGTAACGCCTCGTCATAGGTTTGGTTTCCCCATCCTGTCATATTTAAACCCTCGTCCGTTCTCCACATATGCAAAAAGGTGTGCGGATCGATGTAATCTCCAATCCATCCTGCCCGGGCAAGAGTAAATTCACCTTTGGCCACGGTGGAGAGAAAGACTTTCCATTCCATATTGAGCAAACGGATCTCCACCCCCAGAACATTTTTCCACATTCCATGGAGAGCTTCGGCAACTTTCTTGTGTCCTTCCGAAGTGTTGTAAGTCAGTTCAATTGGGGGCAGCCTGTCCATTCCTTTTTCCTGAAGATAGGAATGCAGCAATGCCTTGGCGGATTCTGGATCGTAACGGAATTTCGACACAGGCATAAACCCACCGGTCCCTGGTGGAGTGAAGCTGGTAGCAGGTGACTGACCACCTTTGAGTACCTTGTCCACCAGTCTTTGCCGGTCAATGGCAAGGGAAAAAGCCTCGCGAACCCGTTGATCATCAAAAGGTGGAGCTTTGAGATTGAAGCGGTAAAAGTAGGTTCCAAGGTAAGGTTCGTAATGTAATTCGTCTGGGTGTTTTTTCCGAAGAAATTCAATCCGGTCTGCGGAAACGCTCTGGGTCAAATGAAGAAAGCCTGATCGGTAGGCACGCTCTTCGGTATAGACTGCTTCAATAGGATAGAAACGAATGCCATTTAATCGAACGGTCTTGGCATCCCAATAATGTTGGTTTTTTTTCACCTCGATCACCGAGTTTATGCGATGGTTTGTCAAAAGAAATGGGCCGTTACCAACAAAGTTCCCGGGTTTTGTCCATGCCGAACCGATTTTTTCGTAGGCCTCAAAATGTTCGATGGTTGGTTGGTGTACAGGAAACCAGGAGAAATGATTAAGCAGTTCTAAAAAATAGGGAATTGGATTTTCCAGAGTAAGCCTAAGCGTGTGGTCGTCCAATGCCTTTGCACCCACCTTGGCATGTTCCCAGGATTTAACTCCCTGATGGAAAGACTTCGCATTTTTTAATGGATAGAGCATGGATGCATACTGGGCACCCAGGTTGGGATTTAGCATGCGACGGAAGGAATAAACAAAATCATGGGCGGTCACGGGATCGCCATTGCTCCATTGCCCATTTTTTCTTAATTTAAAGGTATATATTTTCCCATCCTCAGAAATTGCCCAGCTCTGGGCCACCCCCGGTTTTGGCTTCAGTGTTTTTGGATCTTCGCTGACCAGGCCTTCCAGAAGTGCGGAAAGTATATTGTGGGCAGCTACGCTAGTGGCCAAATGGGGGTCTAAATTTTGTGGCTCGGATCCCAGCCCAAAGTGAAGAATTTGTTCTTCCAGTGCAGTCTCGACATTGGTGGGCTGAGAACACGCCAACAGCACCCACAGGCAAGTCCAGATCAAAAAGAGTCGAAGAAGAAAGGTAGGGAAAAATAAATCCTTGGGTGATTGCATGGTTTAACCAGCACAAAATACGAAAGAGGCTCCACCCTTTGGCAAGCAAAAGGATAGAAAATTTTTAGATAGGCTCGATGAACTTCTCCTGTATGGGGTAATTTAGAAAATTCAAACACCTTAGTTCGACTTGGATTTTCTGACCATCGGGACGAAAAAAGAAAAGGCTTGCGGGAATTTAGTGTGCTGTCTTTTATCCGATTATATACCCTTAATCGTTAGTTACTTACTATGTTAAAGCCTCTGGCCTTCTGTATTTTCTTTCTTTGTTTTGTTGCGATATCGTCATACTCGCAAAATCCCGCCGACATGCCCATGCGTCAAGTTATGAGTGAAGCACAGGAACTGATTGGTGCGGGTGATTACGGCAGTGCTGCTCCCTATCTTGACCAGCTGGAAATCCGCTTTGCCGGCGAGGGTAACCCGGAAGTGGAGAAGATCTTAGAGCAGTTTGGTTTTGTTCGGGGCGTAGGTTACATACAAAACTTTGGTAAAACCGGAGACATGTCCAATATGCAAAAAGCGGCTGATGCTTTTGCCAAATTTGTGGAAAAATATCCTGAAAATGAGAATGCCGTATCTGCGATGCAGCAACGAACAACCTGTTTGCGAGCTTTGCAGAAATGGGAAGAGGCAGCGGAAGTGATCGAAGAACTACTGGACGAAGATAAGCCATTTAAGAAAAAAATTCTCAAAAGAAGTGAGCTTATGAACCTCTATTATGGCCGGGCTCAGTGCTATCACATCAAACAGAATTGGAGAATGGGGGAAAAGGCATTTGCTGAGCTTTTGAAGTTTTCTGATCTAGCCAAAGATGAAGATCGTGCTGCCTATGCGGTTTCCTGCATGGTTGAAATGTTTGTGCAAGAAAGGCGCATTGATGAGATTTTTCCTTTATTGCCCAGATTATCGGGGGATACACCGGCACGATTTGACCTGCGTTTAAATGTCAATCTCATGCAGGGAGCGGAAATTTTAAAAGAGCAGGACAGGCAAGTGGAGGCCTCCTTGCTTTTCGCCCTCACCATGACCACCGAGGAGATCGTCACCTTTTACACTTCAAGGGAAAAACAAATAACCTATGAAATGGATCAGATACAATCCTTCATTGATGCTCAGGGCAGGCGGTTACCGCCTAAAAGAGTTACTTCTCTCAAAAATAGAATTAATGACTTGGCGATGAAAGCAACCAGTGCCCGCAGTCACCTGAAACTTGCCCAAAGCACACCTTCCTTCACCACTGTTTTACGCTGGCGTAAAGCGGATAATTTTCAGGCATGTAAAAGAGAATGGGAATCGTTCTGGGCTTTCTACTGGCTGTACAAAGATTTTCCCGACCATGAAATGGTGGAAAACTTTATCTATGCAGCTTTTGCTTCGGCAAATACAGTGAAATACCGTGAGAAATCAATCGAACTGGGTGAGGAATATTTGGCTAATAAAGAGTTGGTTCAGTTCAGGCCGGATGTCACTTTCATCATGGCTAATGCCTATCGTAAAGAGGCGGTTACTCAGATGGGTATCGTTGAAGAATTGCAATCATCTCTTGCGACTGTTGACAAGGAACGGGCTGCCGCAGCAAAAACCAAGGCAGATGAGTACCAGGCGAGATTTTTTGAATTATGTGACGATTTTCTTGAAGTCATGCCAGAGCACAAATACTCCCGAGAATTCATCGGTATGATGGGTGCAGAATTTTTTAAGCGACAAGAATTCGACAAGTTACTCAGGAAATTTGCCGGGTTTGAAAATGGAACGTTCAATCCCACCGCTGGTTATGCCAATAAAAAAGAGCTTCAAGGAACTCTGTCTATGGGGCGGGTAAATTACATGAGTGGACTGGCTTTCCTGGCGAGTGGTAATTATGATGCGGCCAAGCCATTTCTTGGGGCTGTTGTTGGAGTAAGTATCAATGGCTTGCCTTTGGATGAGGCTGCTGTCGAAGAGGATTGATTATGAACCTATTTCCATTGTCTGCCCTTCATTTTTTAACAACTAAGTTTGTCTATATGCCAGCAAAGATTGCCCCCAAATTAATTTGTATACTCCTTCTTTGGGGCTGCGGTGGTGAAGAACCTGTCCCAGCGGAAGATGCTGCTGGTGCCTTCGATGGATCCGCAGAAGCGAATAATATCAGTAATCAGGAACTTGAAAACCTTCCTCCACCTGAGGCTGTGGAACCGGTGGAGGCGGACACAGAGCCCGTGGAGATTCCTGATCCCAATGGTGTGTTTTTGCCTATTTACGAAGATAATGGTGGAAAGATGGAGATGGTCAAAATGAACGATCACCCGGTATACACCAACGGACTTTATTTCCTTTGGACCAACGGTTCTTTGTGGAAAATAACCACAAAAGCTGGGTCGGGACGAACAGTTGCCTCAGGTGGTGAAAATCTCGTTGGTTCATGGCCAAGTGGGGCCAGTGCCAGATATTCTCCAGACGAGGAATATGCAAAGCAAGCCATGTTTCGCTTGGCGGTTGCCTTTCAGGGATCAGAAGACAACGCAAATGCAATTCGCCTATTTCAGCAATTTGTAACCCTTTTCCCGGAAGACAAACTTGTTGCTGAAGTATACCTAAGCATGGGTGATTTAGCCACCAGTGGATTAGGTCCGGATGCACAGCCTACTATTCAACAAATCCGCCAAGCCCGTTCCAGTTATGCGAAGGTCCGCGAAAATACACAGGAGATTGGATTGATCTCTGATTCGACTTCCAATGAAGGTGGATTGCTCGAACGGGTTGGTGAAAACCCAGAAGGTTTGGTGAATCACCTTTTGAGCTTTGATAAGGATGCGGACAAATGCGTGGGAAAAGCAGAGTTTGAATCTTATCAAAAAAATATGGGAGATTCATTCTCCTTCAGTTTTACTGATCACGACTTAAATGGGGATGGCAAATTGCAATTTGAGGAAGTATACGATGGTGCAGCCAGTGCCTGTTATCAGGAGTTAGAAAAATTGTATTCCGAATACATGGAAAAGTTTGGCTCAATTGATGGTGCAAAAGTGGCTAAGGCCACTGAAAAGATTGGGTTTGCCAAAGAGAAACTTGGACAGCCATCTGCTATGCTCAAGTTGTACTTTGAGGATATTCGTAAATTTGGAAACAATCCAACCAATCTTGGGGTGGATGATATCCTCAAAAAATACTGTGAAAAATATCAACACTATGAAAACAAGTTTGGTCAGACATTGGATGTTTTGGGCAAGCTTCAAAATCCAGGAGAATCAGTATCATTCAGTTACACCGACCGTAAAGGGATTGAGCAACAAGTCTCCGGAACCATCGAGGAAATCATTTTGGACCGGGGAAAAAGCCTTTCCTTTTTATCGTCCCAGTACAAGGGGATGGATCCAAAAATTTATGAGGAAATCGTCAAATATCGGGGAGGAATATTTAATAACCCTGCACATATTGAAAAATTCAAAGGTTACCTGAAAAAATATGAGGGTCTACAATCGCGTTTCCCTAAGGATTTGTCCCCTTCCAAAGCATTTGCAACAATGCTTCAGGAAGCAGAATCAAACGGTCAGAAAACATTGGAGTTGCGGATGAGAGCAAACTTAGACCGTATCGGATCGAGGATCGGTTCAGGATATAATCCCCAAACGAATGAGTTTCCGGCAGCCAGCCCCAGTGTGCTCGTCTGGATGGCCGAAAAGATGCTTAGCCAAAACTCTCTTAACGATGCGGTGGCTGCAATGGAAAGGCTGGTTCAAGTTTTTCCAAATGCGGAAGGAGAACTTCTCTTCTCGGCAAATTATATTATTGGCCAAGTCCATGATAAGAACCGTGATTTTGTTGATGCAGCTGGTAGCTATGATACGGCCATAACCAATGCCCCATGGCATCCAAATTCTAACGATGCCAGGTTGCGCAAGGGATATGCCCTGTATGAGCTTGGTAAAGCGAATAAAGATGAAGAAAAATTCTTGTTGGCTCAGGCATCCTTTGGAGAGGCAAGAGACAGTGATGAAAGTTCCATGAATTTAAAGGGGGAGTGTTCCTACATGATGGGAGAGTGTCTTAAAGAAATTCGTGATTATGACGGTGCATCTCGCCACTTTGATGATACGACATCCCGCTATGCTTCGTCTGGGAAATGGGCAGAGAAAGCTTTCGATCAAGCCATTTCCTGTTACGAAAAAGTAGGAAAGTCGAATCAGGTCGATCGACTTGAAAAGAGACGGGATGACTGGCTTAGGAGGTACCAATGATCAGAAATTTAAAATATCTTTTTATAAGGATAATTCTAACATCCTTGTTTTGTTTGCCATCAATTGCGATGGCAGAAGACTACTTTAAAAAATATGCCGGGAAAATACCGGTAAAAGTAAAATACCTCAAGTCAGCGGTTAATAAGCAAATGAACCTTTTGGGCATCGATGCTGCCCGAGGAATCGTCTACGCAGAGATGGAGGGTTCTGGCCGACTCGAGCTCGAACTTCGTCAGTTGCAAAGACAAAATATCGAAAAGTTTGAATTTTCTTGGTCAAGAAATGCAAAGACATACTTGAATTATCTCGCAAACGAGCAGTATGACCCACGAATTTTAACGGCTTTACGACCTGAGGTTTACAAAGTGATGCTCTTTTTGGATATGCCTTTTCAGTACCTGGCCATCCATGATGATTGCTTAACTTATGTCAAAGGTTTGCTTGGAATGGAGCAGTTTAATGAGGCATTTTATCTTCTTTCACGCTTAAATTTAGCTAGACTTGACGAATATGGATACCGTGATTTTTCCGAGGCTGCGTTGGAGTTGTGTGGAAAAATGATTGCGGCCAATCCAAATTCGGCCAAGGCATCCCAAGCCTTATTGAAGCGAATATCAATTCGGGATAACAGTTCCGACCATGCCTCTTATCTCAGGCTGGCTGATTCCATGAGATCCCAAGGTCTATATGCTGAAGCTATTGCCGAGTACACTCGCTTAAGCCCAATTGTTGCAAAAGATCCGAACAGTCCTTACAACAAAATTTTGGAAATTTGGCCGGTATATTGTTATGTAAAACTTTACGAGATATATGCCCCTGCAGCAGCCAAAGATAAAAGGTATGCCGAGGCTGCCGGAAAAATGTTTAATTCTGCTGTGCAGGGCCTTAAAAAATTAGATGAAGAACCTCCCTCCCGTAACACCAATGAATACTCCCTGTATAAGTTGTTACGTTCCTTAATCCGGGTACAATACGCCAGGCAATATGAAGCAAGAGGGGATGAGATGAATTCTGCTGATTATTACCGGCAATCCGTACTGGAAGTTACTGAAGGGATTGTTAATGCCCGGATCGGGCTTGATTGGTTGCCCGAATCTTTAATGATGGCCGGAGATGCTTATGAAAAGCTTGAGCTTCAAGAAGCTGCAAAAAATGTTTACAATCAGGTTCAAGTATTTTTTCCCAAAACAAAATGGGAAAAAATCAGCACGGAACGTTTGGCTAACCTTCCGCAAACCTGAGAATACAAATCCTCATTGACCTAAGTCGATATTCTTACTTTTCTAATTCCTAAATCGCAATGCACCGAACTATGAAAATTCGTCCCTCACGTATACCAGCCTATCTTTTATTAATTTTTACTGCTCTGTCCCCCAGCATGTTGGTCAATCAGGCAATGGCCCAAGACAGCAACCTTTTTGTTGCAGCCTGGAGTAATTTGGGTCCTACCTTTTTTATCGTCTTCCTGTTGCTAATCATTGCCGGAATAACTTTGATCATCTTCAATTCAATTGCTGTTCGCAGAAAGGCTTTCATTAAGGACGATGTCCTGAACCCCATTATGGATGCGGTTAAAGGATTGGATATAGAGGGAGCCAAGTCTCTTTGTGATCAATACAAATTACCGGTTACTTCCATACTTAAAGGTGGTCTTGAAAGAATTCAGGATGATGAACTCGATATCGAGGCAATTGAAAAGGGACTGGATGAAAATGCCGCTTTGCACATGTCTCGTCCATTTACCTGGATTAACATGCTTAATACAGTTGGGTCGATTGCCCCAATGGTTGGTTTGCTTGGTACTGTTGTTGGTATGATTGGAGCTTTTGCGGTCCTTACAAGTGCGGGAATGGGCGGGGAAGCAAGCAAACAAATGGCCGGCAATATTGGAAGTGCTCTATGGACTACTGCGGCAGGCCTTGTAGTTGCCATTCCATGTTTGGTATCCTACTTTCTATTCAAAACGAAGTTTGGCAATATCGCGGCCGAAGTTAACCAGGTAACTGGTGAAATGGTATTTACATTAGTACGGGCAGCCCGTGGCGGTTTTGACGCCGAAGGTGGAGTCGACGAATCCTATGAAGAAGCAGCTTATGAAGAGGCTGCGCCAGAGCCTGCTTAGTAAAGCGGTCTTATTCCTTGATTAATTAACGGTCAGGTTTTCCCCTAGAATATGGCAAAATTTGAAGTGCCAGACACCAATGATTCGCCGGATCTTACTCCGATGATCGATGTTGTTTTCCTGTTGATTGTATTCTTCATGGTTGTTGCTCAACAAGTTTCAGAGCAGTATGTCGAGTTATCCGACCCAAAGCTAGGCATTGCATCGAATGCAAAAGTCCCTGAATCCCCTCCTTCTCGAACTATTATTTCTGTGGATGATGATCCATCGATGGGGCAGATGATTTATTGGGGTGAGCAACCCATTGACATGTCCCAGGTCTCTGTAGCAGTAGCCAGAAATCCAACTTGGAAAGTTTTCTTGCGATACCACATTGATATTCCAGCTTCTGTTTTAAATGATGTCCACGAGCAAGTACTGATGGGTGGGCAATCGAATGTAGTCTTTGCTGCATTTAAGTCTGCAGAATAGTTATTCAATTATATGGATACTTTTAAAAAGATTTTGGATGATGTCGATGAAGTAGATCTTACTCCGATGATTGATGTTACTTTTCTTCTGCTGATCTATTTTATGGTAACTACCATGATTAAACAACCTGAGGCTGAGCTCTCCGCTATTCTGCCTGGAAAATCAGCACCCAGCAGCTATAACAAGCCCAAGCCAGAGTCACACATAGAAATTGAGCCAGATGGATCTGTGCGGGTTGACGGAAACTACATGGGCAATGCACTTGAGAGCCTTGATCTTCCAGATGTTAAGCAGTATTTATTAGGTGAAAAAAGTAAGCACGGAGAGGATTTTGTGGTACATATATGGACGGATCCTCTCGCAAATTGGCAAGCACCCCTGGCAGCTCTAAATGCCTGTGGGGCGGCCAAGATAAAAAGCGTTTCTCCCAATATGAGGCGCAAATAGGCTTTTTATCCCACTATGGTAGTATGTAAATTTTTACATACCCGCATGCGGGTAAATGACCTAGAAAGAACCCTCGAATTTTACCGGAAGGTGTTTGGTCTTGAGGTAACCCGTAGGCATGAATCACCCCGGGGTTCAAAACTAGCATTTTTATCGGTTCCGAACAGCGAGGAAGAGATTGAAATCACCCACTTTCCAGGATCTGGACCAGTCCAAGTACAGGAAGATTTAATGCATCTCGCCTTCGAGGTAGAGAGTATGGATGCGTTTCAAGAGCATTTGAATTCAATTGGAGTCGAGCTTAGTGATGGTCCCACAAAGAGTTCATCCGGTTCGGTATTCGCTTTTGTCGATGCTCCTGAAGGTTATGAGGTTGAAGTGATTGAGCGCCCGAAATAAAACTATCTATTCACTTTGATCATTTATAAATTTTAAAATTCATTGGTGAAAATTTTTAAGTCCCTTATTTTGTTTTTGGCATTTACTGGGATTTCTTTTGGAGAAAATCGGGAAAAAGTTCTTTTTGACGGAAAGAGTTTGCGTGATTGGACAATTACCGATTATGCCGGCAGGGGAGAGGTTAGTCTGGATGGAAATGGGAGCGTGTTGTTGGAGTTTGGAATCGCTTTGACAGGAATTCATTGGCACGGAGAGAGTTTGCCAAGTTCCAACTACGAGGTTCGATGGAGGGCCAAAAAAGAAATGGGGACCGACTTTTTTGGTTCACTCACTTTTCCTTACAAAACAAGTCACGCAACCCTAATTTTGGGAGGTTGGGGCGGTGCCCTTGTCGGTATATCATGCATCGACGGGTTTGACGCATCGGAAAATGAAACCGCTAATGCTTACCGGTTTATAACCAACCGGTGGTATGATTGTTTACTGCAGGTAACCGATACCCATTTTAAGTTTTGGGTAGATCGTGAAAAGCTCATAGATTGTAATGTGGAAGGCAGAGAGGTTGGGATGCGCACAGGCGAGATTGAAATGTCGGTACCCTTGGGCTTTTCAACCTATGATACCACAGCCAAAATCCGTGAAGTTCATTTAAGGAAATTGTAGCCAATTTAGAGGTCAGGCCTTAATGAAGTGAAAGTTTATGAGAGTGAGAACTTTGACTAACCGAGTAATTTGGACAACAGAAAGAAGGTCGATTCGCCAAAACCCATAGATCTTTTTAGAAAGATATCACGCTCCAATGGATTTTTAATACTTCGAGAAATTCGGTAGTCTGAGAATGAAAGGAGTTTTCCCGCCCACGGACCAAACCCACCACAAGGCACAGGAAAATCACTTCCATGAATTACCCGGGTCTGAACCTTTGGTTGAAGGAGTGCCGGAATGGTTCGCCATCGATTTGGGCTGGCTAGAGCACTGTTATCAGTAAAAAGCCTGGGGAAGGACTGCATCATACCTATCAGTTCCTGGGTGTAGTCACGGTCAAAAATGCCTGATTTACCTGCTCCGTGAGCTGCGATTACGGTTGCACCGGTCTCAAGGGGCAGGCGAAGAATCCGGGGGTCGGCATATCTTTCGTTTAAAACAGGGACTGAAAATTCACCACCAGTATGTGAAAGCAGAGGAAGATTTAGTCTGACCATTGCTTCCCAAAATGGACGGTAGCGAGGATTGGAACAGTTTACATTATGACAATTTGGTAAAAGCTTTAAAACCTTGGCCCCTGCCTGAGCACATCGTTCAAGTTCTTCAATTGCATCCTTTCGGGCCGGATGGATGGAGCAGGCGGGAACGAAAAAGGGGTATTTTTTTGCTAACTCAAGTACGCAGTCATTAGAAACGAAAAACTTACATTTATGTTTAATTTTGCAACCGTCTGGATCATGGGGATAGTCCATGGCCAGCAAAAGAACCGAATCAAGAGAAGAGTCTTTAACCAGCTCGATGAGGTGATTTTCATAGGCTTGATCAAGACCGGCACCACTTTTTCTGCTTGATAGACCGTTTTGCCTTGTAAAAAAAAACTCAGTCAACCGGTCGAACAGGCCTGAACGTCTTAACCATCGATTTCTTCCTGAAGAGCCATCTCCAATCAGATGGACATGGCCATCCATTTTCATGATATGTTGGAATTCTTCGATTCACGTAAACGCAGTTGTCCGCAGGCGGCATCAATGTCATGGCCTTTTTCCATGCGTAAGGTAACTCTGGCAGGCTTTCCCTGTTCCACCTTTCGATGAAATGCCCTAATTTTTTCCACGGAAGGTCTTTTCCATTCAAGTCCATCAACCCGGTTGTACGGTATTAAATTAATTTTGGCACGGAGCCGTTTGGCATGGGCCACCAAGAGTTCAGCCTGTGTAAGATCATCATTGACCCCTTCGATAAGAATATATTCCAGGGTGATCATTTTCTTGCGCTCCTGTATAAATTTTTCACAGGCTTGCAAGAGTTGTTCAAGGGGAAACTTTTGATTAATTGGCATGATTTTTTGACGTGTTTCGTCATCTCCACCATGCAATGAAATGGCCAGTCGAATTTGTGCAGGATATTTGGCGAGTTCGATAATTTTTGGAGCTAAGCCACTGGTGGAAAGGGTTAAATGTCTGGCTCCAATCCCCAACCCTTTGGGGGAAAGGATTTGGTCCAAAGCAGGCAGTAGTGCGGGCAGATTGGCTAGAGGTTCGCCCATTCCCATGAAAACCAGATTATCAATTCTTCTCTTTGCCTGATTACGGGCCAGCAGGATCTGTCCCACAATTTCGCCCGTGCTCAAATTCCTTTTCAGTCCATCAAGCCCACTGGCACAAAATTTACAGCCAATTGCACAACCAACCTGCGTGGAGACACAGAGGGTCATGCGAGAGGAACGAATGCCACGGGTTCCCTCAGTGGCCGGAATAAGCACGCTCTCAATCAAATGACCATCCCTTAGTTTCCAGAGAAATTTGCGTGTGGTATCGGCCGAGCCCTGTACACGGAGTAATTCCATGGGTAATATGTCCCATTCCTTCGACAATTCTTCCCGTAAGGATTTAGGTAAATTAGACATATCCTTCCACTCACAACAACCTTGATCAAAGATCCAGTGGCGTAATTGTTCCAAGCGGTATTGAGGAACTTGTCCGAGTTTCCATTTTTCGAATGGCTGATCTAGAAGTAAAGGTAACACCCGAAAACCAATAAATTATCCAGCTGGGGATGGCAAACGATGAAGTCTATTCATGCTTGCAGGAAATGAATTTTCCTATGAGCATAGAAGGGTTCATCATGGCAAACTCATTGGTTGATCAGTCCCTAAACAATTTACAGAAATCCGGTCTGCGTCTGACTAAGCAAAGAAAAGCAATGCTCGAGGTATTAGCTAAGGCAGAAAATCCTTTGTCCGCCGAAGAGACCCATTCTAAGCTCGAATCTGCTACCTGCGACTTGGTCACCGTTTATCGTTCCCTGGAACAGTTTGAACGAATAGGAGTTGTCCAATTGGGAGTACGAGAAAATGGAACCAAGGTTTATTGCCTTTCCCATGGTCATGGGCATCACCACCATTTGACTTGCCGGGCATGCGGTCGTACTGAGCGGGTGGATCTATGTATTGGCGAGGAGCTTGAAGATGTGGGCCGGTCATATGGGTTCACGGATCTATCTCATGTGATGGAGGTTTTTGGCACCTGCCCAGAGTGCCAGGGTGGGAGTTAGGGCAAATTAGCCCTTCAAAAATAATGTTCATTTTCCTGGGCTTCATACTTGCCTGGATATGTTTTTTTATGAAAAGGTAAGGTTTTTTATGAATTTCAGAACTTTTAGTATATTGCTTTCGCAAGTTATTGTTTGCCTGTTTACCGTGGCATCAGTCTATGCAGATACTGAACTAAATAGGATTCAAAAAGCATTAACAGGGTTGAATCCTATTAATGCAACCTCAAGTGCTAAGGTGCTCGTTTACTCTAAAGCCAGTGGGTTTGCCCATAAATCGATCCCAACCGGGGTTAAGGCTTTGCGTGCCCTAGCTGAAAAAACGAAGGCTTTTACACCCGATTTCTCATCCGATGTGAGTGATTTTAGTGAGGAGAATCTTAAGCAATATGACGGTATAATTTTTAATAACACCACCCGGGTCCAGAAAGCGTTTGTTTCTTTGGAGCAAAGAGAGGCTTTGTTGAATTTCATTAAACAGGGAAAAGGCTTTAGTGGTTTTCACGGAGCATCGGATGCGGGAATGCCCACATGGAAAGAGTATACTGAGATGGTGGGGGGCTGTTTTGATGGACATCCGTGGAATGCTGGAGGAACCTGGCCATTCACGGTGGAGGACCCAACCCACCCATTGTGTAAGAGTTTTTCTTCCAATACCTTTCGTTTCTCCGATGAGATCTATCAATACAAAGGGTATGATCGGAAAAATTTACGGGTTTTAATAAGTTTGGACGCAAATAAAAGCGGGATAAATGGAAAATCCCCGACCCATGACTATCCTGTGTCATGGGTAAAATCATACGGAAAGGGCAGGGTGTTTTATTCAAATTTCGGTCATAACAAATCGTCTTGGTGGACACCTTTTTTGCTTAAGCACTTTTTAGCTGGTATTCGTTGGTCAGTCGGTGAACTGGACGGACCCTCTGACAGTTTGCCTATGCCGAAAAATAAAAAGTGAATTAAATTTTTTTAGTAGTATTAAAACCACAATAACCCAAAAAAAGATAATGAGTAATCAAGATTCAGTTAGTCGAAGAAAATTCATGGGATCCGCTGCTTTAGCTGGTGCCGCCGTTTCTTTCCCCAATGTTCTTACCGCTGAAAGTAAGGGTAAGGAGGTAATTCGTTTTGCCTTGATTGGATGTGGGGGGCGTGGCAAAGGGGCTGCGGCTCAGGTGATGAACTCGCCACACAAAACTGAATGTGTTGCCCTGGCGGACGCCTTTATGGACACTGCCAAAGGTGCCCAGAATTATCTTAAGCATGTTGGTCATGAGGATAAATTAAAAGTTACTGATGATACCATTTTTGCGGGTTTGGATGCATACAAGAAAGTAATGGAAATGGACAATGTTGACTTGGTTCTTCTTACCACTTCCCCGGGTTTTCGTCCCTTACATTTTGAACATGCGGTCAATAAGGGTAAACATGTGTTCATGGAAAAACCTGTGGCTACTGATGGAGCTGGTGTGCGTCGAGTTTTAGCCGCTAATGAGATCGCCAAAAAGAAAAACCTTATGGTTACAGTTGGATTGCAGCGTCACCATGAGACCAACTACATTGAGACCGTACAACGAATACAGGACGGTGCCATTGGTGAGCTAAATTATGCCAGAGTTTTTTGGAATAGTGGAGGAGTCTG
Organism: Opitutia bacterium; assembly: GCA_002686835.1. Lineage (GTDB taxonomy): Bacteria > Verrucomicrobiota > Verrucomicrobiia > Opitutales > Seribacteraceae > Chordibacter. Next base: position 62,181 of record NYYP01000006.1, on the reverse strand, counting down.
GACAAAGAAAAGAACGGCCAGCCAGAATGAAATGGAGTACCAAGTACGCAACTGGTTCTATTTTAATTGGCTATGTGGTGATCACATTGTGGAGCAACATATTCACAATACTGATATCATAAACTGGATTAAGGGTGCGTACCCGATCAAGGCTAACGGTCATGGCGGTCGTCAAGTTCGTGGAAATCCTGCAAACGATCCGGACTGGAAAGATCATGGAGAAATTTACGACCATCATTTTGTGGAGTTTGAGTATGCCGATGGCTTCCGGATGTACAGCCAGTGCCGTCACATCAGTAATTGTTGGCAGAATGTATCAGAGCATATCCATGGTTCTGAAGGTTACAGTGCACTAAGTCGTCATCAAATTTTCCCAAAAGCAGGAGACCCTTGGCGTTATGCGGGCAAGAGAGTTGGTGGTCATCAGCAAGAACAACTCAATATGATTGATGCCTTGGCCAAGGGAGAAGTTTACAACGAAGGAGAGTACGGAGCCAAGAGCACGATGACCAATATACTTGGTCGTTGTGCGACATACTCCGGGAAAGAAGTTAGCTGGAACCAGGCACTTAGTTCTAAAATTGAACTTTGCCCGAATATCGATTCTCTCAGTTGGGATAGCGAGGCCCCTGTTCAGCCCAATGCAGCGGGTGGATATGATGCACCCGTTCCAGGGAAAAGCCGCGTAGTCTGAGCACTCCTTGCAAAATAAGGATTCATTGGGCGACCCCGGTATTTCCCGGGGTCGCTTTGTTTTGACCCGGATTAATTAAACATTATGCAAATTAATTATGATACTTTCCGATGGAGCTATTCTTGAGGCCATAGAGTGTAGGGACATTGTGATTGAGCCCTATGATCGTTCGTGTCTTGGAACCAATAGTTATGACGTTCATTTATCTCCCCACCTTGCTTGTTATATCGACGAGATAATTGATGCAAAAAAACATAATCAGGTTGAACATTTCAACATCCCAGAGGAGGGCTTTGTGCTTCGTCCCGGGCAAACTTACCTAGGGTCTACCTTAGAATATACTGAAACAAGAAGGTTTGTGCCTTTTTTGGAGGGTAAATCCAGTGTGGGAAGGTTGGGAATTGATATTCATGCAACTGCCGGGAAAGGCGATGTGGGTTTTTGTAATCACTGGACCCTGGAAATTTCGGTCTCTCAACCGGTGCGTGTTTATGCAGGCATGCCGATTGGCCAATTGATTTATTTTCTGGTGGAAGGGGAGGTAGAGGTGGATTACTCAAGCAAGGTATCGGCAAAGTACAACCGGCGATCCTCCTTACCGGTTGAGTCGATGATGTGGAAAAATTCTTTTTGAGTGAAAAGAGACGAAAGTCTTCTGCGAGAAATATTAGAGGAGCACGCCCGCAATCCATATGGGTCTGGGATCCTTGAAGGTCTGTCGGATGTGGTGGAATGGAAGAGTCCCAAAACGGGAAATCTCTGCCGTGTTCAAATCAGGACTGAAAACAATGTTCTACAAAATATTTTAACTCAGGTGGAAGGATCGGCTTTGGCCAAGGCCTGTGCTTCAATCATGTGTAGCGAACTCGAAGGGGAGACTATTGAGCGTGTTCAGTCCATCCAGCAAGATTTACAACGCTGGGTTGAGCATCGCATTTCTCCCAATCAATGGAAGGGCGATTTAGAAGTTTATCAATCTTTGATTCAGTTTCCAGAACGGATGGATTGCGCCATGCTTTGCTGGCGGTCCTTGGGGTTGGTCAGATTTGATTAAGATTGGTTCAGGCACCCATCAATACCTACGAAAATTACCACCAAAATTTCTCCATGTTGAATTTGCGTATGTTTTTTGACGACCATGCCCATAATGAGAATGGACATTCAATAGTTCATAGCGTGATTCTGGCAGTTCCTTGATAAACCTACTCTGCATCAATCGGACAGGTGTACCCTTTTGATTAGCCAGGGTGGGGTAGAGTAAATGCAGGGAACGCTCAGCGCGGGTGGATGCGACATAAAAAAGGCGACGTTCCTCTTCCAGGTCACTTTCTCCATCAATGGCACGCTTGTTGGGAAAGAGTCCATCTGCCAGACCAATAATAAACACATGGGGGAATTCAAGACCTTTGGATTGATGGATCGTGGAGAGGCGAATACAACTCTCACCCTGCCTGATTACCCGGTCACCTGATTCTGAGCTTAAAAGAACCAATTGGGAAAGCATTTCTGCCAAGGAATCGTACTTTGTGGCAAAATCCACTAAACTTTCCAAATCTTCTTCCCTTCTGGGCCAATTTTCATAGGTGGAACGCAGATATAGCTGATACCAGCCTCCGGTTGCTTCTTCGACAACTACCGATGGTGAGGAATTGGAGGCAACTTCATGGATTTGTAGTAAAGTCTCAGACATTGAAGCCCAGTCATCTTTCGCATCTTTTGGCACCTTGTTAAGGACCTGAACTTCGCCCAAAACCTCACATACAGAAGTGGATTTGTCTTGGGCTAACTTTTGGGCAACCTTGAGTAATTTGATTGCAGTTTTCTCCCCCACTTTGGGAAGTAGGCAGGCAAAGCGTAAAAATGCGGTGGTATCTTTTGGGTTTGCGACAAACCGGAGTTGTGCAACTAAATCCTTAACATGGGCCTGTTCGAAAAACCGCAGCCCGCTGGTTATGAGAAATGGCAACCCTCGCCGTGATAGTTCGACTTGCAACTCCATCGCGTGGTAGTGGGCCCGGTATAAAATGGCAATCTGGTCATACTCCGCTCCCGAGTTATAAAGTTCCTCGATTTTTGAAATTACAAAGTCTGCCTGCTGGTATGCATCCAGGGTCGGGACCACACGGGGTAGATCATGGTGAGGACGGGATGCTTTTAATTCCTTACTGAAACTCTTTTCCGCGGTCCTATTTTCTAAAATTCCATTGGCCAGTTGAAGAATTTCCGGAGAACTTCGATAATTGGTTTCGATCTTAAAGATTTTTGCACCTAGGTGCCGCTCAGGAAAGGAAAGAATCTGGTCGAGGTCCGCCCCCCGCCAAGTATAAATACACTGGGCATCGTCCCCTACCGCCATAATTTGATGATTTGAGGCGACCTGATCCACGATACTTGCCTGCAGTGAATTAACATCTTGATACTCGTCGACTAGCACATGGGAAAACCTGTTTTGAAAATATTCCCTGGCTTCCTGATGTTTTTCCATAAGAGTGAGCCAGAAAACGAGCAGATCATCATAGTCTGTCAGGCCGCGAGCCAGTTTAGTCCGGGTATATCCATCAAAAAACTGATCGATTTTAGAGACTAATTCACGGTTCGCTGGATAGCGTGCCAGAGCGACTTCCTCAACATCCTTACCTACATTTCTGGCGAAGCTAATCAGTCCTTTGATGGGCTTGGCCTTGGGGTTTTCTTTTGCCTTAAAGAATTCAGGATCAATTTCTCGAATTACTTCATTTAGCAAAGAATCGGAATCGCCGTCATCAAGGATAGTAAAGCTTCTGGGCAATCCAATGAGATCCCCAAATAAACGCAGGGCCTGGCCGCCGACATGATGAAATGTACCTCCCAGGAATCTATGGCTGCCGACACCGGTTAATTCTTCCACCCGTTCCAGCATTTGCCTGGAGGCTTTGTTTGTAAAGGTGAGAAGCAGAATGGATTCAGGGGGCACTCCCTGTTCAAGAAGATAAGCTACCCGATAGGTCAGGGTTCTTGTTTTACCTGATCCCGCCCCGGCGAGAACAAGGGCCGGTCCATCAGGTGCAGTAACAGCTAAATATTGATCGTTGTTTAATTCTTTCTCGAAATCTATTCCATTATTGGCGGACGGTTTGGCGGCTTGGGGAGGCGGTCCGAATAAATCGTCTTCTTCATCTTCGTAGTCGTACATTGCTAAGCTTGTTCTGAATTTGTTTTGCTTAAAAGGGGTGCAAGAAAGTCTCGATGTACGACTTCTGGTTTTTTGCTCCAGCTGTGAATTTGGAGAACCGAATCATTGTCCAGTCCGATAACCTTATCCAATTCATTGCTCGCAAATCTGGAGATTCCACGGGCAATGATTTTTCCTTTAGGGTCAAGAATTGATACCACCTCAGACCGGCCAAAATTCCCACTGAACCGAACTAAACCACTGGCCAGAAGGCTGGCCCCTTTTTCCAAAATTGCTTGGCATGCACCATCGTCAATTTCGATTGACCCTTTGGGGCTTGGAAAAAAGGCCAACCATTTTTTTCGCTGGTTTAAAGGGAGCCCTGCAGGAGCAAAAAAAGTGCCCTCGGCCTGACCTTCAATAATTTGAGGGAGCCGTCCAGGGTTTTCGCCACTTCCAATAAAAACGGCACATCCAGATTTTGTTGCTATTTTTGCAGCTTCAATTTTGGTTGCCATGCCCCCCACCGCTGTAGAACTGGTGGTTCCTTCAGCCATTTTTTCTACCTCCGAATTAATTTCGGATACAAAGGGAACGAGTGTTCCTGAGCTCAGTGAGGTCATTAAGCCCTTAGCGGTAGTTAGAATGATTAGAAGTTCGGCTTGGCATAGCGAGGCGAGAAGAGCAGATATGACATCATTATCCCCAAACTTTAGTTCATCATCGCTGACCGAATCATTTTCATTAACTACTGGAACCACACCTTTTTCAAGTAGGGTATCAATTGTTTCTTTTACTTTGTTGGATCGGGCATGTTCATTAAAGTCTTCCCGGGTCAGCAAGATTTGTGCGGCTAGAAACCCATGATTGCTCAGGGATGATTTCCAGGCGTGCATCAGCTCACTTTGCCCAATGGATGCACAAGACCTGAGTAATGATAAATCATCTGGCCGTACCTTCAAGCCAAGCTTTCCCATTCCTAGACCGACTGCGCCTGAACTAACTAAAACTACATCTAAGCCCTGATCCCTGAGCAAATCGATGCCCGAACATATTTGTGAAATTCTTTCTCCCCTGATTTCTCCATTGCCTGCAGACAAAAGTCCGGTTCCCAATTTAATCACCACTCGTTTCATCATACTTACACCAACTTACCAAAAGATGCCAAAAATGATGATTAGGCAATCTCAACCCTTCTGGATAACCCCCTTGCCATGGGTTAGTGGCTTTTATTTCAGACCTGTCGTAAATCCGACTCTTTTGAGGATAATGCCTGATTTATCTGATTGACCATGTCGTCAGTGAGTTTCTGTACCTCTTTTTCGGCACGCTTAAAATCATCTTCTGGTAAACCGTCTTTTTGCAATGATTTGAGAGAGTCGAGTCCGTCTTTACGAGATGCTCGCACGCCGATGCGGCCATTTTCCGCAAAACCTTGGGCCATCTTACATAATTCTTCACGGCGCTCCCCACTCAATTCAGGAATGGGCAAACGGATGAGTTCACTGGTGACAACCGGATTTATACCAAGCTTGGCATCAATCAGTGCCTTTTCGATTGGTGCCACCGTCCCCTTGTCCCATGCCTGTATCTGGATGGTTCTTGAATCTGGCGTAGTGATTGCGGCAACATCGCGCAATTTCATCGTAGAACCATAAACATCAACTGTGACTCCCTCGACCATGGATGGATTGGCTTTGCCGGTGTGCAAGGTTGCAAATTCGCTCAAGACATGATCCACAGATTTTTTCATGTCTTCCTGTAATTTTATAAAGATTGTTTCGGTTTCCATAATTTTTAGGGTGGGATTTAGGTAGACTTAGTAAGAGCCGTTATTAACGAACAACTGTACCGATTGCTTCTCCACATACGGCTTTGCGAATCGATTGATCTTGTTGAAGATCAAAGACAAGTATGGGCATACGATTATCCATACAAAGAGAAAATGCAGTGGAATCCATAACAGACAGTCGCTTCTCCAAACATTCCATGTAGGAAAGTTCTGAAAATTTTTGGGCATCATCAAATTTGTGAGGGTCTTTGTCGTAAATTCCGTCAACCTTGGTGGCTTTAAGAATAATATCTGCTGAGATTTCACTGGCACGTAAGGCAGCTGTGGTGTCGGTGGAAAAATAGGGATTGCCGGTACCTGAGACAAAAATAACAATCCTTTGCCGTTCAAGATGCCGGATTGCCCGTCGTTGAATGTAGGGTTCAGCCAACTTATCCATAGGGATGGCACTCTGTACCCGAACGACAGCCCCCATCTTCTCAAGCCGGTCCATTAGGGCGAGTCCGTTGATAACCGTGGCCAACATGCCCATCGAGTCTCCAGTGGTACGATCAATTCCTTTGTCTGCCCCCTGAAGTCCACGAAAAATGTTACCACCCCCGACAACCAGTCCAATTTCCACTCCCATATCGGAGACAGCTTTTATCTCCCCACAAATTTTCTCAAGAGATTCGGCGAAGATAGGTTCTCCTGCATTTCGGTTGCCAAGAATTTCTCCACTAATTTTTAAAATAATACGTCTGTATTTTGGTTTATCCATGATGGATTCTTATGATGTAGTTCCTTGACTTTAAAATTCTAAAAGGCAGTATGATTTTACTTTAGCCTGGTGGTGTAATGGTAGCACAGAGGTTTTTGGTACCTTTAGTTGGGGTTCGAGTCCCTGCCGGGCTGCCATTCTATTCATTCTGCCCTTGACCGTTTAAAATTTTGGTAGAGAGGGTTAATTTTCAAAAGGGTCAAATGTAGGCGGTGGAGGTGGTACTTCAGGCAATGGAGGTACCTGTGTATCGTTTTCACTACCGGGAGAGGGAGGAGCACCAAAGACATCTCCGAGTGGCACATCATTCACACTAGCGTTTGCTTCCGAAGGAACAGGAGGGGAATCAAAAGGATCAAAAGCAGGAGGAGGAGGGGCAAATGGAGTGGCACCAGCCGGTTGCGGAGAATCTTCAAATGGGTTAACTGGTGGATTTTCACTAAAGGGGTTCAACCCGGGTGGGTTAATTTGATTGGGCTCCGAGAAAGGATCCAGAGGGGCAGGCAAAGGTGCAGGATCTGGAACATCAGCAGAAGGTGAAGGGGCCAAAGAACCTGGGGGTGGCACATCGGCATCTGTTTCAATCGCAGGTAAATCTCCAAAGGGGTCAAAGGATGGTGGAGGAGGCGGAGGAGGAGGTGGTGGTGGAAGAACATCATCTGCCGGTTGAGCACTGGAGGTAGGGAGCTCTTCAACAACTTCGGGCACGGTCACTGGGGGCGGTTCAGGAAGAGAAGGTGGGGCAGGAGGTTCTGACACTGGTTGAGGCTTGGGGTCTTTTGCCTTCTTGGCGGATGCTTGTTTGGGAGCATCTTTCTTTTTCTTGGGAGACATTTCTTTTTTAGCAGGTTTCGGTTTAGATTCTGCTGGTTGTTCAGTTGTGGGAATTGGAGGTAGCTCGACCTTATCAAGACCAGATTCTACGGTGGTTTCTGATTCTTCTTTGGCAGATGATTCTTGGTCGGTCGCTTTAGGCTCTGGTGCAACAATTCTTTGGCCGGTCAGTAAATCCTGTGCCGGCACTCCATGATCGAACCGAATTTCAGAAATTTTTTCACCATCTTCATTCCATTCAGTGCAAACTCCATGTTCTAAATTATTTTTGAAATTGTAATCAAACTGTTGCTGTCCTGAAGGAAACCAACCTTTTGAATTCCCCTCCATCATGTCATCGACAAATTGTGCAGAGAGACGTTTTTTGCCATTTTCATACCAAATGGTCCGCTGACCGTGTTGCTTGTCTTTTTGGTAAAAGAGCCCAATCTTTTGTTGGCCGTTTGGGTATGATTCAGAAGATGGTCCTTCCCTCAAACCATGCCGATAAATCGTGGAAGACTTCTCAGTTCCATCTGTATACCATTCTTTGGCTTCTCCGTGGGCAATCCCATCGCGCATCTCGACTTGGAAACTCTTTACGCCATTGGGATGCCATTCAGATTTTGGTCCTGATAATGCATCATTATCATAGGTTTCTTCACGCCATAATTCTCCGGTAATACGAAATTCCTGAGATGGCCCATGCCGTTTGCCATCTTTGTAGACAATTGATGTGCGTTTCCGCCCGTTATAAAAATATTCGATAGTGGTGCCATGCCGCTTGCCATTTTTCCAGGTTGAAATCGATTTAGTCGGACTTTGCTCAAAAGTTTCAATTGCCTTGCCGCTAAACGGGTCTTGTTGCTTGGTTACATTGCCGTCGGTTTCGGCCTCCCGCACAATCCCTTCATTATCAATTTCCAACCAGTGAAGCATCACGGTTTGATCAGTCGAGAAGGAAAGATGATCAGAACTGGATGTCCCGGTATGAATACAGGAAACAAGAGGCAAAAGGGAGAGTGGTAACAACCACGGAACCAAGGACTTCTTCATATATTATGGTAATGACTTTGGGATGGGGTTGTGGCAAGAGGTTTTTCTTGTTCGGGTATCCAGCTGCGCCAAACTCGCAGACGGGTAGAATTTACTCCTGATAATTTTTGAACCTTTTACAATTTATTTGCGGGAAAAAGAATCAGCTTGGTCGATTGTAGTTTAGGTCTGTATGAAGAAGGGAGGAAAGGAAATGAATCACTAATCCCACTTACTAAAATCTCTCTGAAGTAACACGAAAAGAAACTTCTTAAGATGGAACAGTTCAAGGCCTTGAGGAGTGAGCCAAATATTGTTCATTTATCAGATGATTCAGGATAGAGAAAATCATCCAGCTCCCGACGCTGTTTTTTGGTTGGTCGCCCGATACCCTTTTTGCTTACTATGCGTGGTGCAAGATGTAGCCTTGCTTGTTTGGCTTTTTCGTAAGCTTCGGGTGGGGTTAAATCGGCAACATAATTTCCAGCCTTTGCCGCGGATGTTCTTTTTTCAATTAAACCTACAACCGAAACAATTTTTTGTAAGGGTCCAAGTTTAATGGTGATAACATCTCCCACTTTGATTTCTTTGGATGGTTTTGCTGGATGACCATCTAATTTAACCCAGTTTTTTTTACAGGCTTCGGTTGCCAGGTTACGGGACTTGAAAATCCTTACAGACCATAACCAGCGGTCCAGCCTAACTTTATCCGGTTCCCCAATGGGCATAATAATTGGTAGATCAAATATTTAAATGAAGATTGTCAGGTGATCTATTCCCGTATTCTCGCACGATAGATTCTTGCATCAGGAGAGACCGAGGAATTATCTTCCCGTTCAAGGTCAATGGGGGATAGCTCCAAAAGAAAGGATTCCGAATCGATAGCAGGTAGGCTTTTTGACTGAGGCTGAGACTTTGTGGGACGAGCACCCGTTTCGGCACTGGGAGATAGGTTCAGGAAGAATGACTCTGCTTTTTCCCAGTTTAAATAGAGCCATCCACCAGCTCCTCCCAGCAATACAAGGGATAAAAGAAGGAAAACTGAACCAGTAATTCCAGAGCCCTTTTCTCCACTATCCGCAGATGAGGAAATTTTCTTCTCGATCAGAGCACCTATAAGAATGGACAGTTCGAAAAGAAAATACAAGGGGATGGTGAGGATGCAAAGACTTACAGGGTCCCCACCAGGAGTAATCAAGGCCGCAGAAATCATCAAGATAACCAGAACAAACCTCCTGCTTTTGCGGAGTGTACCAACGCTAAGCACCCCAATACGTACTAAAAGGAGAAGCACGAGTGGGAATTGAAATGCGAGTCCCACAGCAAAGGTCATCCAAATTACGGTGCTGTAATAATTCCCGGCTTCTGGACGATAAACATCCAGGCCCAAAACATTAAAGGAAAACTCGATGGTAAAGGCCAGGGATAGAGGGAGGATAAAAAAATAAGTCATCCCGGATCCAACTAAGAAAAGAAAGGTTGCGGCGAGACATCCAGGGAAAAAGATTTTTTTCTCCTTTAATGTTAGTCCGGGGGTAACAAACCCGCCGATGTGATAAAGAATAAAGGGAAGAGAAAGCCCCAGTCCCCCCAGGAAACAAATTTTCATCGCAATAAAAATAGGGGAATATGAACGAATGACTTGTAAAAGATTACGGTCTTTTCCCCCTGCAAAATGGATCAGGAGACGCAGTCGGTGCTGTGGATCTGCGATTCCCCAGTTTTTCAAATCCTGTTCTTTTGCATGAATTAAATCAACCAGCTCAATTCCTTGGTTTTCAAGCTGAGTTTGATATTCGGAAAGTCCGGCAGCCTGTAAATCAATAGAGAGATTTCCAAAGTCCTGAACCGCTGAAACCAGGGGTCGCTGGAGGAGTCGTACCGAGTTGTCCAGAAAAGCTGCAACAACCACGCATCCGAGAATAAATGAAATTACCGATTTGACGATCACCCACCTCATGGCTTCCAAATGTTCCAGAAAATGCATTTTATTGGGGTCGCTCTTGGTGGAGTTTTTATTTCCCAATGCACCGATCAGTCCTCGTTCGCGGAAGCGCTGTCCAAAGGTTTGAGGTTCCTCAGATGATGGGGGAGGAGTCATAGAAATTGGGAATGCTAAAAATTGAAATTTAAATTAAAGAGGTTGATGAACTTTGTGGAAAAAGCTGCTTTTTGGCTAGCATGTAATCTTCAGGTACAACATAATTTTGAAAATCCTGCATGCCGATCTTGCGAATGATGGGAGCAGGATCCATCCGATGATCAAGGTTTTAGCGGACCGGGGTAGTTAGGCTAAGGAAGTGATCCATTGACAAGCGGCTCAAATATTTAGATATTCGACGATTTATCATTTTATTCCCACACTCGATATTTAATTCACACCAGAATTTGTATCGTCGTTAAACATAAAACTACCTACTCACAAATGGCCCAAAAAAAGAAGACCAAATCAGCTAAAGCAAAGCCGGCAAAAAAAGCACCCGCCAAGAAGGCAACTAAAGCCAAAGACATCAAATATGTCTACGATTTCGGAAAAAAGACAGATGGAGATGCTAAGCAAAGAGAACTGCTTGGTGGTAAAGGGGCAAACCTGGCTGAAATGGCCAGAATCGGATTGCCCGTCCCTCCAGGATTTACCATTTCCACTGAAGTTTGTACCTATTTTTACGACAACAAGAAATCCTACCCCAAAAGTTTAGATGCTCAGATCCGGCAATCGGTTGAGCTTATGGAAAAGCAGTTGGACAAGAAGTTGGGAGACTTGGAAAAACCACTCCTTCTATCCGTTCGTTCAGGTGCCCGTGATTCCATGCCTGGAATGATGGACACGATTTTAAATCTTGGATTGAATGATCAAACGGTAGAGGCATTGGCCAAATCTTCCGGCAATGAAAGATTTGCTTGGGATTGTTACCGCAGGTTTATTCAGATGTACGGCGACGTGGTTATGGGTGTGCAAAAACTTCCCTCGGAAGACCACGATCCTTTTGAAGAAGTGATTGAGACATTTAAGGCGGAAATTTTCCCCAATGCAAAAGGGGAGGTGGATGATTCCAAAATTTCTGCTTCGCAAATGAAGGAATTGGTACACCGTTTCAAATCACTGGTTAAAAAACGATCTGGAAAAGATTTTCCGATCTGCCCATGGGAGCAATTGGAAGGCTCAGTGGGGGCAGTTTTTGGATCGTGGATGAATGATCGTGCCATCGTATACCGTCGCAAATATGGAATTCCTGCTGAGTGGGGAACTGCAGTCAATGTGCAGGCCATGGTTTTTGGAAATACTGGAAAGAAATCTGGTTCTGGGGTGGCTTTTACCAGGGACCCTGCTTCCGGCGAGAAAGTACTGTATGGTGAATTTCTGACCGATGCTCAGGGAGAAGATGTGGTGGCAGGCGTGCGTACACCCAGGCCGGTTGCTCAACTTAAAAAAGTACTGCCCAAGCCATTTAAGGAATTATTGGCAGTGCAGAAAAAACTGGAAAAGCACTTTAAGGATATGCAGGACTTTGAGTTCACTATTGAGGAGGAGAAGCTTTACATGCTCCAAACCCGCAATGGCAAACGCACTGGACTTGCTGCCGTTCGTATTGCAGTCGAAATGGTAAAGGAGCGATTGATTGATTGGAAAACCGCAATTAAAAGAGTGCCTGCAGACCAACTTGACCAAGTCCTGTCACCTGTTTTTGATGCCGCTGCCCAAAAAGCTGCCGCGACTCTTTGCAAAGGATTGCCGGCTGGTCCCGGTGCGGCATCCGGGCGGGTATGCCTAAATGCAGAGCGGGCGGTTGAGGCTGCCAAAAAAGGCAAGGTTTTACTTGTTCGGCAGGAAACTTCACCGGAAGACTTGCGAGGAATGATTGCTGCCGAGGGAATTTTGACCGCACGCGGAGGGGTGTCCTCTCACGCTGCCTTGGTTGCCCGCCAAATGGGTAAGGTTTGCGTATGTGGAGCAGCAGAACTGGAAATTGATTATCATGCCAGAACGGTTAAGGTTGGTAAGAAAACCTTCAAGGAAGGTGATTTCATGTCTATCAACGGAACCACTGGAGAAGTATTTGGAGGTGAGCTGAAAACCGCTCCTTCCGAAATCATTCAGGTTTTGATTGATAAGAAATTGAATCCCAAGAAAAGCAGGGATTTTCAAAACTTCTCCAAACTTATGAACTGGTGCGAACAAGCGACCAAGATGAATGTCCGTACCAATGCGGATTCGCCCTCTCAGGTTGCTAATGCCGTAGCTTTTGGCGCAAGCGGAATCGGGCTTTGCCGCACAGAGCATATGTTCTTTGAAGGGAACAGAATCGATGCAATGCGGCAAATGATTTTAGCTGATGATGAAAAGAACCGTCGTGCAGCTTTAAAGAAGTTACTTCCTTTTCAACGCAAGGATTTCACCGGAATTTTCAAAGCCTTGGAGGGTCGCCCAGCTACGATTCGTTTACTGGACCCACCACTGCATGAATTCCTTCCACACGACCAGTCATCTCAAAGAGATTTGGCCAAGAAGCTTGGAGTGAGCCTTGCTTCAGTCAAGCGCCGGGTTGAAGACTTGCATGAATTTAACCCCATGCTTGGACATCGTGGTTGCCGTCTGGGTATTTCCTACTCCGAGATCACCGAGATGCAAACCCAGGCAATCATTGAAGCTGCCCTGGCTGTTCAGGAAAGTGGAATCGAGGTCAATCCGGAGATCATGGTCCCCTTGGTGGGATTCTCCAAGGAACTCGAATTGCAAGTGGAGGTAATTCACGAAACTGCCAAGAAGGTATTTGCGGCCAAAGGTAAAAAAGTAAAATACCTTGTCGGCACCATGATTGAGATTCCGCGAGCCGCACTAGTGGCTGACGAAATTGCCAAGACCGCACAGTTTTTCAGTTTTGGTACCAATGATCTTACCCAAACCACCCTGGGTATGAGTCGTGATGATTCAGGAAGTTTCCTGCCCCATTACACCGAACTGGAAGTGGTTGCGGCCAATCCATTTGCTAGCGTTGATCAGACTGGGGTCGGCCAACTTATGGAGATTGCAGTAAAGAAAGGCAAGTCTGCCCGTAGGGGTATCAAGCTGGGTATATGCGGAGAACATGGTGGTGATCCATCCAGCGTGCACTTCTGCCACCAGATTGGATTGAACTATGTTAGTTGTTCGCCATTCCGTGTGCCAACGGCCCGCTTAGCAGCTGCGCAAGCTGCAGTCTAATCATTCCAAGTTTTTGGGATTCTTCTTTCAAACAGGGTCCGGTTGCGACAGCAGTCGGACCCTGTTTATTTAATGCCATGGCATGACAATCTGTGTTTGAGGTAAAAGAAAAGCCAAGGTTAGTTGAGCGAGCGTTTTTAATTTCCTGTATTCGTTCGGAAAGGGATCGCTCTGAAGCAGATTCACTTTTGGACGAATTGGACGAGCTGACACGAAATTTGGGAATTGCTGTGATTGGTCGAAGGGTCATTCGTATTCGTAAAACTTCACCGCGTTTTATTCTCGGAAAAGGAAAAGTGGATGATGTTGTAAGGGAAATAAAAGAATGCCAGGCGGATGTACTGATTTTCGACAATGAAATTTCTCCTGCTCAGCAAAGAAATTGGGAAACAGAGAGTCAGGTCCTGGTGATTGATCGTCATGAAATTATTTTGGACGTTTTTGCTGAACGTGCTCAGACCAAAGAAGCAAAGCTACAAGTGAAGCTCGCCAGGTTAGAATATTCCCTGCCCCGGTTAAGACGAGCATGGACACACCTGGGACGCCAACGTGGTGGAGGGGTAACTCAAAGAGGGGAAGGAGAGGCACAGATAGAACTAGACCAACGAATGGTGAGGGACCAAATAGCAGCCACACGAAAAGAAATTGTCCTGGTGGCCAAACAACGACAGACGGGAAGGTCACGAAGGCAACGATTACCCCTGCCATCCGTGGCCATTGTTGGCTATACTAATGCGGGTAAATCAACCTTGCTCAATAAACTTACGGGAGCCAATGCTATTTCCGAGGATAAATTATTTGCCACTCTCGATCCCACCAGTCGGAGGCTGAAACTTCCCTCAGGCAGAATAGTTGTTCTGACTGACACTGTTGGATTTATACGAAAATTGCCACATAGGTTGGTGGATTCCTTTAAGGCAACCCTGGAAGAGGCTCTCGTTGCTGATTTAATTTTGCACCTTGTGGATTTGTCAAATCCTGAATATGAGGCACAAATGGAAACCACCGCTAAGGTTTTAGCTGAACTGGGTGCTGCGGATAAAGAACTTCTCACCGTGTACAACAAAATCGACCAATTGGAAAATGGGTTGGAGAAACTGAAGGCAAAAAGAATCTTTCATCAATCCGTTTTCATTAGTGCACAAACAGGCGACGGGATCTCAAACTTACTTGCTCAATTGGAAGAGATCTTCTCCAGAGAATCTGGGGAATTATTATATCTGATACCCTTTGACCGCTATGATTTGGTAGCCCGGTTAAAAGCCCAGGGAGAATTAATGGAAGAAGAAACTAGCGAGGACGGATACCGAATAAAGGGTACTCCAAGAGGCGAATTACGCCACGCTTTGGAGGGATACAGAGAGAAAGGTGAAATCAGTCGTTCTCTGACTGATTCCTCATATGATCCACCAGTGTCACCCTAAACATCCCGGCAGCTAACCAGAAAACACCAGACATACAAAAGGATGTCATGCTTGAAACAATATTTACAGCCAGGGGATCCTGGGAGGGAACATGTGGGATCAACACCTCACGCATGAAAAGAAAAAACAATACTGTTAATCCGAGGTCAATTAATATGCCTTTCTTTGAGACGAGGGGTTGGGGAGAGGGATTTTCAGACATTCTTATTACAATGTTCGCAAATATAATAAGGTCAAACCAAACTAGCAAGGAAGGTCGTGCACTTGAAGTATCCGATTTTTGATTTCCTCAATTTCCAATTCTAAAAGCACCCGAGGCTGGATTCGGTTTAGGGGAAGAGCGGGAAGATGGTCTAGTTTTTCAGCCAGGCAAAGGTTACGATTGGCAGATACCTCATCTACTCGATCGATCGGTGTGAAGTGGGGCGCATGTGCCACCACTTCCGGATAATTTTCTATTAAATCTTTTATCGCTACCACCGCATCGGCAAAACGGTCCAGTTCCATCTTTGTGTAACTTTCAGTGGGCTCGATCATTAATCCAAAAATCTCGGGAAAAGCAACGGTTGGGGCATGAAATCCAAAATCGAGAAAAAGTTTCCCAACCTGAGGAATCGCCTGGCTTTTAGGAATACCTGCATTTTCCAGTCTCGTGAAATCTTGATCGCTAAGCGTGAGAATAAATTCGTGCATCCGAGGCGCTTTTCCCGCACGGGCAGGAAGGGTAGGGTAACGAGAACGGAGAACTTCAAACAGATAACGGGCAGAAAGCACAGCAATGGATGACATCCTTGGAACCCCCTCGTTGCCCAATCGCAAAAGGTAGGCATAGGCACGAACTTTATGACCAAAATTTCCCCAGTTCCGATGAAAAATACCGATGCTTCGAGAAGGAATGAAAGAATGGAAGTTTCCCTTTTCATCTTTCTTGATTTGTTTCCCGGGTAAAAAATCAACCAAGCAGTCTGAGACCGCCACAATGGCATCTCCCGGTCCTCCGCCTCCATGTGGGATCGTCCAGGTTTTGTGTAAGTTGTTATGGACTGCATCCACTCCAAGCTTTGCCAAATCCACAATGCCGGCGATGGCATTCATATTCGCTCCATCCATGTAAACAAGGCCACCGGCATGGTGCACTTCCTTGGCAATCAGGGAGAAGTCCTTTTCAAAAATGCCGGAAGTGTTGGGATTGGTGATCATGATACCACAAAGGTTTTGGCCATGCTCTTTTATCTTTGCCCGAAAGTCCTGCAGATCAATCATTCCCTCTTCATTGGCTTGTAAATAAACAATACCGGAACCATAACCTGCAGTTGCAGCAGTGGCAAAGTTGGTGCCATGAGCAGACTTTGGAATAAGCACTATCTTTCGATTCTCCTCTCCACGGAATTTGTGGTAAGCTTGAAATAATTTTAAACCCACTAGTTCTCCCTGCGCTCCGGCAACCGGTTGAGTGGTTACCCCTGCCAGGCCGGTAATCGCTTTGAACCATTCTTGAATTTCATAAAGAACCTCTAACGGGCCTTGCGCATCAGCCTCTGGCGATTGGGGATGCACCCGGGAAAAGCCATCCAGTCCTGCTGCCCAATCATTAAGCATGGGATTGTATTTCATCGTGCATGAACCCAGTGGGTAACACCCATCGTCTGGACTCACATTTAAATTTGCCAACTGTTCATAGTAATTGAGTAGCTCATCGTGGGAAAAGCTGGGAAGGTTGGCGGACCCATCTCTGAGCAGATGTGCAGGTGAAGCAATTTCATCCTGAATGTTTGAAGATGCAGGAAACTGTTCGAAAATAAAGTCTTTGAGGACAGTCAGTGCTGCTTCATCATGAATGTCCGAAAAGGTGATTTTGTAAAGTTTTCTATTGTCCCCATTAAGACGGTTTGAAACTTCCACACCCAGGTGTAAGCCGTGCAATCTGGCATCCTCTAAGAGAGAATTACAGTCATCACTTACTGAGATAAGTAAATCATTGAAGGCAGGGGTCTGGGGATAGGCAAGTTCTATGCCCTCTCGTTGGCGAATCCATTCCGAAACTTGATTACGGGATTTCAGTGCCTGAGCCAATGAATGCCTGAGTCCGTTTTCACCTTTAGCGAGTAGGTTAGCACCGGCAATGGTAGCCAAAAAAGCTTGATTTGAACAAACATTGGAAGTGGCTTTCTCTTTTCGGATATGTTGCTCTCGGGTCGAAAGGACCATCACAAAACAATCCCGTCCATGAGAATCCTTGGCTCGTCCAATATAACGCCCAGGAGTGTTCCGAAGATCCTTTTTTGATTTGTCGTTGTGACGGCACCCAAAAAGACCCAGTCCCGGACCTCCAAAGGACGGAGGTATGGCCAGATGCTGTGCTTCTCCGGCAATAAAATCCACTCCGCTTGAGCCAAAGTCGGTAGGAGGTTTGAGCCCTCCCGTGCCCAGCAGCATAGGATCAATCACTGCGATAGATGGAATCTCCCAACGGGCGGCAAAGTCGGACAACCGGTCAACATCTTCGAGTAAACCAAGCCCATTGAGTTGGGGAAATACAAATGCCGAAATATCGGCATGATTGTCTTTTAGAAAGAGCTCCAGCCGATTGTAGTCAAGACGCCCGGTTGCAGGGTCTAAAGGAGAAAACTGAAACCTAAGATCAGTCCCTTTAGCATGGGTGCTGAGGAAGGAAATATCTTCCTCAAAAAGAGATTGAGCTAGCAAGACATCCCCCGAGCGCTTTCGGGACCGACGGGCACAGCAGACCGCTTCAAAAATAGCCGCAGAGCGGTCATACAATGAGGTGTTGATCGCCTCAAAACCGGTAAGTGCAGAGAGAACACATTGGTAGATCCAATGGGTGACCAATGTGCCCTGGCTTCGTTCTGGCTGGTAAGGGGTGTATGATGTGCTCAGCGGCCGAAGTTGAGCAACTTCATTTACGATAGGATGAACCTGCCACACGGGGAGCAAGTCACCAATAAAAGAGGTTAGCAAATTTGTTTTTCTAGAAATTTCAAACAATCGTTGGGAGGCATCTTCGTATGTGAGTTCATCGGGAAGCATCCGGTTCTTTGGGAACTTTATCGTATCAGGAAGATGAGCGAAGAGATCTTTTAATTCGCAGTTTCCAACCTTTGCCAGCATCTCATTAATATCTTCATCTGATGCAGATACATAATGGCGTGCGTTTTCGCGGGGGTATTCTTGTGGATTGTATGGAAGTTCAGGTACTTCCAGCTGGCTGGACTTATTAGGTAACGAAGAAGTGTTGCTCATAGAATAATATTCTATCCATGGGCATGACATCGATGAATGCAAAAACATTCACGTGTACAAAATGCTTCCTATTTTTGAATGATAGGGTAACGAGGCTGGCTTACTGACCGATTGGATGTCCGTTCGCCCAGAAATTTCTTTCCACAACTTCGCCTGAATTGTCGTAAAAAATTTCTTCTCCGTGCATGCGCCCATTGAGCAAATTGACTTCCCCTTGTGCCAGTCCGCTGGGGTTGACAATCCTCATTCTCCCTGAAAAAGGGATACCATTAGTCCGTAAGCGGACAGTATCAATGCCATCAATTAATTCAGTAATAAAAAAAGCTTCTGCTTCAGCAACGGTACCAGTCCAGTCGGGATCGCTTTGGGCAGAATCTGCTTCAGGAGATGTATCCGCTGATGAATCTTCCTCAACTTCGACTGGCACATCTTCTGGTGCCTCAGAAACCGGTGTTAGGGAACTGTCATTCGTTAGCACCCCAGCCGAGGGAGGATCATTTTTCGGCCTGTCGGGAGGGAGGGATGAATTTGGCAAGTCCGGTGGTGCTGTAGAAGAATCATCGGGTTTGAGTTGATCAGGCTGTGCAGGGTTTTCCTCAGCAACCGGTTCAACACGCTCTGTAACTTTGGCGGCGGGAGGTTTTGTTTCAATTGCCTTTTCCAGAGAAACCTTGGGAAGTTGAGGCTTTTGTGAACTGGCTGGCAGAACCGCAGGTTTGGCAACAAGGTTTCCTTGGCGCCAAACTCCCTTCATTTGCCGCCCATCTGTATAATGCAAAGTGCCTTGGCCATGTTGTAAGTCGTCGAACCACTCTCCCTCATAGAGGGTGCCGTCGGCAGATTGAAAGCGCCCCTTGCCGTGTCTGTTGCCCGATAAAAACTCACCTTGGTAAGATGAGCCATCTGGCCAGGAGTAAATTCCTTCGCCAGTACGATTATCTTTGAGATATTCCCCGTCGTAGCTTTCTCCATTTGCCCAAAGAAACTTCCCCCGCCCGTGCCTTAAATCATTTGAATAATCCCCGTCATAAATTGAGCCATCAATCCACCGGTATATGCCAGTGCCGTCTTTCTCTCCCTTGCTGTTGACTCCTCCTTCGTAGGAGCCGTCAGAAAAATCTAGTTTTGCACTTGGTGATGTTTTGCAACCAAACAAAGAAAATAACAGCAGCAGGCAGGTCGAAAATTGGGCGAATCTAAAAAACATTTACACAATATCCAAAATCATCAGGTGCGTTCGGGCAAGCGTGTAAATTAACCAATTTGATTCTGTCTGTATCACCTCAATTGAATTGCCACTTTGAAAATAGTAAGAAATATATGAATATCAAAAATTGGAGAGGTGGCAGAGTGGTCGAATGTGCCCGACTCGAAATCGGGTGTGCCGCAAGGTACCGCGGGTTCGAATCCCGCCCTCTCCGCCATGGGAAAGTTTTAATTAGTGTAAAACTCGTTGATTTTATCTGCTACATCACGGAAGGATATATCCGAGGAGTAAACTAACTTGAATTCCTCGATTGCAAGTTCCCCATGGCCCATTGACTCATAACAACAACCCAATTGATAAACCGCATCTTTCTTGCGATCGTCCATGATTTGAATTTCTGATTTCAATGATTTGAACTGCTCAATGGCTAGGTCAAAAAACTTTTTGCTAAGGTATGCACGACCTAGGTAGAGAATGGCATCCAGCCGGACCTTGGCATTTCGTTGAGCTAATTGAAAATGAGGCAAGCAATCGTCAAATTGGCCTTCCTCAAACAAAAGGCAACCGAGTTCGAAACGGTATCCATATTCATTGGGGTAACGTTGGACCAGAGACTCCAACTGTTGCCGTTGAAATAGTTTTTTGGCGGCGACTGCATCTGCATACCCTTTTTTTGACTCGGGCTTGTTTGGGTCTGCAGCAAGAGCATTTTCCCATTGTTCTATAATTCCATCATAATATTCCAAGGTGAGAAGCCTTTCTTTTTCCTCCAGTGAAACATCGCCTTTGCCCGCATCCACTTTTCTTGCTTGTTGAATCCACGAGATGGCATTGGGAAGATCGCCATACTTTTGATATAAATCGCTAAGCTGGCGGTAGTGGTTTAGATTCTGTGGTTCTGCCGTTACATTCTCATATGCCTGACGGATCAAAGCCTCTAATCCCTTGGCGTCATTTACTGTTTTTGCGGATTGTTCAAGAGCTTCCGCTTCCTCCTTGTTTTTGAGCTGTTCTCGAAAGTCTGTAGATCCTTCCCACTTCCCCTTGTTCATTGCAACAGCCACTGAGGCACGCTTCATCATATCCTCGGCATCTCCATCGGATGGATTGATTTCTAAAATCGCGTTGCCAGTTTGGATGGCCAAGTCCGACTCTCCCGCATCCAGATATGCATTGGCTAACTTTTTAAGGTTTTGCAGGTCTTTCGGCTGGATGGACCGAATGGTTTCATAGGCAAAAACCACACTGCCAGTCATCTCCAACTCCGCAAACGCACCTGCTAGCATTAAATGTGCGGGGACATTGAATGGATTTTTCGCAATTAGATCTTCTGCGGAAGAGATCTTTTCTTCAGGGCTTTTATTCGTTTGGGCTTTGAAGAGGAAAGGGGCATTGGTCAGCTTGTTAATGATTGCCCCAAGCCCTTTTTTTGAACTTTTTGAAATTTTGAACTGTTGACTTCGTAAATGTTTGCGCAGTTCTAAACATCCGGGAGCTTGCCTTAGGATCGAAGTATATATTTCCAGGGAATAATTTACATCCTTCGACAGAGCTCGATCCGCAGCATCCAATTGTTTGATTTGTCGCGGGTCTAGATCAGCAATGGCAATTTCTTTAATCATCGAGGGTGGGGCAAGGGTGTATATAATTGTTCAGCTAGATACTAAAGTACCGCAGTTTACAACGATTTTTCAATGGCTAGACTGATCCTTTGGTAACTGGCAGAAATTTTTTCCAGTGACTGACCCTCCACCAAAAGTCTCAATTTAGGTTCCGTTCCTGAGTAACGCAGCAGAATCCTGCCCTCCTCATTAAGGTAATCTTTTTCTCTGGCAACACTAAGCGAAAGATCAGGGATACTATCGATTGCAGGTTTTTGGGAAACGGGAAATGAGCCTGATAATGAAGGCCAAAGTTTGACCTCGCTGGCAAGGCATGCGAGGGTTTTGGATTGTACTTTCATTGCCCGAAGAACATAGAGTGCGGCAAATAATCCGTCTCCGGTTGGAAGGTAGTCTGTGCATATAATATGACCGGACGATTCTCCACCCCAGTTGCTGTTGGATTCAAGCATTTTGAGGTACACATTTCGATCTCCCACATCAGAAGTTAATGAGTGGATCGCATGCTCATTAAGGAATGAGAAAACCCCGCTGTTACTATGAACAGTGGAAACAAAAGTCTCTGACTTTAAGTTTTTTTCCAGATGGGCTTGGCGGGCGATAAGTCCGAGTACTTGATCGCCCTCTATAACTTTCCCTTCGGCGTCGACAAATCGCACGCGGTCTCCGTCTCCGTCATGGGCTATGCCCAGATCTGCCTTTTTTTGGAGTACTAGTGCTTGCAAGGATTTTAAGTTTTCCGAACCACACTCCGAGTTGATCACTCCATCTCCATGGTGGATTTTTAAAACATTGGCACCAAGACTTTCAAGTATGCGATAAGTGGTTTCACTAGTCGCTCCATTTGCACTGTCTACTGCAATAGATAAGCCGGATAAGTCGAGACCAGAAAAATAGGTCTCCAGGTTTTTCAGATATTCATCCAAAATGGAGCGGTATTCAGTCTCTTTTGGTGGTTCTGCGGTGCTATGTTCATGTCCGATCAAACTTTCCAGTGCGAGCTCTTGTTCTAAGCGAAGCTTGGTTCCCTGTGCNGNGAAACACTTGATTCCATTATCATCAGNTGGGTTGTGGGAAGCCGTTATCATTACCCCGAAATTTGCTGCATGCTTTAGTACCCCAAAGGCAAGTGCAGGGGTGGGAACTACACCATAATCGATTGCCTGGACTGCCATGCTCCTGAGTCCAAGAATGACAGATTCTTTAAGGGAAGATCCCGAGGGGCGGGTATCCGAGGCAATGGCAACTATTGGTTTATCCTGATTTTCTTTTTGTAAGTAAGCCCCAATTGCTTGCCCAACTTTATAGGAAAACGCTTCATTGATGAATTCGGATCCATAAGCTCCACGAATCCCGTCTGTACCAAAATATTGATTCATTTGGCAAAGTGCTCGCGAGCTTTGTTGAGCCATCTCGAAACGCTTCCATCACAAAGTAATTCTTCAGCCCACAAAATGCCTGCTTCAATTGATCCAACATTTCCGGCAATCCAAAGTGCGGAGGAAACATTAATAATAATAGTTGCACGGAGACCAGCGGGTGCATCCCCATTTAGTAAACCTCTAAGGATCGAGAGGTTTTGCTGAAGGGTACCTCCATTCAGGTCTTTTTTCGGATAACGGCCTATTCCCCAATGGTTGGGTTCCAAAGTTATTTTTGAATCCTTACCAGTTCCGTATGGGCGAATATGATTTGGCCCGCAGGCGGTTAGTTCATCCATCCGCTGTGAGGTTTTTTCATCGACAATTCCGTGCACAATCCATCCAGATTTACTACCATTTGAAGCCAAGGAGTGTGCCATTTGTTCAAGATAGACAGGGTCATATACTCCGAGTATCTGATGGGCAGGAGTTGCCGGATTAAGACATGGTCCGAGGCGGTTAAACATTGTGATAATGCCTTCTTCGGCCATCTTTTTACGAATCGGAGCTAAACATTTGAAAGCAGGATGAAAATAAGGAGCAAATAAAAAGCAAAAATTTAATTCACTTAGGCTGGCATTAAGTTTTTCAGGGTCAGTCTCCATGGGGATACCTAAAGCTTCGAGCAAATCTGCACTTCCGCATTTTGAGCTAATCGAACGATTACCATGTTTAATGACTGGAACTCCAGCAGCGGCAACAACGAGGCTGACAAAAGTGGAAATATTAAAACTCCCTGACCGATCACCACCAGTGCCACACAAATCAATTGCCCGGTCCGCATAATCATCGAGTTGGGGGTTTTTAGCCAATTTTCGAAACTCNGAAACAAACCCGGCAAATTCTTCATCGGTTTCCCCTTTGGCAGAGAACCTTTTTAGAAAGGCACACTTGCTGTCTTCATCCACACCGTTGTCAATCAGGAGACCCGCAACCTGCGAAATTTGGTTTCGATCCAGGTTATATCCGGAAGCAAGTAATTCACTGTAATCGTTTAAGGAAACTTTCATAAGATGGTTATTTTAATCCTTTGGGCAAATAATCGCATATGACCTTGCCCGATTGACTTATATGATCAAGTAAAAGAAGGGCAATGGGTCTACAATCAAAAATAACATACGCATTCGTGGTTTCGGTTTTAATTCTAACCGCAGAGTCGTTTGGAAAGCAGGANGAGATTGATAAAAAAACCGAGCCCCTGGTTGGCTATCACGAAGCCTTTATTTTTGGGCTCGTCGAGGGAGTAACAGAATTTTTACCTATTTCATCAACAGGTCATTTGATTCTCACTAATGAATGGATGCTTGATCCGTCTAATTTGCAAGAGAAGGAGAAAAATGCAATTAATGCCTATCTTATTGTCATACAAGTTGGTGCAATCTTTGCGGTTGCCCTGCTTTACTGTCGAAGAATTATCGCTATTTTGATGGGTTTTTTGGGGCTGGACCCTGGCGGTAAGAAATTAGGAATTAACATTCTGTTGGCTTTTGCACCTGCGGTGGCGTTAGGACCTTTGCTCGACGAATCGATAGAAGCTCTGTTATTTGGAGCGATTCCAGTCTCACTGGCACTGATTTTGGGAGCTCTGCTGATGCACTGGGCTGAGAATAGAAAAAAATCTCAGGACGGTTTAAATGGGGATGCGGGCAAAAAACTTGAAGATCTTAGTTGGAAAAATGCTNTAATGATTGGATTACTGCAATGCGTGGCAATGTGTCCAGGTACCAGCCGATCTATGATGACAATTGTTGGAGGATATTTTGCCGGATTGTCCAGGCGAAATGCTGCAGAGTTTAGTTTCCTTCTTGGTCTGGTTACATTGACGGCAGCTGCTGTTTATAAAGCCCTGACTCAGGGAAGGGCATTAATTGATAACCTTGCTCTTGGGCCTATGTTTTTTGGTTGCTTGGTTGCAGGTTTATCTGCGGCACTTTCAGTGCGTTGGTTAGTTGGGTATTTGGGCAGACATGGACTTGGCTTGTTTGTATGGTATCGTTTCATCCTCGGTATTCTAATTTTAGTGTATTGTTTGGCTGGTTAGTTCTCTTGTTCGGGAATGAGACTTCCATACACTATTCTTGACGACCGGAACTGTGGATGATTTACTGTGTGAACTATGGGACAACCTAAAAGAAAACAATCCAAGCAACGCAGTCGCAAGCGTCGCGGTGCTAATCGCTTTAAAGCTCCTCTTCTTGTGAAAGAACCGGACGGATCTTTTTCTCGTCCCCACCGCGTTAATCCCGAAACCGGGGAATACCGCGGACGCCAAGTTTTAGATCTCGAGGTATAACCTCTATTTAGAGCTTCTGTATGGCTAGTCCAGAGGCTCGCATCACCCTGGCAGTTGATGTTATGGGTGCAGACAAAGGCCCAACTGAGGTTCTTGCTGGTTTGTTAAAGGCAACATCATTTGTTCCCCGTAATCTCAGGTTTTTGCTTTTCGGTCCTGAAAATGATTTATCTGATCTTTTGGCGGAAAATTCCGAATGGAAGAGTATAGATCATGAAATACGCCATGCTCCTGAAGTAGTGGGAATGGACGAAAAGCCAATTGCTGGAATAAAAAACAAGAAAAATTCATCCATGGCACTCGCTCTTCAATCCCTTAAAGAAGAGGAAGCAGATGCGATGTTATGTTGTGGTAATACCGGTTGCTTGATGGCCGGAGGAACCATCAGGCTGCGCACACTTGAAGGGGTGGAACGACCAGCTCTTTGCACAATTTGGCCAGGTCGTGAAAGATATTTCACTCTTTTGGATGCTGGGGCAAATCCTCACCCTAAGCCCTATCACATTGTTCAGAATGCCATCCTCGGTTCAAATTATGCAAGGGTAGCACTGGGACTGGTAAGACCTAAAGTTGGACTGCTTACCATTGGAACAGAGGAGGGCAAGGGTAACGAGCTCATTCATGAGGCTCATGCCATGCTAAAGGACATCGATGGCAGCATTATCAACTACGCAGGGCTGATTGAGGGTTTTCAAATTTTTGAAAATGTTGTCGATGTTGTGGTTTGCGATGGCTTTGTTGGCAATATCGTTCTGAAGGCTTGCGAGTCGCTCAGTAAACTTATTGGAAGTTTTTTGGATGAGGAGCTCAAACGTAATGCTCTTCGTAAGACCGGAGCACTGCTTTCAATGGGAGCTTTTCGAAGCCTCAAACAACGCATAAATCCAGAGCAATTTGGTGGAGCCCCGTTATTGGGATTGAATCGAAATGTTATTAAAGCTCATGGGTCGTCAAACCGTAATCATGTCTGTGGAGCAGTTAATATTGCCCTAGATCTGGTGCGTCATGATATGCTTGGTCAAATGCAGGAAGATATTAGAGGTGCCAACGATCTCCTCCGCCCCTTGCCTGTTAATGGTAATGAAGCAGAATAAATCTGAAATTATATGAAAAAAGATGTTCATACCCGCATTCTTGGAATTGGNTCATATGGCCCGGATCAAGTGGTTGATAATGAGCAGCTAAGTAAAACGGTGGACACTTCAGATGAGTGGATTCGCACTCGCACAGGCATTGCGGAAAGAAGGTTTGCAGCCAAAGAACAAACAACCAGTGATTTATCTTTGCAAGCAGCCAAAGCGGCACTGGAAAATGCTCGGNTTTCACCTGAAGAGATTGATCTNGTACTGGTAGCAACCATTACCCCTGACATGGCTTTNCCCTCCACTGCATGTATTCTTCAGCATAAGCTTGGTCTTAAGAAAGTTGCCTGTTTTGACCTGGAAGCAGCCTGTTCCGGATTTCTNTATTCGCTGGATGTCGCAGATGCGATGATTTCATCCGGNCGTTACAGCAAGGCTCTTGTAATTGGGGCAGAAAAAATGTCGAGTATCATGGATTGGGAAGATCGTACAACCTGTGTTCTTTTTGGTGATGGTGCAGGTGCAGCNGTACTTTCCAGAGAAGGGGAGGGGCCAGAACTACTTGGTTTTTACTGTGGTGCAGATGGGTCCAATCCTTCCTTGTTATGCCAACCTGCTGGAGGCTCGGCCATCCCGGCATCCGAGCAATCTGTGAATGAGCGAAAGCACTATTTAAAGATGAACGGGAGAGAAATTTTCAAATCAGCGGTTCGGGTGATGGAGTCTTCCTGCAGACAACTTCTCGATCAACACAACATATCGATCGATGAAATTGATCACATTATTCCTCATCAGGCAAATATGAGGATAGTGGAGAGTTTATCCCAAAGATTGAATGTGCCCTTGGAGAAATTCTACTGCAACTTGGACCGTTACGGAAATACTTCTGCGGCCTCCATCCCTTTGGCNCTCAGCGAAGCNGTCCACTCACGGACAATCAAGCCCAATGATCTTTGCCTGCTGGTTGCATTTGGGGCTGGCTTGACTTGGTCGTCCACCCTTGTTCGATTCTAATCATGAGTGCGAAGATTTTCATTTTATTTATACTGGGATTTTCATTTTATCATTTAACTGGAGTCGATTTGGGGGCAAATCCGAGAGGTCGTACGAAAGGCGAAGAGGAAAAAGTATATCTATTTCCAGGAACCGGGTTTTTTATTAAAAACCGTGATCCTTACCAAGATGAACAAGCCCACAAATGGTTCCTCGAGGCAGTTAAACTGCAAAGATCTGGTGAGTTATCGGACGCACTCAAATTATTTGAGAAATTTTCTAAACGCCGATGTGATTTAATAGTGGATTTTGAGGGAGATTCTGTGTTGATTGGTCCCGAATCAATTTATAGGGCAGCATTGATTCGTGAAAGGCAAGGAGACTGGAAGAAGGCCTTTGATCATTTACAACTGGTTGCCAAAGCCTATGTGAGGTACGATTTTGAACGCGTTGCATCCTCGCTCATGCGTCTTGCGGAGCGAATTGCCACCGAGGACTTGCCAAAAAAATGGGGTTTTGTTCCCCGCTTACGTTCTGGTTCGGAGGACCGAGAGCGACTCAATCAGATCGTCGAGCTTTCAAGAGGGCCCAAGTTTGCACCTCGTGCCCTAATGGTCCTTGCTGAAATTTCCCTTAAAGACAACAAGCATGAAGAAGCCGTTGATGCACTGGAAAGATTGGTCAATTATTATCCCGAGCATTACCTCGCCGAAAAATCATACTTTATGCTAGGCAATATTCACAAAAATTTTGTCTCAGGCCCTTCCTATGATCAGGGTTCGACCCTGCAAGCACTTCATTATTATGAGGACTACATAATCTTGTTTGAGGAAGTCCCGCGAAGAGGAGCTGATGAAACTCAAGAGCAATTTCAGGAACGAAAAGAAGAAGCGTTGAAAAGAAAAAAACTTGCCCGTGAAGGAAGAAATGAAATGCGGGAAAGTTTAGCTCAAAGCAAATTAGAGATTGGTAAGTATGTGGAACAATACGGTAAATACTTCTTAGTCCGGTGGAAAGAGCTGGGCAATCAGCCCGCCTTGCAATTTTATAACCAAGCCATTACCACAGCTCCTGAGTCTACCGCCGCTAGAGAAGCAGAAGTGCGTGTTGCTGAATTGCGTAATGAGTAAGATATTCCTGAAAGCATTTTCTGTATTTATATTACTTTCACTTTTCCCTGGTTGTTCTTACAAGATGGGGAGCCCCGTATCCGGAGGCTCCCATTTGCACATAAGGGTTAAAAATGATTCTGTGGCCCCTTTGCTTGGAGCAAAAGTAGATCGTGAACTGCGCAAAAATATTTTAAGGAATGGTTCTTATGTATTGGCCAACGGTCCGGGAGATGCCGATGTTTTTCTCATTGTTACTTTAACAAATTATAAAGATTCCACCGAAGCATACCGCCCGGGTGATACTTTGCTTGCCGCCGGGTTAAATCTTCGAATTTCGGCAACAGTCGAGCTTAATGATGTGCGTGGAGCCAGTATGCATCAGGAAAATGTGCGGGCCGATTCTTCCTTACTTCGGTCTATTTCCCAAGTACCGGATGATTCGATGGCACTACAGGCACTCGCCGAGAGGCTGGCGTCCAATATATCTCTTTCCTTATTGAATCAAGCTTGGTGAAAAGGGTATAGCTTTATATGATGAAAAAATTTTTGGCACCCTCTCTTCTTGCAGGAGATCATGGTAATTTAAGAAGTTCACTAATGGAAGTGGAGAACGACGGTCGGGAGTGGATACATCTCGATTTGATGGACGGTCACTTTGTGCCTAATTTGAGCTTCGGTCCCCAAACTGTCGCGGATCTCCGTCCCCATTCCAAACTCTTCTTTGATGTTCATCTGATGCTTGATCGGCCCGATTTATATTTGGATGCTTTCATTGATGCTGGCTCAGAACTGATTACCATCCATCTTGAACCTGAGTATGATCACCAGTCTGCTTTGGATCGAATCCGTGCAGCTGGTTTGAAAACTGGATTAGCCATCAACCCAGACACTCCTGTGGACCTTTTTTTTCCGTACCTCGATCAGGTGGATTTATGTCTTTGCATGACCGTAAANCCTGGTTTTGGTGGGCAGAGTTTTAAGGAATATGTTCTAGAGAAAGTAGGTGAGCTATCTGCCCGCAGGAAGTCTGAAAATCATTCCTTTCTCATCGAAGTTGATGGTGGGGTAGGCCCCCAACATGTGGAAGAGTGCCTGGATGCAGGGGTGGATGTATTTGTTGCAGGTACTTCCTACTACAAGAGTAGCCCCGATGAACGGACTAAGTTCGCCCGTTCAATCGGGGAAAGAGTTTAGCTAAAAAGGCCGCCGATCGTAATGTAAGGGGCTAACACTAAGGCAACAACTGATATAAGTTTAAGGAGGATATTAAGCGAAGGACCGGAAGTATCCTTCAAAGGATCACCGACTGTGTCCCCAACCACAGCAGCTTTGTGTAGCTCGGAGCCTTTGCCGTGCTTTTCTCCATTAACTTCGTAGCCTTCCTCAACCATTTTTTTGGCATTGTCCCAAGCACCACCAGCATTGGACTGAAAAAGGGCGAGTAGAACTCCGCTTACAGTTACCCCAGCTAGTAAACCACCGAGCATGGTTGCACCTCCTCCAATTCCAATGGCAACGGGAGTGGCAATTGCAACAAGACCGGGAGCAACCATTTCTTTGATGGCGGATTGAGTGGAAATTTCAACACACTTTCCGTACTCAGCTGAGTCGATGGCTTCATCAAAAGACTGTTTGTCATCATCTGACCATTCAGNGCTAGGCTTCCCCTCGTTTTGGTTCATCACTTCAAGGGCTTTTTTAAGGGCGGGGATATTATGAAACTGTCTGCGAACTTCCTGAATCATGGACATAGCAGCACGCCCCACAGCACCCATTGCTAGGGCACTAAACAGGAATGGAAGCATCCCACCGACAAAAAGACCTGCCATTACTTTGGGATCAAGGATATTAATTGTAGACAATGTAGAATCAGGATGTGTTTGATTGAAGGATGCAGTGAATGCTGCAAATAGAGCCAGGGCGGTAAGAGCCGCAGATCCTATGGCAAAACCTTTACCAATTGCCGCAGTGGTATTGCCTACGGCATCGAGCTTGTCAGTTTTCTCACGGACTTCCTTGGGTAACTCAGACATTTCCGCAATGCCCCCGGCGTTATCCGAAATGGGACCATATGCATCAACTGCAAGTTGAATACCTGTGTTTGAAAGCATGCCCACAGCCGCAATCGCAATTCCGTAGAGCCCTGCCATTTCATGAGCCCCGATAACTGCAGCCGCAATGACCAAAATGGGAAGAGTGGTGGAAATCATTCCTACTCCAAGCCCGGCAATAATATTAGTAGCATATCCGGTTATGGACTGATCCACAATTGCCTTCACCGGCTTTTTATTGGTGCCAGTATAGTGCTCAGTAATCAGACCAATTGCCAACCCTGCAACCAGACCGATAATAGTAGCCCAAAATACGCCCATTGCAGTAAAAGTGCTCTCCCCAAATGTCCAGCTTTCGGGCAGGAACTTGTTAATTATATAGTAAGAGGCTGCGATCATCAGTCCGGATGAGACAAATTCTCCTGTGTTGAGAGCCTTTTGAGGGTCTCCACCATCTCTTACTTTTACCAGGAAAGTTCCCAGTATCGAAGTAATGATTCCAACCGCTCCCAGAATAAGGGGTAAAAAGACAGGGGACAAACCGCCAAGGAAGTCTGCAAAGTTAGCAGATCCGGCAACCATCGCTGCGCCCAAAACCATGGTTCCTATAATCGAGCCGACATAGGATTCAAAAAGATCAGCACCCATTCCGGCAACATCGCCTACATTATCGCCCACATTGTCCGCAATGGTGGCGGGGTTAAGTGGGTGGTCCTCTGGAATCCCAGCTTCCACCTTGCCGACCAAGTCAGCGCCAACATCCGCAGCTTTGGTGTAAATCCCTCCTCCAACGCGTGCAAATAGGGCTATGGAAGATGCTCCGAAAGAAAAACCGGTAAGCACAGAAAGGGTAGTACCCAAATTGTCCTTATTTTCAAAAGCACCAAAATAATCACTAAAATATGCAAACAACCCGCCAAGTCCGAGAATACCGAGTCCAACTACCCCCAGCCCCATTACTGCACCCCCTGAGAAAGCAACCTCAAGAGCTTTACCCAGGCTTTCTTTGGCTGCATTGGCGGTGCGAACATTTGCTTTGGTGGCCACTTTCATGCCCAAATAGCCCGCCAGACCAGAGCAAAAAGCCCCCACTACAAAGGAGAACGCGACAAGTCCGTCACTGTTTGGGTTGTTGTTACCGCTCCAATACAGGAGTGCTGCCACGGCAATAACAAANACAATTAACACTTTGTATTCAGCACGTAGAAAGGCCATAGCACCTTCCTGTATACTCTTGGCAATCTTTGACATACGTTCCGATCCCTCTGAAATAGCATTTATGGATTGTGTCTTCCACCAGGTGAACAAAAGAGCGAGTGCCCCAATAGCTGGTATATAGATGGGTAATTGGTCAAGGGTCATGTGTAATCTGATTTTGTTGTTAGGCTGGAACTTCCGATTTGGTGATCGAAAATGATTGATTGCGATCGTTTATGATCGAAAATGGCATTTAAATCAAGATTGAAGTATTTTTGTGCTCAATCAGGGCGTCATTTCCTTCACTCTTGCAAATTTCGTTTCAAATGTTTGTATGAAAGAATGATAAGGCAAATATCATATTCACTCTTAATCCTTTTTCTTTTTGCTTCGTGCGAAAACAGGTACCGTAAGGTTGGTAGTCCTTCTCATTCTCCTTCGTCCGTTGATTCAAAATTTGTGGGCATAACTAGCGATGATGCTTACCAAGTCAGTGCGGACGAATATGATGACAATTTTGTTTCCCGCTACGGGTTGCTTTACCTTAAAGCCAGCAATAATCCTTTCACAGGCAGAATCCTTATCGTTGATCTAGGAGAAAGCGGAGAGTTTATCTCCTCCGATGAATCCTGGAAGGATGGAAGAAAGCACGGTAAGAGCACCAAGTGGTTTTCTAACGGGATCAAAATGTACGAACGAAACTACCGAGAGGGTAGATGGCATGGTTCTGTAACCCGCTGGTGGCCAAACGGGCAAAAGATGTATGTCCGTGCTTATACAAACGGTGTCAGGCATGGCAGTGAAGCAACTTGGCGGTCCGATGGAACCCCACTTTCCTTACCTGCAGATGGAACTCCTTCTCCCATTCAGGCATCTGAATCCACTGAAAGTATTGAATCACTTCCCGATATTGATCTCACGGATTCTCCTACGGTGCCTGATACCAATACAGTAGCCGATGAATTTGAATTTGATGCTCCGGTTCCGCTTGACGAACCTGCCCCACTAGACCTGCCCGATCCTATCCTTGAACCAACTCCTGAAGACTCTGCTGATGGGTTTTCCGATCTGCCAAGTTTTCCCCCGATGGAAGAGGAATCTGAGGTTGTGAGTGGAGAGGAACTGCCTTCTTTGCCCAATGCAGATGACTCAGAGAGTGCCTTTCCGGCAGCCGATCCACCCAGCCTGCCAGTGGACAGCCCAGCTTTGCCTGTTTTCCCCGATGAAGCAACCAATGAACTGCCTGCTTTACCCGGCCTGGATGAATCCGAGACTCCCCCTGCAAATGAGCCTCTCCCGCCACTACCGGGTCTGCCCACTGAAGCGGATTCTAATGGATTACCTCCTTTGCCCGGAATGGAAGAGGATGGCGGATTGCCTCCTTTGCCAGACAGTGGGGGTGATGATTTTGGCGACTTGCCTCCCTTGCCACCTCTCCCTTAATTTTTATTTTGCAATTGCCTGTTTACCTTTGCCAAATCAAAAGGCTTGGTGATTGATACTATTTTAATATGAACGAAGGAATAGAAGAGGATTCTAGCAGAAGAAAGTTCATCCGTGTAGCCACTTTGAGTGCTTCGGCGGCATGTGGGATATTTCCAATAGCCGCGGGTGTTCCAGCCCTGCTCGATCCGGTTAAAAAAAGTTCTGCAGGTGCAGGAAAGGTGCCATGGTCCAAGGTTGCACTATTGGCATCGTTGCCTGAAGATGGTTCACCCGCAAAGTTTGAGGTGGTTCAGGAAAAAGTGGTAGATGCCTGGACAACATACAAAGATGTGCCGGTCGGTGCAGTTTATTTAACGCGCAAAAATAATGAAGTGGTTGCGTTTAATCTTAAGTGCCCACACCTGGGTTGTGCCATTGATTATCGAAAGCAAAGCAACGACTATTTTTGTCCCTGCCACAACAGTTCCTTTGCACTGGATGGTTCAGTTACCACTGAAAACAGTCCCAGTCCACGACCCATGGATACAATGGAAACAAAAATAGATGAGGGGTATGTTTGGATACGCTTCCAGCATTTTAGACCGAACATCCCCGAAAAGACTCCTCTATCATGAAGTTTATTTTTGACTGGCTCGATGATCGTTCGGGTTATCGAAATTTATTGCACGAGGTCTTGTATGAAAAAGTACCCGGAGGCGCCCGTTGGAGATATGTTTGGGGGAGTTGCTTAACTTTTGCTTTTTTTACCCAGGTTGTTACGGGTACCCTGCTTTGGATGTTTTACAGTCCGAGTGCCCAGACTGCCTGGGAGAGTGTCTATTTCCTGCAGTATCATGTCTGGGGAGGTTGGTTTTTGCGAGGTGTTCATCATTACATGGCGCAGGCCATGATTGTCTTACTGGTCCTGCATTTAATGCAGGTTGTTATTGATGGTGCATACCGGGCTCCTCGTGAATTAAATTTCTGGTTTGGGGCATTGATGATGGGAGTGACTTTGGCCCTGTCGCTGACTGGTTATTTACTTCCGTGGGACCAAAAAGGATATTGGGCAACTGCGGTAGCCACTAATCTGATGGCCGAAGTTCCATGGATCGGTTCCGCCATCCAAAAAATTGTGGTAGGTGGGGTAGAGTATGGCCATCATACATTGACTCGTTTTTTTGCCCTGCATGCGGGAGTACTTCCGGCCATGCTTATCGGTCTGGTGGTGATCCATATTTATCTGTTTCGCAAGCACGGGATCCATGTGAAAGAACCCCGACCCAAAAAAGATTCCTATTTTTGGCCCGACCAGATTCTCAAGGATGCCATTGCCTGTTTGGCAATTCTCTTAGCTGTCGTTGGATTGACCCTCTATTTCAGGGGTGCTCCTTTGGGACCACCAGCAGATCCAGCCAATGAATTTCCCGCCCGGCCGGAATGGTATTTCCTTTTTCTCTTTCAATTGCTCAAATATGTGCCTGCTTTCTGGGGAGCTGTAATTATTCCTTTGTTCCTTGCATTATGGATATTTTTACAACCTTTCATTGGGGCCTCTCGCCCTGGTCATCAATTGAATATCGGATTTTGGTGGACATTGATTGCGGGATCGGTGGCTTTGACTCTTTTGGCTTTTTCGGAAGATCGGGCAAATCCTCGTCATTCTGCTGCACTTGAAGAAGCCNATTGGCAGGCCGACCGTGTGCTTTCGGTGATAGAGGATCAGGGTATTCCTCCTGCGGGAGCGGTAACTTTATTGAGGAAAGATCCAGCAAACAGGGGACGCAATCTCTTTGCCGCACATTGTGCCAGTTGTCATCGCTATAACGGACATGATGGTAGGGGTTATCCGGTTGACGATGCCCAGTCAGCACCAGAGTTGGCTGGCTTTGCCAGTGTGGAGTGGATAACTAAACTGCTCACCCATAAGCATTATGTATCAGATGAGTACTTTGGAGGTACCGCTTTTAAGGATGGAACCATGGCCCGTAAGGTTTTAGCCAAGTATACCCCAGAGGAAACAGCTCTATTACCGCGAATTGCCCGCTTACTTTCGGATATGGCAGAACTTCCCTACCAGGAGCCATTAGCTGAGGAAGAACGAGAGGAATTGCTGTCTCTTTTTTACAACGACGATTTAGACTTTCAGGATGGTTTAGCCTGTATTGATTGCCATGACATAGATTCTGAGGAGGAAGGTTATGCCCCTGACCTGACCGGATACGGTTCAGACGAATGGACCGTGGCATTTATCAAAAATCCGGAGGATGACCGTTTTTATGGAGAAGATAATGATCGGATGCCGTGCTATGGAAGAGATACCAAGCTTACAGGGGAGGAAATTCAAGTTCTTTCTAATTGGATCCGTTCGAAGCCGGCCGAATAGCCTTTTTTCACCTTCCCGCATAAATAAAAATAATAACCTAAGGGCTTTATAAAATCCTTGGATCAGGCGTAATAATGCTCTATCCAAATAGTTTATAATAAACTACACTACGAACAGGTGAAAAAAGGAATGAAGGAAGCAGATTAAATGACTCAAGTTTTCCTTTATCAAAATGGTCAACAGGTCGGTCCTTATCAAGTAGAAGACCTGCAAAACTGGATTCAAACCGGTCAGCTTAAGATTACTGATCAGGCATGGTTTGAGGGCTGTCCAAACTGGGTTACGCTTGCAGAAGTTCCTGGAATCATTCTGCCTCAGGGGGGGCAAGGAGACCGTACTGCAGATGTTCCCCCCTTTGCAGCCTACGAGGGGGAAGACGCCTATTTGTTTATCAGTTATTCTCATCAGGACGCACATTTAGTTTATCCAGAAATGCATCAATTAAGAGATGCAGGATACAATATCTGGTATGATGAAGGCGTTGCGGCCAGTAATGCATGGCCAGAAGAAATTGCCAAAGCAGTCCTTGGTTGCAGCGTTTTTGTATGCTTCATTTCTCCGCAAGCCACTGAATCGATTAATTGTCGAAACGAAATTAATTTGGCATTAAACGAAAAAAAACCTTTTCTCGCCATTCATCTGGAGGAGACTGAACTTCCTCCGGGCTTGCGCCTGCGGATGGGCGATTTACAGGCAGTTATCAAAGATAAAATATCCCCAGACAGATATCTTTCAAAAATTATTAGTACACTCGATCAATTGCTCGGGCGTAAAGCCAAAGTCAATTTAGGCGCTGTTGAAAAAGCATCCTCCTTATTTGTTTCTAGGGATGGACAAACTTTTGGCCCTTACACTTTCGAGCAAGCCACACAATATTTGCAGGCTGGACAATTACTTGCCTCAGACTATGCCATGCTGGAAGGACAAACAGAATGGAAGCTTTTGCCCGAGGTGCTCAATGCATTGAA
The DNA here is from genome assembly GCA_002686835.1 of Opitutia bacterium. Classification (GTDB taxonomy): domain Bacteria; phylum Verrucomicrobiota; class Verrucomicrobiia; order Opitutales; family Seribacteraceae; genus Chordibacter. The sequence goes on along the minus strand of NYYP01000006.1, from coordinate 26,291 downwards.
AGAGGCGAGCACTAGGCATTCGATGGCAATCACGGCAGACATTCCACGGACTGGTTCTGCTACTTCTCCAAAACAAAAAACTACCAAGAANAAAGATTCCGTAAAAAAATCGGTCAAAGTCCGTGGCATGAATGCCAGAACGACCAATATAAAAGTAAAAGAAAAATCCTTGGTTTCAAAATTGATCGCTACAGTTGCAGTTTTTATGGGGACGGGGTTGGTTGTTTGTGGGTCTACCCTCGGGGCTTATCTTGTTGCTCCTTCCCAAGTCGGCCCGATTGTGAGAAAATTTGGAGTTCCCATTGAGCAATGGTTTCCCGGTCGTGAAGCTGATTTTGCAGAAATTATACAGGCACCACCCGGCACCTTGCAGGATGTAAGTTTAGCACCCGAACAGTGGCATCATCTCAGATCATCTGGTATCACACTGATGCCCATTGAAGGGGCAGATGGACTCCAGGTTATTTCTCCGGTTGATCCGAAACTTGCGATGAATGATGACGACCTGAAAATTTTGCAATACATCGCTCAGCATTTGGTCATTCTTGACCTGACAAATTCCCAGGTTACTGACGAAGGGTTGGCAGTTTTACAAAAATTTCCCAATCTTAAAAAATTAATTCTCGAGGGGTCAGAAAAAATTACTTCTGCGGGAGTGAGAAATATTTCAACTATTCCTAGCCTGGAACTCGTCAATTTGATCCGATTAAAATTAGACGATTCCGTGGTTGATATTCTTTCTGGGATGGGCGGTCTTCAACAAGTTTTCCTCTATCAAACTGGACTATCATCAGAAGCCATTCAAAAGCTAAAAGATGCCCGTCCGCGCATGTTTGTAAATGCGGGCTAAGCCTTTCTCGTTACAATTTTAGCCTTCCGGTCGGGAAAGCAGGATCGGCAAATGATACAGTCCAGACCATGGCAGGTACGAGCTGTGCAATGCTCCCGCCCAAAGTAGATAATTTGTAGGTGAATATCGTTCCACCTCTCCCTGGGAAAATGCCTTTTTAAATCTTTTTCTGTCTGGGCAACGCTCTTACCAGAGGTTAATTTCCACCTTTGTGCCAACCGGTGTATATGGGTGTCGACCGGAAAAGCTGGATGACCAAATGCTTGGGCCATCACCACAGAAGCGGTCTTATGCCCAACTCCAGGCAATTCCTCCAAGCTTTGAAAATCGGCTGGTACCTTACTGTTATGCCTTTCATTCAGCAGGATAGAAAGGTCCCGGATTGCCTTGGCTTTTCTCGGAGCCAGTCCACAGGGACGGACAATGTCATTGATCTGGTCTACCGACCTTTTTGCCATCTTGCCTGGATGNTCGGCCAGATCAAAGAGGGCGGGAGTAACTTTGTTTACTCGCTCATCGGTGCATTGTGCAGACAACAGGACAGCGATTAGTAGAGTGTAAGAATCACGATGGTCTAGAGGCACAGGCGGGTTTGGATACAATTGATCAAGGGTTTGATCAATGTATCCGACCCGCTCTTTTAGGTTCACCTAAAACAAGAAAAGAGGCAAAAAACGGGAGATTTACTTCTTGTAATTAACGGCTTCTTCTGAGCCCGAGGTCGAGGAACCCTTGGAGTAAGAGTGAGCCCCCATGCCGGCAAGTTGACCGTTTTGAACAATTAAGTAAGGATCGCGGATAGGAGTGCCATCGAGGAAACATTCCAAAATTTCACGCACTCCCGAAGCATATCTGGCCTGAGCGGATAGTGAGGTGCCGGAGGTGTGAGGAGTCATCCCATGGTGAGGCATGGTCCGCCAGACATGGTCATTTGGTGCAGGTTGAGGAAACCAGACATCACCGGCGTAGCCACTTAACTGCCCGGACTCAACTGCCCGGGCAATTGCCTCCCGGTCGCAAATTTTTCCTCGGGCAGTGTTTACTATGTAAGCCCCTTTTCTCATCTTTCCAATCATTGCATCATCAAATAGATGTTCAGTTTCTGGATGTAATGGGCAATTGATGGTTACAACATGACAAACCGAAACCAAAGATTCCACACTCTCATGGTGAGTAAGGTTGAGTTCTTCTTCCACTTCCGTGGGTAAACGATGACGGTCAAAATAATGNAGATGCACATCAAAAGGTTTCATCTTGCGCAAGACATCCAAACCGATTCTTCCAGCAGCAATAGTGCCCACATGCATGCCCTCGACATCGTAAGAACGATGCACTGCATCAGCAATATTCCATCCTCCCTCGTTAACGATTCGATGTTGGTTGTGGTAGTCGCGAACCAGGGAAAGAATCATCATGACTACATGTTCAGCAACCGACCTGGAATTGCAGTAGGTTACCTCAACCACATCAACCTTATGATCCATAGCTGCTTGCAAATCCACATGGTCGGACCCGATCCCTGCGGTAATGGCCATCTTTAAGTTGGGTGCTGATTCAATCCGTTCCCGGGTAAGGTAATAAGGAAAGAACGGCTGGGAAATAACTACATCTGCATCGACCAGTTCTCTGTCTGCCTGGCATCCTGCTCCATCTTTATCTGATGTGACCACAAAGGTATGGCCTGCATCCTCAAGAAATTTGCGCAAGCCAAGTTCCCCGGAAACGCAACCTAACAATTGACCAGGANTAAAATCGATTGATTTAGGAGAAGGTAGGCTCATTCCGTCAGGATATTTTTCNAAATCGGGTAGGTCGTTCAGGGGATAGCTGTCNGGCATGCCTGTTTTCGGGTCATCGTATAAAATGCAGACTATCTTCATGTTATTGGGGCTTTCAATTAGTAGGGTTAGTAAGAGTGAATTCTGAATCAAAAAACCCTTTATTGTCACGGATTAATTTTGCTAACTTTAAAATTACATAATGGAAATTATAGTTGTGACAAAATGGCGCAATGCTGTGTCTGGATTTAACTCATTGGCACATTGGAAAAAGAAGGGACTGCCTGGTAAGTCCCCTATAATAGAGGTTTTTTAAGAAATCATTAACGGTATGCATCCTGCAGTATATAAATTAATATGAATGTAGACCCCGAAAAATTCACCGAGCTTGGTATTTGTGCTATTCAAGAAATGGCTGAAGTAGCGAGGCGTAATGGTCAGCAGGAAGTTGAAGTTTGGCACCTTCTTTCGGCACTAGTGAACCAGGAAAATGGAATTGTGCCAGCATTGATGGACGAAATGGGAGTGGGTACAGCTCCGGTTCAACTGGCTTTGCAGCGAGAATTTCAAAATCTTCCCAAAATTGCAGGTAACATAAATACCACTCGTTCCTATGCATCTGCTCCCTTGACTGAGGCGGTGGAAAAAGGGCAGGAAATATCAAGGGAGATGCAGGACGATTATGTGAGTACGGAACATTTACTCTTAGGTCTGTCTGCCGTTGGTAAACCGGCAACCTTTCATCAATTTCTCAAAAACTTTAACCTCTCCCAAAAGAAAATCAAAGAGGCAATTTTACGGGTCAGAGGTGGGCAAAAGGTAACATCGAAGACTCCCGAGAATTCATTTCGGGCACTCAAAAAGTACGGGATTGACCTGGTGGAGCAGGCCAAAGCTGGAAAACTTGACCCTGTAATTGGCAGGGATTCGGAAATTCGCCGGGTTATCCGGATTCTTTCGCGCAAGACCAAGAATAATCCAGTACTCATAGGAGAACCTGGAGTGGGGAAGACAGCAATTGTGGAGGGATTGGCCCAAAGAATTGTTCGTGGTGATGTACCTGAAGGGTTAAGGGACAAGACCATTTTTACTTTGGAAATGGGTTCACTGCTTGCCGGGGCAAAATTTCGCGGGGAATTTGANGAGCGGTTGAAAGCGGTGCTCAATGAGGTGGGCAAATCGAATGGGCGGATCGTTTTGTTCATTGATGAGATGCATACCATTGTTGGGGCAGGTAAGGCAGAGGGTGCGATTGATGCGGGCAATATGCTNAAGCCCATGCTTGCCCGTGGAGAGTTGCGTTGTATCGGTGCGACCACCCTGAACGAATACCGCAAATATGTAGAAAAAGATGCAGCTCTTGAACGTAGGTTTCAAACCGTGCTGGTAGACCAGCCAGATGTGGAAGATACTATATCCATTCTTCGAGGATTGCGTGAACGCTTTGAAATTCATCACGGGGTCAATATCCGGGACGAGGCCCTGGTTCAGGCTGCGGTTCTTTCCGATCGCTATGTGTCAGATCGTTTCCTGCCAGACAAAGCCATTGACCTGGTGGATGAAGCATGTGCCATGATCCGTACAGAACTTGACAGTATGCCCGCAGAGTTGGACGAGGTGAGCCGGCGCGTTCTGCAGTTGGAAATTGAAGAAACGGCCCTTAAGCAGGAAAAGGACAAATCGAGCAAGGATCGACTGGAAGTCTTAAGAAAAGAACTGGGCAACGCCCGAGACAAGATGGAAACGATCAAGAGGAAATGGGAAAATGAGCGCAAAGGAATTGATGATGTCCGTGTTTTGCGCGAACAAATTGAATCCACCCGGGCAGAGATGGAACGTGCTGAGCGTGCTTATGACTTAAACCTAGTTGCCGAGCTTAAGCACGGAAAGCTACCTAAGTTGGAAGCAGAACTTGTAGCACTCGAGCAGATGGAACGCAAAGAGGATGCCATTCTAAAGGAAGAGGTAACTGCGGAGGAAATTTCAGAAATTGTGGCCCGTTGGACGGGTGTGCCCGTGACTAAATTGATTGAGGGAGAGCGGGAAAAACTACTACGTTTGCAAGAAATTTTGCACCAGCGAGTCATTGGACAAAGTGAAGCAGTGGATGCAGTGACGGAAGCAATCCTACGAGCACGGGCGGGAATCAAGGACCCCCAGCGCCCCATTGGTTCCTTTCTGTTTCTTGGGCCCACTGGGGTGGGAAAGACTGAGTTGGCCAAAACATTGGCGCAAAGTTTATTTGACAGCGAAAACAATGTTGTCCGCATCGACATGTCCGAATACATGGAGAAGCATTCCGTGGCCAGGTTGTTAGGTGCGCCTCCTGGTTATGTTGGATATGAGGAGGGTGGTCAATTGACTGAAGCAGTGCGCCGAAAGCCTTATTCGGTCATTCTTTTTGATGAAATTGAAAAGGCTCACCCCGATGTATTCAATGTGTTGCTCCAATTAATGGATGATGGTCGGTTGACTGACTCACAGGGACGCACAGTCGATTTTAAGAATGTGGTTGTGATTATGACTTCCAATGTGGGAAGTCGATATTTGCAGGACAACCTAGTGGGTGACGAAATTTCCGAATCGTCGAGGGAATCAGTTATGGCTGAATTGCGTGATTATTTCCGGCCAGAGTTCTTGAACCGAATTGATGATGTAGTGCTCTTCAAGCCGTTATCGTTGGAGGAAATTATCTCGATTGTTGATCTCTTACTCAGGGGTGTAAACGAAAGACTTTTGGATCAAAAAGTAACAGTTGAATTTACCGATTCCGCAAGGAAGTGGATTGGAGAAAAGGGATACGACCCAACTTATGGTGCCCGTCCACTGAAGCGGTTTTTGCAAAAACAAGTCGAGACCCAACTGGCTAGGGCGTTGGTGGCCGGAGAAGTGGCAGAGGGGAACAAAATTTCTTTCTCAGTCATGGATGACCAACTGGTGATGAAAATAATTTAGAGGTTTTTTCTCAGGTTAATATGTGGTTGATCTTTTTGGGCTAGTGATTCCATTGTGGGGTTTGCCCTCCACCTTTCTCATGAAAATACAACTGCTTCCCCTTTTTTTGATTACTCTTCTTTGCCCGACTTTTGCACCTTTGGGCACAAAACCCTTGCATGCGGTTCCACCCTCCCGGCAAATCTTCCCCAAAATTAAGACTCCGGGAGCAGATGTCCGCCCGGTTGCTTATGCCAAGACAGTCCCGTTCCCCAGACTGATCAATCAAATCCAGACCCTGGCAAATGAGGTACAGCCTGAAAACAACCAGGCTCAGCTTTTGCCTTTTCTCATAGGATCCTTCCTTGGTGANCCCNCACTCTCATCCATATCTCCAGATCATTCCTGTAATATCATCTGGTTTGATGATTTTCAGGAAAAGAATGCCACCGTTCTGGGCGTGTTCAAATTGAACTCTCCTAGCCCGATATTGGAACAAATCAAGATCCGTGGATTATCGGTCAGGCAGATCAAAGACTGGACCATGATCACCAACAATTCAGTTTTATTTAACCAGGTGAAAAATTGGACATCGATTGTCAGGTTTGCCGAGCGGCAACCGGCCTCGTCACTTGAGCTTGGCTTGCTGGGGGAAACCTTTCACGCCGAATTGATCGAGCAAATGAAAAAAAATGCATCGACCTTATCCTCTGATGAAGATTATGCCGCGAAACTTTTTTTAGAAGAGTTGGTCAACTTGGACTCAATTAAATTATCCATCTCTCTTTTGAAAAAAAATATTCTTATTCGTTTGGCAACATCTGCCCGTGAGGGGACGGAACTGGACAAACTTTTCTCTTCGTCGCCCCCTTCCTATTCAAAGAACCGGAATTCCGAAGTTGCCGAGTTTGTTCAAGGCGATGGCTGGTTCGATGCGGTGGCGAATTTCAATGTGCCTTCCCATGTTCGATATTTTGAATACTTTTTAGGCAAGCTGGAGAAAGGGTTAAAGGAGAAGAAATTCAAGGAGATGGTCTCTTCCTACACTTCCATGCTCCGAAATGGATCAAAGCTTTATTCCGGCCATTCAGCTTCAAGCTATCGTGACTTTGGCGATGGCAATCCCCTTGGGTTTGTCCAGGTCGGCTCGACTGATGCCTCGATTTCTGATTTCAAAGAAATCCTGGCCGGATCCAACGCTTTTTGGGATCAGCTATTTGGAATTGATTTTTACCAAAACCAGGTGTTTCAAAATGACTCTGTTTTCAAACCGGAGTTTGTGATCAAGGAATCTGCANCCGTTGATGGAGTACGGGTCTTGTCGTTAAAGATAAAGCTGGACTCCGCAAAAAGAGATGATTTCAAAATACCTGCCTTTGCCAACCAAACAATTTATTACAGCGTTTATGAAGGTAAATATGTAGTTGCCACCAACAGGAAGGTTTTCGAAGAGGTGTTACGGGCGGTTAAATCAGGCAGTCCACTTGAAAACAACCTGTCCCAAAAAATTGTACTGGGCCCACAGCATTCAGTTGCTTGGCGGTTGGATCTTTTCGGTTATGCCAAGTTAATTGGAAGTATAGTAAACGGGATGGACCAGGGCCCAATTGCTGGGCNCTGGGCAAAGAGTATGAAAACGGCAAAAAATTTTAAAATACCCAGGATTTCGGGTAGGATCGGTCATGGGAACGGACAATACTTCTTCCAGTTGAGTATTCCCGTAAAAACAATCCGGGCGATCTCCGACTTCTTTGCACCTGCGTACATCCAGCGGGCTAATGAGATACGCGAAAATTCTAATGCCCAGGAGGAGGCTAAGCACTCACCGATCGAAGCACCCGCCAGAGAAAAAAAATAAAGGGTGCAGGTTTTCTTGTATCGATTCTAGTTTTAAAGGTTTGGAATGTGGAAAAAATTTCCATCCNTTCACCACTTAAATTGTACACTGCTAAATTTTTCAGGCAAAAGAACTGACCGATTTATGAATCACCCTGCGGTTGATTGATATAAATATCCACGCATAGAGCAGGGCACCGATTAAGGTTTCCCAGCTTAGGACTGGAGGCAAATATAGGCCATGCTTGAAAGCCAGCATAGAGAGGAGGTGCCGGGTTCCCACACAAAAAGCCACAGAGATAGAAAAAATAAGGAGAAACCTCCTGGTAAATCGGCGGATAAAAACTCCGGAAATTTCTTTGGTACAAAATCCTAGATGGATAAGGTTTCGTGCAGGCTCAGCGGACTGGACCACAAGCAGGCGGAAACTACTTGCAAATGTGGCCACAGATAAAAGGGAGACCAAACTGCCNAAGCCTGCCAATCCAAATACGAGAATGAGCACGGCATTTTCTATCCATTCATTTTGCGGGAATTCACGATTTGTTTCACATCCAATTTTTTCCAAGCCTGCCCAAAATTCTTTGGTTGGCGATTGGCTAAGCTTGACCAACAACCGGGAAGGCCCCTTGGTGGCAGGTTGATGTTTAAGCATATCCACAATGGGCATTTTTTTTGCGGGGGTTGCCACAGCTGAGACCTGTACCTGATTACCCGGCATAGCGGACATTTTTTTGAGCTGTGCCAGCGAGACTGGTGGGCTAACAATCTCGTCACCTTGCCAGACAAAAAAATATTCCTGCTCTGCTTCCTCTGCAAATCTGGTATTTGCCCATTCCAGGAAATTCCTGGGGACCAGCACACTGTTGATCCGTTTGCTAAACGCGACAAACCTTCCCTGCATGATTACTGACTTTTCTGAACCGATGAAAATCTCGATAGGCATCAAAGAAGCAGTNTCCATTGAAAGTGCCGGGTATTCACTCCGTGAGGGAGCGAGCCCAAAATTCCATAAATCAAGATAGAATTTGGGTACCATGATTGGAACGAATGTTGCGTTCTCTTCCCATTCCCAGGATTCTGGTTTTTGATCAAGAAAAGAATCAGGAACAGATTCAAAAAAAAGATCTGCCCGGGCAGCCCTGCCCAGTCCAGTTTTTCCTGCAGGCCAAATATTCACAGTCACCGGAAAGTGATTCCTGGTAAAGCTCCCAACTTCAAGGACGCCTGGAAGCCGGGAAATTTCATCGACTTCATTTTCATGGAAGACCTTTTCCTGATGGGCAAGGTTGTGCAGGATACCTCCGGTCACCTCCTTGTTCAAGGTCACATAACTGGCTCCCTTTTTCTCATGTTCTTGCAGACTTCGGTAATCCATCCATGTTTGCAGGGCAAGTAAGACCAGAATGGACCCCAGTAAACACCCGAGGGAGGCTACCAATAATTCCTTCTTGGGAGAACTTTTGCCCAGACAATGATCGAGTAATTTGGTTAGATCTTTCCTCACAGATTAAGTTGGTGCATGCATTTCAGCGGGCTCTCCTTTTGCAAAGAGGTTATAATGAGGCCGGCATGGTTGATTATCCTGATCTCCTCGATCAATTTCACCGCAAGCTCAGTATTTGCNGGATCCAAGTGGCTAAATGGTTCGTCCAGCAACAGCCAACGAAACGGTTTGCGAAGCGAACGAACAAGGGCAATCCGTTGGCGTTGACCATGTGAGAGTTTGCCAACCTTCTGATCCAGGAGATCCAGGATTTCNAGGCGTTCGCACATTTCTTCCACGGGAGGAATATCGGAGGATAGAACGGGTAAAAGTGCGAGGTTTTCTTGAGCGGTCAGGTGGGGGAAGAGCCGCATGTCCTGAAACATGATGGATAATTGACAGCAACGTGCATGCTTCCATGCGCTCAAGTTTGATTTTTGGGAAAGTTTTTCTCCCAGAACAAGTTCACCGCTAAAATCTTGGCGCAATCCGTAGATTATGTGTAGCAGNGTCGACTTTCCTTTTCCGGAGGGGGCGTAAGCAAGAATGGATTCGCCCTCATCAAAGGTATAGTCTTTTCCCCANATGAGAGAATCAGAAATCAACGAGCGGGGAAGGGGGGCAGGAATAATATTTCTTAGTTCAATCTTCACTGCAAAGTTTTAAGAAATTACCACCGGTTATGTCATCAAGCTGATCCTGCCGGACTTGCAGGGATCTTTTTAATTCCTCAAGAAATGTATGGAAATCCGGTTTATTTTGGGCTTTAGGATAGATGCACAGGGGATAATCTGTGCCCCAAAGAATTCTTTCTGCTCCAGTACAACTAATCAATTTTTGATAAATATTGGGCGGGTAGAGCAGGGGACACGCGGCCAGATCGAAATAAAAATTATCAGGAATTTTATTTTCTAGGGCATAGAGAGCACCNGCATGAGCCAGAACGATTTTGAGGTCGGGAAGTTCTTTGGCCAGCCAGAGAAACTCATCCATGGGGGTGAGAGTTTTCCCTGGGTAGTCATGGCCTGCCGGATCGGTCACATGAAAATTTACCGGCCAGTCGTGGGAACATGCAAATTCCATCGCCACCATCCATTCTTTATTCCGCATCGAAAATCCCTGTACCCATGGATGAGACTCGCCAATTCCTTGAAATCCATCCTCATNNGCCTGTTTCAGATAATCCTCCAGGAATGGAATATCCGGCTTGATTGAAAGGAAACTAAAAAAACGACCGGGGTCTTGTTTCATCCAAAGAAGATGCCAATTATTTGCTTCGATGCAGGTCTCATAATTCTCCCAGTACCATCCAAGCAATGCACAGCGGTCCACTCCAGCTGCGTCCATATCTGCAAGCATTTGATCACGATCTGCCCAGCCCTGCAAACTCGGGCGGTCCTGCGGTGAGACCATCTTAAGCCAACCTTCCTCTCCCGTACGTAGGGCAAATGCTTGAGGATTTGCAATAACCTCATCCGGGTATCGGTGGGTATGGGCGTCAATGATCATACGGGTTTCTATTCCCGTCAATCTCAGGCTCCGGGTAAAGCCCAAAAGAATGAAATTGAAATCAGGACTTCTTTGCCGCTTCGCTAAGGGCAAGCTTGCGGGTCAGGGTTGCCTCGATGAAGGCCGCAAATAATGGGTGTGCCTTGGTTGGCTTGGATTGAAATTCTGGGTGGAATTGAACGGCCACAAACCATGGGTGGTCTTTTACTTCCACAATCTCGACCAGGTCACGTTCTGGGTTTACCCCCGCGACAATCAGTCCGGCATTTTCCATCTCCTCCCGGTAAGAATTGTTGAACTCAAATCGGTGACGGTGTCTTTCAGATACCTCCTCTTTGTCATATGCCAGCCTGCTGGCAGTNCCGGTTTTGAGTCTGCATGGGCAGGCCCCCAGTCTCATGGTTGCCCCTTTGTCTGTGACCGATTTCTGATCGTCCATTATGTGGATGACTGGAGCATCAGTGGCGGGATCAAACTCTGTGCTGTTGGCATTCTCTTTGCCAAGAACATTGCGGGCAAAATCAATTACGGCAATTTGCATTCCCAGGCACAATCCAAAATAGGGAATCTTTTGTTCCCTTGCATACTTGGATGCGAGAATCTTCCCTTCAGTTCCGCGATCACCAAAGCCTCCGGGCACCAAGATGCCGTCCAGATCCTTGAGGTGTTTTTCCGGCCCGTCGCGCTCGATAGCTTCAGCATCCAGGTGAACCACTTCCACACCAGTATCATTTCGAATACCTCCATGGACTAGGGATTCATTGACCGAAAGATAGGAATCTTGCAGATCGACATATTTGCCAATCATTCCAATTTTCACCCGGTGCTTGGGGTGAATTAAGCGGTGAATGACTTCTTCCCACTCATCCAGTTTTGGGGCGGGTGCATCAAGCCCAAGGAAACGGGTAACCAGAGTATCGAGGCCTTCCTTTTTTAACATGTGTGGGAGTTCGTAGATTGAATGGGTCACATCCATCTCCTCGATGACTGCCTCTTTGGGTACGCTGCAAAATAGACTAAGCTTTTCACGAATCTCTTCGGTGATTGGTTGCTCGGTCCGGCAGACCAAAATGTCTGGCTGAATGCCAATTTCCCGCAACTTGGCGACGCTTTGTTGGGTTGGTTTTGTTTTGAGTTCTCCGGCTGCTCGCAGGCTTGGGAGCAGGGTCATGTGAACAAACAGTACATTCGCCTTGCCCACCTCACTGGCAAACTGACGCATGGCTTCGGTAAAGGGTAGACCCTCGATATCTCCAATGGTTCCCCCAATCTCGGTGATCAAAACATTAACCCCTTCTCCTGCAGCGTAAATCCTATCCTTGATTTCGTTGGTAACATGAGGAATTACTTGGACGGTTTTACCGAGGTAATCTCCCCGCCTTTCCTTGCGGATTACCGACTCATATATTTGTCCGCTGGTTAGGTTGTTAAAGCGGCTGAGTTTGCCGGAGGTAAAGCGTTCATAATGCCCAAGATCGAGATCGGTTTCAGCTCCATCATCCAGAACATAGACCTCACCATGCTGGAAGGGACTCATGGTACCAGGGTCCACATTCAGGTAGGGGTCAAATTTTTGGATGCGGGTAGTGAGCCCGCGCTGTTCAAGCAATGCACCAAGTGCACCTGAGGTTAGTCCTTTTCCCAAAGATGAAACCACCCCGCCCGTTATAAAAATATATTTCATTCCTTAATTTAAGACAAGTCATACCCATGACGTAGAGGAGAAGGGGCTGGCAACTCTGATTTATTCACTTTCCATTACCAAGAGCCTTCACAAGGTGCGTTATTTGTGTTTGCGCAATAATTAATTTTATTAATTCTAGTTCCTAATACCTCCAATCTCTATCTCTTTTCTCTCGTCATGCATTTGTGTGGAAAGAATATGTTTCTATAAAATAGATTAGTCATGCAATCCTCCTTGTTCAAAAAGTATTTAATGGCCCTGACTGGAATTGTCCTTGTCGGGTTTGTTCTTGTCCACATGGCAGGTAACCTTCAGGTTCTTCTGGGACAGGAAGCTATCAATGCCTATGCTTACGCCCTGCAAAATTTACCCGCCCCTATCCTTTGGGGTTCCCGCCTATTCCTGCTGATCTGTGTAATAGTGCACGCGATCACCGCGTACCAGTTGATCAAGGAAAACCGAGCCGCCCGCCCACGCACCAATGAAGTGGAGGTGACCAAACGGGCAGGGTGGTCTTCCCTTCGTATGGGACTGACTGGTTCGCTGATGCTTGCCTTTATCGTTTTCCATCTCCTTCACTTTACCATCCGTACAATTTTTCCTGAGTATAATGATCTNAAGACCACGGTTGGCTCCCCTGATGGCACAGAAATTCATGATGTTTACAACATGATTCTGGCTGGCTTTCGTGTTGATGCCATCTCCATTTTCTATGTAATTTGCATGTTTCTGTTGTGCCGCCACCTTGCCCATGGTGTATCAAGTATGTTCCAGACCCTGGGCCTGCGTTCTGAGAGTTGGCGGAACCGCCTTGACCTTTTTGCCTCAGCATATGGTTGGATTATTTTTGTCGGATTTTCCATCATTCCCATTTTGGTAATGGCCCAAAAGTATGGGTTGGTCACCTGCCTCGAGTCATCCTGTGGGTCCTCTTGCTCTGCCAACCTTTAATCCATCCGCCCCATGAATCTCGATTCCAAAATCCCCGAAGGTCAACTCTCAGACAAGTGGGAAAACCACAGGTTTTCCTCAAAACTTGTCAACCCGGCAAATAAAAGAAAATTCAACATTATCGTTGTGGGTTCTGGTTTGGCTGGCGGATCTGCCGCTGCCACTCTAGGTGAGCTGGGATACAATGTGGATTGTTTTTGTTATCAGGATACTCCCCGCCGGGCACATTCGATTGCAGCCCAGGGTGGAATAAATGGTGCCAAAAATTACCAAAATGATGGCGACAGCGTTCACCGGCTTTTTTACGACACCATTAAAGGTGGNGATTTTCGTTCCCGTGAAGCAAATGTCCACCGACTTGCTCAAAACAGTGTCAACATTATCGACCAGTGCGTTGCCCAGGGCGTTCCTTTCGCCCGAGAATATGGCGGCTTGCTGGCCAACCGTTCATTTGGTGGAGCTCAGGTAAGCCGTACCTTTTACGCCCGCGGGCAAACTGGCCAGCAATTGCTCCTCGGTGCCTACAGTGCGTTGAGTCGTCAGATTTCCTCCGGACAGGTGAAAATGCATGTGAGGCAGGAGATGCTCGACCTCATTGTGGTCGATGGACATGCCAAGGGTATTATTACCCGTAATCTTGCCACTGGAGAATTGAAGGTTTGGACTGCGGATGCGGTGCTGCTTTGCACGGGAGGGTATGGCAATGTCTACTACCTGTCCACTAATGCGATTGGTTGTAATGTGACCGCTACTTTCCGTGCGTATCGCCGTGGTGCGGGTTTTGCAAATCCATGCTTTACGCAAATTCACCCGACATGCATCCCGGTATCGGGTGATCATCAATCCAAGCTCACATTAATGTCTGAATCCCTCCGCAATGACGGGCGGGTATGGGTCCCAAAAAATGCCGAGGATTGTGGCAAGTCACCATCTGAAATNCCTGAAGATGCGAGAGATTATTACCTGGAGCGTAAATATCCCAGCTTCGGAAACCTCGCACCTCGTGATATTTCGAGCCGTTCGGCCAAGGAAGCCTGTGACGAAGGTCGCGGGGTTGGCCCTGGTGGACGCGGAGTTTACCTCGATTTTGAAGACTCCATCAATCGGCTGGGGGAAAATGTAATACGCGAGCGTTATGGCAATCTTTTCGAGATGTATGAACGTATCACCGGGGAGAATGCGTATCAGCGGCCCATGCGAATCTATCCTGCCATTCACTACACCATGGGCGGGCTCTGGGTGGATTACAATTTGATGAGTACCATTCCTGGTTGTTTTGTTCTGGGTGAGGCAAACTTTTCTGACCATGGTGCTAACCGTCTGGGTGCGAGTGCACTAATGCAGGGATTAAGTGACGGGTATTTTGTTATCCCTTACACCATCGGAAACTACCTCACCACAATTAGCCCTGGTGGGATCGACCCGGAAGGGGCAGCTGCCCGCGAAACTCTTGAGTCCGTCAAACAAAGGGTCAGCCAGATGGTCTCTGCCAAGGGGAAACGCTCTTCCCGTTCCTACCATAAAGAACTTGGACAAATTATGTGGGAATATGCAGGTATGGCCAGAAACGAGCCTGGACTCAAAAAAGCAATTGGTCAGATTCAGGACCTGCGTGATGATTTCAATAAAAATCTCTTGGTCACCGGGCATGGGGAAGAATTAAACATGGAACTGGAAAGATCCGGCCGGGTGCGTGACTTTTTAGATTTTGGAGAATTACTCTGCCGTGATGCCCTGGACCGTAAGGAGTCTTGTGGAGGTCATTTCCGTGAGGAATTCCAGACCGAAGACGGCGAAGCCACCCGTAATGATGACGACTTTGCCCATGCTGCGGTCTGGGAGTTTAAGGGCGACGGAGAAACTCCTTCCCGTCACGAGGAAGATTTGAAATTCGAAGAAGTTAAACTCGCGGTGCGTAGTTACAAATAAGGTAAGATTCCCATGAAATTATTTCTTAAAGTTTGGAAACAGGATGGTCCGCAAGACGAGGGCCGGTTTGAGTCTCATGTGCTCGATGGCGTGTCCGAGGATTCTTCCTTTCTCGAAATGCTCGATCAATTGAACGAGCAACTATTGGAAGAAGGCAAGGAACCGGTGGCCTTTGATCATGACTGCCGGGAAGGAATTTGTGGTACCTGCTCACTCAATATTAATGGATTCGCTCATGGTCCTGAAAATTCCACCACCACCTGCCAGCTTCACATGCGCAAGTTTGAGGATGGTGATACTGTTACAATTGAGCCATTTCGTGCCAAAGCCTTTCCCGTGGTTCGTGACCTGGTGGTCGACCGTTCGGCATTTGANAAAATTATTCAAGCGGGTGGGTACATTTCTGTGCGTACGGGCAGTGCCCCAGATGGTAATGCATTGCCTGTGCCCAAGGAAGATTCAGACCTGGCAATGGACGCAGCCCAGTGTATTGGTTGTGGTGCCTGTGTAGCCTCCTGCAAAAATGCGTCCGCCATGCTCTTTACCTCTGCCAAGGCGGGNCATTTAAATTTGCTTCCCCAGGGACAGGCTGAAAAAGACTCCCGGGTGCTCAATATGGTTGCGGCAATGGATGAGGCAGGCTTCGGAAATTGCCGAAATTACGGTGAGTGTTCAGCCGCTTGCCCGAAGGACATTTCATTGGATTACATTGCCAAGCTAAACCGCGACTACGCCAAGGCAAAGATCAAAAAAGTATTCTCTTAAACCCTTGCATTGCTTGACCGTTGGTTCTGCTGGTCCAGCAAATAGAGATTGCCCGGATTCTCTACCTTTGGGATGATATGAGTCTATGACAGACAAAAGCAAGCAGGCGACTTGGGGCGGACGATTTCAGGACAGTCCGGATGACCTGATGCTTGCCTTTGGTGAATCGGTTTCTTTTGATCAACGGCTTGCTCCCTACGATTTGCAGGGCAGTTTGGGGCATGCTTCCATGCTTTTGGCCGTGGGTATTATCGAGCAGGAAGAATTCGTGGAGATTGAACGGGGGCTCAAGGAGCTGGCCGAAGAAGTAAAGTCTGGTACCTTCCAATGGAAGACCGAACTGGAAGATGTGCATATGAATTTGGAGCAAGCCCTGCGGGCAAAGACTGCAGCAGCTGACAAATTGCATACCGGTAGGAGCCGGAATGACCAGGTGGCCACCGATGTGAGGTTGTTTTTTAAGGATGCGTGCTCCCAACTTAAGCAAGGAATCGAGCGTGCAATGACCGCACTTTTATCCCTGGCCAAGAAAAATGCCACTATCCCCATCCCTGGGTACACTCATTTACAACGGGCACAACCAGTCACCGTAGGGCACCATCTTCTCGCCTATGTGGAGATGCTCGGTCGAGATCATGAACGCTTTTCCAGTGTGGCCAATCATGCCAATGTCTGCCCGCTCGGTTCAGGTGCGATTGCAGGTTCCACTCTTCCGCTGGACCGTGCCTTGGTTGCTAAAGCTCTTGGGTTTGTGGACGAGTCGGGCGAGCCAAGACTTACTCCGAACGGAATGGATGCAGTGGCAGACCGGGATTTATTTGTGGAGTTTGCATCCGCTTGTTCGCTCTGCTCCCTCCATCTTTCTCGGCTGGCAGAAGATATCATTTTGTGGAATTCTTCGGAGTTTGGATACCTCACCCTGCCGGATGCTTTTACCACAGGCTCATCCCTGATGCCTCAAAAGAAAAACCCCGATTGTTTTGAATTGATTCGGGGAAAGACAGGTCGGGTAATCGGCAACCTTACCAATTTAATGGTTACGATCAAGGGATTGCCCCTGACTTACAATCGGGACTTGCAGGAGGATAAGCCCCCAGTCTTTGACAGTTTTGAACAGCTTGGCATTTGTCTGGCCGTCACTGCTGGTGCACTTGATGGTGCACAGATCCATGAGGAGAATTGTCTCTCTGCCGCTTCCGACCCCCTTCTGCTCGCAACTGATCTGGCAGATTATCTAGTGGAACTGGGCGTACCATTCCGACAAGCTCACCATGTGGTCGGTTCCTTGGTGGCACGATCAGAAGAACTCAACCTGCCCTTGCCCGAATTAAGCGATGAGGATGCCCGGTCAATCTGTCCAGTAATTGGAAATGATTGGCGGGAGGTCTTTGACCTTTCCCGTGCATTTGCAAGGCGGGAAAAGCCCGGTATGCCTGGGCCGCAACAGGTGGCCGGCCGGATCAAGTTCTGGGAGGGAATTCTCCAATCTTGAATGCCTGGGGCTCCTGGGTCCCGGGAGTCTGTCTTCTTGGGCTGCTACTTTCCGGGCCATTGCTCGGGGGAAGAACCTGGACCACTGTAGAAGGAGGAACGACGGACGGGGACTTACTCTCCTTCAAGGAGGGCAAAGTCACCCTGCTGATTGCTGGCCGGGAGTACATCTTTCCGGTCTCCCGGTTTTCCGCATCTGACCGTGCCTATCTATTAAAGTGGAAAAAAGAACTTAGATGTGGAGTGTGTCGCAAGACTGTGGGACACGAGAAAATGCAGGCAGGGGAAGATGTCTTTCACCCCGCCTGTTTTTCCTGCTTAGTATGTGAACGCCCCTTTCTTGATCAACAACCCATCCGTCGGGATGAGTGGGGTGGGATGGTACATGCCGAACATTTTCGGCAGTCCAGGGTCTGTGGTTCCTGTGGACGTTTGTTTTCTGCGAAAAAAACCAAGCCCGAACAAATCTTCCCTGACGGACGGTTTAGCTGTCTGAATTGTCTAGCAGAGGCAGTAACAGATCGGATAACTCTTGATGCAGTGGCCAAACGGGTAAGGCGTGGGATTTCCGAAATTGGCATTCCATACCCTTCCGGTTCTGTGACCATGCAACTGGTCAACCAGGACAAACTAAACCGTGAAGTCGAACGGGTGCATGGTCGTGGAAGTTTGCGTGGTTTAACCCTGACCACATTCCGTACGATTCAGGGCGGGCCAAATGCAGGGACCACTTTTTCTCANGAAGTCTGGGTACTTGCGGGATTACCAGTGGTCGAGTGTGTATCCATTCTTGCTCATGAGTTTGGCCATGTGTGGCTGAATGAAAACTATATCGATATGTCTCCCCCGGCAGTGGAAGGGTTNTGTAACTTATTATCGATGCATCTTTTGCTTAAGGAGAGCAGTAAGCTGGGCTATATTTTGCGGGAAAATTTGGCCATGAGTGACGACCTGGTGTATGGTCGTGGGTTTCGTCAGATGAATAAACAAGTGAAAAAGTTGGGGTGGTCCGGATTGATACGGGATCTTTCTTCCCGCCGCGTCCCGCTGAGTCAGCGAAAAAGGTAAGGCCTTGGCATCCTGTTATGGNCCGACTAATTCAGGNCTTGTAACAAACAATGCTGTACTTTGGTGGCAGGCAGGGGATGNTCAAGCGGTTCAATGGAGTNGCCCAGAATTAGCGGCCAGTCCANCGTGTTTTTNGGACGAACCCCATGAGTTCCTTTGACCAAGGATGGATCGAGAGCAATCAGATCCATAAAAATGCGGAAGCCCAGTTTTTTTGCCAATAATTTACCTGCTGCTTTGAGGCCAGGCAGAGCAATGGACGGATCGATAAACAATTCCGCCGGGTCGTANCCGTATTTTCGGTGGACGTCCACACATCTGGCGAAGTCAGGGGCCAGTGAATCATCCAGCCAGTGATAATAGGCAAACCAGGCATCCTCCTCAGCCAACAAAACCAGATCTCCAGCCCGCTGGTGGTCCAACCCATGGATCGCCCGGTCTTTTCCGCAAAGCACATGGGCAACACCGTCGAGATTTTCCAGCTCTCTTTGCACTTGTTTTCGCAGGTTGTCATCCTTGCGGTTGAGATAAATATGGGCGATCTGATGATCGGTCAGGGCAAATGCATCCGAGCCACCACAGTCGAGATATTCAAGGCCGAGCTCTTTTTTAATATTTAACCAACCCTTTAGGCGAAGGGCACGGTTTGGATAGATTACCCGCCTGGCCGGGGTAAGTCCATATTCTGAAAGTATGACCACCCGTACATTGCGGGCTTTGTAAAAGTCGAGCAATTCACCAGTCAATTTGTCCAATTCCTGAATGGCTATTTCGGCTTGGGGAGAATCGGGCCCATGGCGCTGGAGATCATAATCGAGGTGGGGCAGATAGACCAGGGAAAGGTCAGGAGTCTCTTTTTCTTCCATCCACCTGGCGGAATCTGCAATCCATTTGCTTGAGGGCAATCCGGCTCGGGGCCCCCAGAAAGAGGGGAAGGGAAAATCGCCCAATTCCATTTTTATCTGATCACGAATAGTCAGGGGATGGGCGTGTACATCGAATGTTTTTAATCCATCCGATCGATAGAGAGGGCGGGGAGTGATGGAGAAATCCACGCTGCTGTACATATTAAACCACCAGAACAGATTGGCAGTACGAAAATTTGGCCGGTCTTTCTGTATGGTTTCCCATACTTTTTCCCCTTCNACCAATCGGTTGGACTGTTTCCAGAAGTGATGCTCATGCAGGGCTCGGTCATACCAGCCATTTCCCACAATTCCGTGTTCGGAGGGGGTTTTGCCGGTCAAATAAGTGGCCTGGGCAGAACAGGTAACTGCTGGACAGACCGGGTCGATCAGTTGTGCCTTGCCTCCGTTTTGATCAATAAATTTTTGTAAATTAGGCGTATTCGGCCCCAATATCCGGTTGCACAAGCCGACCAGATTGAGAATTGCCAGGCGGGGGCTCTTTTCTGCTCCCGTCATTTTTGTGCACTAAGCCCTGGTATGTGCGAGCGAGCGGGTGCGCAAATCATCAATTGCAAGGAGTACCTGCTGGTCATCCATCTGGTGGACTTCCACTCCCTGTCCTAGGGCCTGGATCAGGGTGATGGTTAGTTTTCCTCCCAGATGTTCTCGGAATTCTTCCAGNCCATCAAGTATGATTGATCCCCCGGAACTATTCTTGGCATGGAGCATGGGGTCATAAATCTCAAACCCCAATGCTTGGAGNAGGACCAACACCCGATTGGCGGCCTGTTGTTTGAGCAGNCCTATGCGAGCACANTAAATCACATCTGCAGCCAAACCAATAGCGACCGCATCTCCATGACCTATCCTAAAGTCCGACATCGGTTCGAGCTTGTGAGCGATCCAGTGCCCAAAGTCAAGCGGTCTGGCAGAGCCTCTCTCAAATGGATCGCCCGATCCGGCAATGTGATCGAGATGAAGAGCAGCACTCCGGCGGATCAATTGTTCCATGGGTTTTTTCTCAAACCTNGCAAGGCCGCTTGATCGTTCCTCAATCCATTCAAAAAAGGCACGGTCCCGGATCAGCGCTACCTTGATCGCTTCCACATAGCCCGCACGTTTCTGATTGTCCGGGAGGGTGCGCAGAAAGGAAAAATCATTAATCACTGCATCAGGCACGGCAAAGGTGCCCACCCAGTTTTTTTTGCCAAAAAAATTGATACCATTCTTAACTCCCACTCCGCCGTCTCCTTGGCTCAGGGTAGTGGTGGGCAGTCGGACCAGACGAACCCCACGGTGGGCAGTGGATGCAGCAAAGCCGACTAGATCAAGTGCGGCACCTCCACCCACTACGATAATGTAAGAGTGCCGGCACATCCCATGCTGGTTGAGATTCGACCAGATTGTTTCCACCAATTCCCAGTCGTTTTTTGCCTCTTCTCCACCTCGCACGAAACTGGGCGGACAGACAAGGTTCAAAGAACTGGAATGTTTTTGAAAGTATTCCTGAACAAGCCCAGGCAGATTGGGGTTTCCATCAAGGATACCCTCATCCAAATAGACCATTACCCTGGTTCTTTTCCCAGCCTNTTCATTTATCAGCAAATCTGAGAGGGTGGAATTGTCCTCACAAAAAGCATCCCTGGTGAAGAAGACCTCATGTGCAAAGTCCAACCGGACATTCCGGCGTATGGAGGAGTAAGTATTGGGCATGGCTTAACAAGTAAGACTAGATAAGCCTTAGGTCGCCGCAAACTTCTTTTGTAAAATATGAGCAATTGCTCCGAGGAGGACGCAAGGTCCAACGAGCAGGGGAGCATGGAAGGAAAGCATAGTCGCATCGACCGCACAGATGCCCCCAAGTAGCCTGGATACCCCTTGCCCAATAGAGCCCTTCTGACCTTTGCGCATTTCTAGAATGGCAAAAAAAACAATTCCTCCAGCGAGAAGCCCGACCAGATTAACCAAAAAGGTACGGATTGGGTCGAGGTTATTCCATAGCACTAGATAGGCCAGAGAAATGAGGGGAACAATAAACAACAAAACGATTGGGATACGCTCCAGCAGACTGCTCTGGTGTTTGTGGGTTTGAGGTGACTTGGACTCGCTTCGGGCGTACCACGATATACCCACCACATATGCCCCCATCGCAACGGCCCAGAGATAGAGCAGCGGGGCAGGGAGCATCCCTCCGGCAGCAGTGGCCGCTGTGATCCATAACAAAGTTCGGCACCCCCCCATTAGGAGAATTCCCCAGGCGGTCCTCTTATGGACCAGGTCATAAGCGAGGATACAAAGGAGCAACCCAAGTGTCCATTTCCATGAACATCCCGCTCCCGCAACCAAGGACCATCCGCCCAGCCCTAGCTGCAGAATGCCCAGTGCCCATGCCCGTCCGAGAGATATATCACCCTGGGGAATGGGCCGTTCTGGCCGGTTTTCCTGGTCAAATTGATGATCGCACGCATCGTTCAAAAAACAACCACCTGCATAGACCAGGCTGCCCCCAAGTATCAACCACATCAGGGTGCTGGGATTAAAAAAGCCCATGTCTGTCCATTCTGGCATCCAGCGAAGGGACGGACCTGCTCCGGCATTGATGGCCCAAGCGGCAAGCACATTAGTCCATACGGTGGGGAGATTGGCTCCGCGTGCCATACTCATCCAGGCCGAAAAGTAAGACTTCATTGCCCTAGTCCCCGTTCCCCCAGGGCCTCCAGTGTCCAACGGTATTCTTTGGTTATTTGCTCGACCACATCGAACGATCTTAGTTCCTCGGGCAATACTTCCCAGGTGTAGGTTTCCATTTCCAGGTGGTGGCAAGAGTCTGGGTTTTCCTGTAACCAGTCCAGGGTCTGGAGCACATGATTCCNGGTATCGCCCAGNCCACCACCGGGAGGGGCGTGCAAAGGAACATGAAAGTGTACTCGCCATTCATCGGCATCTGCCTCTCCCCATNTTGTTTGGTNGAGGGCGAGATCGAGGTCTTTGATCCGTGCGGTCACCTGCCCGTCCTGTGAGGTGATTACCTGGTGNAGNTATACCTCTTCGACATACTTTTGCAGNGTCTGCAAATTTNCCTGGGTTGGTTGGGCACGCAATGCCGAACTTAAATGAAGTTTGCTTAACCGGATACCAGCATGCTTTAAGGCATTNAACCCTTCATGGGCATCCTCATATTCGATAGCCAGGTGGCAACAGTCATAATTGACCCCAATTCTGCGCCTTACAGTTTCCGGATTCTCTGCCCGTTCGAATAATTCAGTAAAAAAATCAATGGTTTCATCCGTGGTCTCAAACCAGCCGAGCGGTTCGGGTTCAAGCCCAAGGTGGAGATCCTGCCCCTTTTCCAATGATAAATTTTCCACCTCATCTGCACATTTTAATAAATGTTCGAAGGTGATTTCAGGAAGTTTTCCACCGGCGTGGAATTCTTTNAAGGAGGCGGGGAGGGTGCTTACACTTCCCTCTCTTCCTGCGGGGAGCAAAGAACTAAGAATTTCAAACAATGTTATGGTATACGATAACCTTTCCGGATCGGTCCAGTCTGGCAGGTAAACATTCTCTTTTACCCGTTGACCATGAAAATTACCGTAGGGAAATCCATTGATGGTAAAGATGTATGCATTTTGTTCATCCAACCAGATCTTAAATGCCTTTAAAGTATCTGGCTCAGAGAGTTCACGGGCAGCATCGGCTCCCAGTCGTAATCCAATGGCATAGGGTTGGTGTGGGCACACCGATTTTCTTACCTGCATGACATATTGTTCGAGTGAGGAAAAAGTCTCCGACCAATTGTTTCCCCGATGAACATTGGTGCAGTAGGCAAGATGATGTCCCTGGGATAGTTTCATTTCCGGGTAATTTCTTCCATGGCTTTGTATTAATTGGATTTACCTAACACGCAGGGCGAAGACAAGGATACTTCACTTTTCAAAAAAAAGCGGGCGACCCAGCCCAGGTCGCCCGCAACTTTGTGTTTCACCTAGTAAACCTAGGATTTTGCCCTATGGAAGGGTAGTTTGCATAAGGCGTGCCAATTCTCAAATTTGAGCAGAAAAGATCGAAAATAATCATCCAGCGTCCTTAACTCAAAGGAGTTGGTTGATTTTTGCACATCGGTAGACAAAATAGGAAATGTTTATCGCTTTGGTCTTATGGACAACAATCATATGAACACGGAACCCATTTGGAAATCCTGGTTTGCCCGGCATGGGGCCAAACTTTTGCTCTTTGCCCGGCAACAGTCCCGTCGTCCGGACGAGGCCGAGGATTTGCTTCAGGAAGCATTTGTCCGTATTTGGAGACTTTACGGACATACGGGGGAAGTATCCCCTGGANTGGTTTACCGTGCANTCCGCAGGCTTGCGATTGACTGGGCACGGAGCATTGACCGTAGGCAGGCCCGGGAAAACAAAGTCGCTTTGGATTCACCATTGTCTTTTTCATTTGAACGCACCCTGGAACAGGATGAGCGCAAACAGGCTCTTCTTCGTGCAGTCGANCGCTTACCTGATCAACAAAAGGAAGTTCTNATTCTTAAAATCTGGGGNGAGCTTACNTTCGATGAAATTGCCCGCACCCTCGATGAGTCTTTAAANACGGTGGCATCCCGTTACCGCTATGGCTTGCAAAAGCTCAGGGATTGGGTGCCCGAAGAGATGGAAGGGAAAAAAGGAGAGTCTTCCANCGCCTCATGAACGAGTTCGAAAAATTGGAAGCGGAATTAAAAGAGCTTCGTCCTCTCCCCACCAGTGAGGAATTTACCGGTCGTTTGGAAAAAGCCCTTGGCGATGCGGGAAAGGTGGCCATGCGTTGTCTCCCGGATGAGGATGCGACAGTTCAAAAACGGNCCGCCCNTTCCTCATCCGGNCAATCTGCCAGGTTATTATCCCTTCCNAGGCTTGCCGTATTTGCAGGGTTGACCGGATTGGGCCTGGCGGCAGCCTGGGCAGTTCTTTTTTACCTTTCCAGTTCCCTGGTTCCCGACAGTCCCCCAGTATCCGCTGCAGTTGACCCCTCTTTGCTTTCTCAAAAGACATCCCCGGAAATTCCGGTCTCAATGTCTGATGATCCNGANAGTCCCCTTCATGGCCTAACCCTCGATCAGATTGAGGATATTTCAGTCATGCCAGTGAGCGGNTGGTTGGACCCGCAGATCAACGAGCGCTTCCTGCGGATGGTCGACGAGGGTATTTTCGAGCAACCCGGGGGACTTCCTGCCCGGCGGGTACGCCACTACTTTATGGACGAGACGCTGTGGAGACACCCCGCATCCGATACCCGTATTCTTTCCACCACCCCCCGGGAGGAGGTCATTTTGATTGAACTGGAAACCTATTGATTGTGATGAGCCGAATCCTGGTAATTTCATTCTCATTTATATTCCTCGCCCTGAAATCCATTTCCCTCCTTGCCCAAGAAGATGTGGACCATTCCTACCTAGGAGTGCATACCTCACGATTGGACAAAGGGGTGAGCCATCAACTCGGTCTGCCCAAAGGTGTTCATTTACAGGTTGAACAAGTCGCCCCCGGTAGCCCAGCGGATGTTGCCGGTGTTTTGCGCTATGATGTGTTGCTGAAAATGGATGATCAAATTTTGATCAACCCTGAGCAATTACGAACACTCCTGCGGATGCACAATCCNGGCGAGCGNATAACATTATCAATCCTGCGCCAATCCCAGCCNCTNTCCTTGCCGGTCGAACTGGTGAANGCTCCANAATCNGTCCGTAATTCCAACAATCATGACTGGATGGACTCNCAGGACCTATTTGATATGGATCAATTCTTTGGGCCTAATTCCCGAATGCGGGATTTTATCCGTCGTCATTCCTTTGGTTTTCCAAATATTGACGAATTTTACCGTAGCCCATTCTTGGCCAATCCCCGTTTGGACGACCCGTCAGGTGCACTCNTNCCAAATGCAGGAACGGGCGGGGTGGTGGACGACCCNCTCCATGNCAAAGGAACCGGTGTGCAAAGTTATTCCCACTCTTCCTCCACCCAGCAAATTACCGTGAGTGATGAAGAGGGCAGTTTACAATGGACTGAAAAAGATGGTCTTCGCTTTCTCCGGGCAACTGATCNTNAAGGNCGGGTACTTTTTGAAGGGGCAATCACCACGGAGGAGGATAGGGAAAAAATGTCCGATGTTGTGGGTGAGCGTTTGCGTGCTANGCANGAGNCCGGCCAAATCCCTGCAAACTAACCCATTATTTCCCATTCATAATCNACTCGTTTTGCGGGTTGTGATTATATTTTGTTAAGTTTCAGGGGTACTGCGGCTAACACTTCTGGCTTGACTGATTTTTACTTTTTATAATCATAAGGTTCAAACTAACTGCCCCAAAATTAACTGATTATGAAAAAAATCGTCAGCTTCTTACTCTGCCTAGCTATGTCTGGGTCTTTATTCGCGCAAATGTCTGGTTACAGCACCAGCAGCTATTCCGACGGTACTACCCTCGGAGCCAACGAGACCCTCACAGCTGACGGGATCGCATTGGGTAATGCAGTAAAATTGCGTGGATATGTGGATTTAAGACTTCAGCGCCACGACTCTGATGATGCTGAAGATAAAACACATACATCAGCTGACCTTGACTTTCTTGTAGATCTTTCACCTGTTACTGCTGAGATTCATTTGAATGCCAGTGGTTTAAATTCAGACAATGGTGAAGCTGATGTTGATTTACTTGAACAAGCTTTCGGGCGTTACAGTTTTAATCAAGATTTTCATCTCACTTTTGGTCGTCAAGTCACTTCCTTAGGTTTTGATTCTGACGAAGCTACTGGTCGGCATGCAGTATCTACTGCTTACATGATGACTAGGAAAGACTATGTTGATGGCTTGAGAGTTAACTATAACAATGGCATGTTTGGGCTAGTCTTAGGACTTCATGATCATTATGGAATTTTCAAGAGTGGTGCTAAATACCTCGAAGCTGTACCCAGCAACGATGACGAGCTTGATGATGGCATTGCAATTGATATTGCAGCATCTGTTGTCTTTTTTCCTGGTCTCGAAGCTAGACTTGGATACGCAAACGAAAACGGAGGTAAAAGTGCACCACTTCTTGACGAAAATGGTGTTCAAA
>NYYP01000005.1 GCA_002686835.1 Opitutia bacterium | reverse complement strand
GCCGAGCCCATTAAGCAGATTATCGCCTAGGTTTTCATTTTTGATTTTCTGTTCAAAAGAATCGTAATTTTTACGGCTAACCATAGGGTATTTATGTATGAATACTCTCTTTCTTAAGCGCACCATTGCCAACAGGTGCCCACGATGCGGAGAGGGGAAGGTGTTGGATGGTGTGTTTGTCAGGAAGGATACCTGCCCGGTCTGCCAATTAAAATACGACCGTGGAGAGGATGGGTTCTTTTTGGGAGGTGTGCCGGTAAGTTACTCCCTGATCTGCACCTTTTGGGTTTTGCCGATCATCACCCTTTGGTTTTTTGATATTTTTTCCTTGGAATGGATGCTCGGGTTTTGCTTGGGTGGTGCCCTTGTACTCCCCATTATATCCTACCGATACTGCCAGCTTCTCTGGCTTGGTCTGTATTACTGCTTTGCTAAGCATGATATGCCTGAAAGAAAAAAGAAAGAGTTTTAAAACCAGTTGATAAGTCTACAATTTCAATCGCCTAATTTTACCTATGAAAATGTTTTTATTTTTGTCCCTAATGTTTTTGTATTTGCTGGGACTGAATGCCCAGGAAGTTCAGCCTTTATGGCCGGGTGCATCTCCGGGGGACATTGCTGGTGAAGTGGGGGTGGAGAAAATAGAGATTCGTGGGGTCAAACGAGTGAGTAATGTCACCCAGCCCACAATCACCTATTTTTTATCGGATTCACCCAAGGCAACTGGTACCACCGTGATGGTCTGCCCCGGTGGAGCTTATCAAATTTTGGCGATTGAGCATGAGGGGGTGGATGTATGCAAATGGTTAAATGAAATTGGAGTTCATGCGGTGCTTCTAAAATACCGGGTGCCACGCCGAAAAAACCGCGAACCACATGCGGCTCCTCTACAGGATGCCCAAAGGGCAATGGGGTTGATCCGTGAGGCTGGGGAAAAGTGGGAGGTACCTCTCACTAAACTTGGAGTTCTTGGATTCTCTGCGGGGGGAAACCTCGCAGTGATGACCGCGACATCCTTTAACAAACGAACTTATGATAAAGTCGATGGCGCTGATCGACTTTCCTGTCGTCCGGACTTTGCCATGCCTATTTACCCCGCCTATTTATTAGACCAGCAAAATCAAGAATCCTTGGCCCCTCATGTAACCATCGACCATCAGTGCCCACCGTTCTTTTTTGTCCACACTGGTGACGATCATATCCCGGCCGAAGGGAGTGTTTTTTCCTACCTTGCCCTTGAGGAGGCGGGCGTAGTTGGCAACGAATTGCATATCTATCCTTTTGGTGGGCATGGATATGGTCTGCGATCAAGTAAGCATGCCGTTTCCCAATGGCCCCAAAGGGCCAAGAGTTGGCTGACTTCATTGGGCTTAATCAAAGAATGAAAATACAATTATCCAAGCTTTGGGTCTATTTTGTACTTGGGCTGTTTTTCTTTTTTATCGCCTCACAAATCGTGGGCTTTTCTTACGACCTGTCGGAAATAACAAATTCGTTTTCAGAATTAGTGAGGTCTTTTTAAAAAAACGAATTAATCGAAGTTATAGACAACCCGGAAATAGTATTTCATATCCATCTTCTCGGAATCATCCTTGGGCACGGAGTCAAAAGTTCCTGAAAGACCCGATCTTATATGCCAAGTGTTATCCTCAAAAATAGGAAAAACCAGGGCGGTGTCATGATTAAATAAATAATCAGACAAGTCATCAATCTTTGGCAATACGGTTAACTCACTTTCCAAAAAAAGACTCTCCTTTAATAAGTGGCTGTATTCCAACCCTAAATCAAATGCTGGGTCTATATTTTCATTCTCCAGCTCAATCGTTGATTCCTCATAGCGAACAGCGGTACCTACACGGGTTGATATTTCATAATCCGAGTTTTCAAGTAAATCATATTTCAGGCCCAGGGCACCGGTGGAGCGCAGGTTAATTTGTTCAACCGGGTCGTGTTCAAAGTCCGATCTTAAATACCAAGCTAATCGTTCATGAAATAGAGAGTCATAGGCTATTCCTCCCTTCGTTTCATCGGTATCTGTTGTTCCGTTGGTTGTTTGGGTATTGTAGGAAAGAAAAAAATCAAGCTCTTTGAAATTATTTGCATAGGTGCTGTCCAAGCGAAATCCGATCGCAAAAGAATCTGTGTTTCCCGATGATCCAACCAGATCAAAACCCACCGAACTTTTCCATTTCATTAACAATTCAAGCTCTTGTTGTTCAGCTTCAATAACCCAAGGATCATTATTCACATCCGTCCAGATATGTTGAATATTTGCAAATTCCAATTGGTTTGTTTGCTTATTGTTTCGAATATTTAATTGATTTTTTGGCATGGGGACAGACTGCCCGAAGATTGTCCGGTTATTCTCATCGCGTACCCCAAGGTTATTGGATGAAGATAGACTGACCAATGCTGTCAGAGGAACTTGAAGGATGCTTGAATAGGTGGTTTCAATTGAAAGGTTTCCATCGATAGCCTCTATTATTTTACCATAGATTATAGAACCGTCTTTTGTCTCTATTCGGTCTGCCAGCAAGGCAACCGGAAGTGTGGCAACCAAAGTTGACCAGAGTAGAAGTAATGGGCGTGCCATCTTGAAATGAATCAACCCGGAGGCCATTTCATCGGTCTGCCACCAAGGACATGCACATGAAGGTGAGGGACGGTCTCTCCTCCATCACTGCCATTGTTGATGACGATACGATATCCTGCTTCAAGCTTTTCTTTTTCGGCTACTTCGGCAGCGACAAGCAATAAGTGTCCGAGGGTTGCCTGGTCTTCCTTCTGTGCATTGCCAATACGGGGAATTACCTTTTTGGGGATGACGAGAAGATGGGTGGGGGACTGAGGATCAATATCCCGAATGACCAGGCAAAGCTCATCCTGTTGCAGGATCTCTGCAGGAATTTCACCAGAAATTATTTTTTCAAAAATCGTGCTCATATTTTAATAAAAAACGAAATCATTTGGCAGTCCAGATTCGTAGGGATGACAGATAAAAATCTTCCATCGCTGCATCATCTTTGAGGTTTACCTCCATTAAGCGGGTATTTTTCTCGAGGCACCGCAAAACCCGGGACAGTTTTACCCCGAGTTGTGGCAGGATATCTTTATTTTGCTTTCTGATCACAACGGAACGCGTCGCATCTGCAAGTTGACCGAGTATCCGTGCCCGAACTCCTTTACGCACACCAACTTCCAACGCATCTATTTCTTTTTCGTCCATATCAGCAGCATCGCTTTTGGCTTGTTTTGCCAAAGTATCTGATTCTTGGTTGATCAGACCGAGTAAGGATGATGCCAGACCATATGCTCGGAAGAGTGGCGTGACTCGGTCGCGTTTTAAATTTTCACGATCCAACAATGCTTCAATCCATTCCTGGTAGCGGTTATTCCAATCTTCCCATTGTTCGTTTCTGTCGATTGATTCCTCAATGGGCAGGCGGGCCATTAAGCAGCGACTGCGAATGGTTGCCAGTAAAGAATAAGGCTTGCTGCTAAGAAGCAAGAGATAGGTGCCTGATGGTGGTTCCTCCAGGGTTTTGAGAAAAGCATTGGCTGCTTCTTTTCTCATCCGGTCCGCTTCATGGATTAGGGCAACTTTACATCCCCCCTGATTCGAGGTTCTATTAAGGTTGGAAATGAGCTCCCTTGTTTTTTCAACTGTAATGATTCTGGCTTTACCCGATGGACGTAAGTGAAAAAGGTCTGGGTGTTCGCTCTGGGTTGAATCGAGTCTTAGTATATCCCTGATTAACAAAAGGGCAGATTTCTCAATTTGTACAATCGATCTGCCAAGCATTAAAATACCGTGGTGTAATCGCCCCTCTTTAAACCTTTTTTGAAGGGATTCAATGGGGTCAGTTGAGTTGGTCAACATGCCTCCAAATCACACTCGGCTATTCGAAAAATTTTTTATGAATAAAAACGGGCGTGGATTTCGTTCCAAATCTCCAGTTCAATCTCGTCTTGGTCGGAATTGCCATCCACCACAAAGAAACGATCTGGCAAACTTCTCGCTAAATGAAGGTAGCCCTTACGGACTTTTCCATAGAACTCAATGTTTTCCTGTTCCATACGGTCTGGCATATCGGAAACCCGGTGTTTGATTCGTTCAAACCCGACCTCGGGTGGTATATCAAGGACTACGGTTAGATCGGGAACAATTTCCCCAACAGCAAACTCATTGATCATTGTTACTGGATCATCTGCAATTTGCCTGGCCACACCTTGATAAACCGTGGTGGAGTCTAGGAACCGATCGCAAAGAACGATTTTTCCCTCTTCAATAGCGGGAAAAATTACCTCCCGGACAAGTTGTGCACGACTTGCCGCAAACAATAAAAGCTCAGTTTCGGGAAGAATGCTTTTGGAGGAATCTGCATGCATGAGCAGATGCCTGATGTCCTCCCCTATGATGGTGCCACCGGGCTCGCGAGTGACAATGACATCGCGGTGATCAATTTCTTCCAGACGATCTGCAATACGGCGGATTTGCGTGGATTTTCCGCAACCTTCCGAACCTTCGAAGGAAATAAGTAAACCTTTTTCGTGACTCATTAAATGTAATTTAGAAGTTAGTTTTTAAAAGTTCAATAACTTGAGCGGTTGATGGGCTTTGTGCGGTTCTTACATAATGGCCGGAAGTGCAAGTTGCCAAAACCAATGAGCATAAAGGAGAAAAGCCACTGAGCCTCGCTGAACAAAAGCCAGCATTAAAGTGATCACCAGCACCAGTAGTGATTTTTGGGGCTTCACAGTAAGGCCCGGGTGACCACCACACACCGTCCTTGGTGGCACAGGCGGCAGACTCTACCGGGTGCAGAACGAGGGTGGAAATGCCCAGTTTTCGGCGAATTTCCGTGGCCATCGATTTGAGGTCTTCTTCTTCTTTGCCTCCACTCTTTAAGCCCAGCACATCGCAGACTTGCAGTCCTTCGTTGTAATTTAGGCCAAGGGTTACCTCGGCATGAGCCTGAAACCGAGATATAACCTGCAGGACCTCATTGATATCTGAGCTGGAGCGTTTTGCGGGATCCGCCAGATCAAAAAAGAAAGTACGGGTATCTCGAGGAGGCAAGTTGGGCAGGACTTTATCGACAAGCTCAGTAAGAAGGGAGGTCATTTTGGGAATCATTGTCCAATTGACAATGGAAACGAGATCCGCCTGAGATAAAAGCTCAAGAAATTCGCC
Source organism: Opitutia bacterium (assembly GCA_002686835.1). Lineage (GTDB taxonomy): Bacteria > Verrucomicrobiota > Verrucomicrobiia > Opitutales > Seribacteraceae > Chordibacter. The sequence continues at coordinate 73,527 of NYYP01000005.1, read as the reverse complement.
TTCCCCGCAATGACTGATCATTTTTAGGTAATCAATGTTTTCCAAACTTAGGGTATTCCCAAGCATTACTTTTCCATCTTTGAACTCCAGGGCAGTGGTTATTCCCGGTTCACAAAGAGAAATGGCTTTTGTTTTGCGGGCAAATTCTTCGAATACTGGATGGATCGCTGGATGACCAAGGGCTCCTATGTACCGGACATTCATTCCCAGTGATAGCATAGCATTGGCCATGATTGGTCCATTTCCGCCAAGTTTTTCAAACCTTGGGAACAGTTCGATATTGGCACTTTTTCCAGCAGCAGCGGAAATTTTTGCTCCCATATCCGCAATCGTTGCCACCGGGTCAAACTGATCGCCCAGTCCATGTCTTTTATCGACTGGAGCAACAATCTTATCAACAAATCCATCCAGTCCGACAACCGCATTTCGTGAGGACAGAGAAAATGGCTTGGCATTTATTTCATCAATGATTTTCTGGGATACCTGCATGAGTGAATTTGCCTACGATGCTTTGGATAATCCTGCAAACTTAATCGCTCATTTCTTAGACTTTGAATATTTTAATCGTTTTTAATTGATTTTTAATTGGGATGGATAAGATTTGGAGATGGTGTTGGTGATTATCTAAATTTTGTACTATGGGCGTTGTGTTTAATAAATTTTTCTCTCCTGTTTTGGCGGAGGCAAGCGTGATTGATTATTTCATTGATTCAAACCTTGCCGGAAAGCTGGTGATTTTCGTTTTGGTTTTTCTCAATTGTTGGGCAATTGCCATAATGCTAAATAAATACTCAGAATTAAAAAAAATCCGTAAGGCAAATGCTCGTGATGAAAAAAGGATTAATGAGTTGCCCAGCATGATGGACTATGATGATTCGAACTTTGGAGGGCAGGGCAGTCCTTACCTCCATGTATGTTCGCGAGCCATGACAGCTGCCCGGGCTGGTGCGCGTGATGGTCAGGTCAGGATGAATTATGTCGAAAATGCCATCAGTCGGGCGATAACCGAGTTTGAGGACAGGTATGAAAAAAATATGTATTGGCTGGCTACCATTGTCTCAGGTGCCCCATTTTTGGGCTTACTAGGAACAGTTTGGGGTGTAATGGACGCTTTTGGAACCATGGATGCAGGTGGGGCAACTATCGAACATTTGGCACCGGGAGTTTCGGGCGCACTCCTTACCACTGTCACAGCTTTACTTGTGGCCATCCCCATCGTTTTTATCTACAATGGATTGTCAGGTTTTACCCGGGCCGAAATGACAAAACTTGAAAATTTTGCCAGTAATCTTGCCGATCGTATTGAATTGGAGACTGGGTCATGAGCTATCCTGCGGGGCAAATACAATTCCTTCGGTAATGGCTAGGAACTTCCACAGAAAAAATAAATTGGCGGTCATATCTGATCTCAATGTCACCCCACTTATCGACCTGGCTTTTTCTCTGTTGATAATATTTATGATTACCACCCCGGTTATTGAACAGTATAACCGGGTTAATCTCCCAGAGCAGTCCAGTTCGGTTCGACAACCTCCCCCTCCTGTCGAGGATAAGTATATAACCATCGATGCAAAAGGTGCTTTTTTCTGGGGCAAGGACCCAGTGGCTCTAGCAGAACTAGAAATGAGATTAGATCAGTTGACTGGTATGGAAGGGCCTGTGCCCACCATTCATATTCGGGGAGATCGATCCTTGCCTTACCAAAAGGTGATCGATGTGGTTAATTTGCTAAAAGAGCGAAATTTAACTAAGCTCAGCCTCGATACCCGAGCCAGTTAGCCAAAATTAGGGGATTTGGCGGAGTAGTTTGCTCAGCACATTTCCCGGCCCACACTCGAGGAACTCATCTGCACCATCATTCCTCATCCGGATAATAGTATCACTCCAAAGGACAGAGCTATGTATCTGACTAACCAAGAGGGGGGCAATCGCATCGGCACTTTGGTAAGGGGATGCCTCCACATTTGAATAAACCGGGAAGTTTGGATTGCTAAATGAGAAGTCTTTCAAAAAGTTTTCAAATTCATTGGCAGGCGATTGCATCATTCTCGAATGAAATGCACCACTTACCTTTAGGGGCACGACCATTCTTGATCCTGCATCCTTTAAAGGGGTAAGTATAGATTGGATTTGATTGGCGGGGCCGGAAAGAACAATCTGACCGGGGGAATTAAAGTTTGCCAGGTCCACTTGGTCGATTCCGGATTCGGTGAGGGTTGAGCGAATGACTTCTACATCCAGTCCGATGACCGCAGCCATTCCTCCACCGCTCACTTTGGACATAATTTCACCGCGTTTTGATACCATCCGCAAACCATCGATAAAGGACATACACCCAGCGAAGGCAAGGGCGGCAAACTCCCCTACGGAATGTCCGGCGGCAAGGCCAGGGCTTTGCCCATCCTCCAGGTGCTTTTGGGCTTCCAGATAACTCACTAGGTACAGTGCAGGCTGAGTAAATTGAGTTTGCCCTAACTGAGAGTTTGGATCTTCAAGGCAAATATCACTCAAGGAATAGCCCACTTCTTTGTTTGCTTGCTCGACTAAATCGGGAAAACGGTTGAATACTTCAGCTCCCATTCCTTTGATTTGAGAACCCTGTCCGGGAAATAAAAATGCTAGACTCATTGATAAAAATTATTTGGTTTGATATTGCGTTGCGAGATGAGGGAATGCTCCCCTATATCGATGTTGTATTCCTAGATTAAATAGCAAAAGTAATGCAAGAACATCTGATAATAGACGGTAATAATGCCATGCATGCCATTCCTCAAATTAGTAAGGAATTATCCCGTGACCGAAATCTTGCCAGGGATAGTTTGCTTAGAATGATTGAGCCTCTGGCCACTGACGGAGCACGTATTACGGTCGTTTTTGATGGTCGGGCGGGCAAAGGATCATTGGAAAAATATCCGCGGGCAGATTCGTTTGATGTGTTTTATTCTTCCTCAAGAGAGGGCGCAGACGGAGCGATTGAACGAATGGTTATGGCTGCGAAATATCCAGGCAGGATATGTGTGGTAACCAATGATAACCTAATTCGAAACTGTGCCTATTCCAATGGGGCATCTGCAATGCGGGTCGAGCAAATGATCAAACGACTGGATCATTCAATTGATCAGGTGGTAAGACGGGCAAAACAGTCAAACGGGAAAAGGGCAGACTCAGGGCAATCCTTTTTTAACAGGATTGAATTCCCTGAGCACAAAGATTGATATTTTTAGGATGATTCACAAACCAGGCGTTGAAGAAGTCCCAGGCTATTATGGCTTGGTAAAAATTGAAGAAACTGTGTTGCAACGAATTTGGATGGAGCAGGACTTTTTTACTGACAGTTTAATCACTGAGTGTGGTAAGGAAATTAATCTGCGGGAGAGGGGAGAGTGGAACCGTTCAGAAAGAGGTCCAAGTTTTAAAAACGCAAGGGTGGAAATAAACGGAGAAATTAGATCCGGTGATATCGAGATACATTTCAACCCAACTGAATGGGAAGAACGTGAGCACCATCTTGATGAAAATTTCAATCGCGTGGTTTTGCATGTTTGTATCTTTGCAAATTCTTTAAACGCAAAATCAAATGTATGGAGGAAAGACAAACAGGCGGTTCCCTGCCTCTATCTCTTGCCTCATTTGTTTTATGGTCTTGAGGAGTATGCTGAAGCTCAAGCTCTTGCTCAGCTCTCAGGAAAGGATCTCTTCGTGGAACAATTGGTAAACAATCTCTCTTCGATGAGTGAGTCCGATGTGAATCAGTGCATTGCCAAAAGATGGAAATCCAAACTGAGTTTTGCCAGGTATAGGCTTTCTAGGCAGGGGTGGAGGATGGCATGCCATCAATGGTTCCTGGAGGTACTGGGGTACCGTCGAAACAGAGCCCCGATGGTTCGGGTTTCGCACCAGTTTCCTTACGAAAACTGGCAGGATTTGAAAATGGCCCCTCGCTCGGTCTATCATTCACAAAATGATTGGGTGTTGCGCGGTTGCAGACCGGCAAACCATCCGCGGCAACGAATTGTTGAATATACCAGGCTCTGGGAATTGAATCCCAATTGGATGGATGACTTAAAAAACATTCCCCAGAAATTTAACAATCTTGCCGTTTGGTCAGAAAACGATCGTAAAGAAATTTTGAAATTGGCTAATTATTGGAGGAGTACCATCCTTCAGGACATATTTGGCCGGGGGAAAGCCAATACACTCTGGATTGATTTTGCCCTGCCTCTTTTATGTGAAAATTTCCAGATCAATGGATATAATATTTGGAAGAATTGGCCAAGTGGGGATTGTCCCCAATCTTACCGAAAGTGGGCTGGGTCGATCGGTTGGACCGACCGGGAAAGAAAAAAAACTTTCACTAATGGATTGGTCCAGTGCATAATTGGCACCTGCTCAGTATAATTTTCAAAAAATGGATGCGACCTTAGCAAACGATAACGAATGCATTGATTCTCTTCTTGTTGAAGCGTCTTTATTTCTGAAGTTTTACCTTGGGAAAGAGGTCAGGTCGGATGAATTATTCAAAGAGTTGATCCTTGAGTTACCTCCATTTGGTCATCTCGATTTTGTTCAAAAAAGGTCTATTTTTTTTAGAGAATTGGAAAAATTTTCGATCGATAAAAAAAGTCAAATACCTGGATCAAAAAAAAACCAGCTCGAATTATTTACCCAGCTTCCTGGTCTGGCATCTTTCTCAAGTGAACCAAATAAAGAAATCGGAATTTGTCGGGCCCGGGCATTTATTAATTACTGGAACCGATCAGGGGAATCACAGGTTAAGGAGCAAGCGTTGAGTGGAAATGAAAAGATGATGGAACCGCTCCTGCAATTTTCGGTCAAATTATTTTTGCAGGAATTTTTTGCAGGTGAAGAAAAGCCTACAAGGGAAGACCTCAAGCGTCATCAGAGAATAACTTGTTATTTGATGGACTTACTCTCAGACCCGGAAGCTGTGGAAGTGGAAAAGAAATGCAGACAAGATCCAGGTTGGCAAAGAGATAAGGTCTGGGCATCAAAAATTATGGGATGGTTTGAGACCGCTTTGAAAACGGTGGAGGCAGACGACGACAACGATGAAGTTATTCCGCAAATCGAGATAAAAAGCCAGCTAAAGTCAAAGTTTGCTCATTTGTCCAAAGATAGTTCAATCGAGGAGAGCCCCTCGATCATGCAAAAGGATGAAGTGCTTAGCACCGAACCGGTCATTGCAACTTTGGGTAAAGATGTCGGCTTCCGAATCTATTTTGCGGTTGGGGTGTTGGCTCTTTTAATTGGATACTTCGGTTGGAGAGAGCACAAAGAAACAATTGGAGGAAGACAGGATTCAAAAGAGAAGACTGTTTCCCCAGTTAAAAAGACAGTGCATGGAGATAGCCAAGACTTTTCTTATCTTGCAATCATCAGTGCAGAAAAAAGTGCAAATTCGGTTTTGGCAGAGCAAACAGTCGCAACTATCAAAAAAATGGAAAATGAAATTGAGGTGCCAAGGCAATTGTTACTTAAGGTGCCAGAGAAGGAAGCGGATCTTTTGTTTACTTCCTTCGATTCCACAGTTGGGCCGGTTTTGCATCAAGGGCAAGTCATCAAGGAGAGCGAAATTGAAGAAGCATTAGCTATGGATACCGGTTATCTTTTCAGACCTGGCAAGGAGTCGCTTGGGAAAATTACTGAAGTTAGCTATTTGGAGGAAAAACTTTTTTTTAAACGAGCAGACTGGCCCAATCCTCAAGCCAGTTTTGCTCTTTTAGTTGCCGATTATGAAGTTCGTTTGGGTTCGCAGGAGCAAGGTTTTCTGATCCTGGGGGGCGAAGTAAGAAGGCAGGTTGTTGGAGTTGACAGCAATTCGTCGTTGCCAGTGCATTATTTGATACCGGTTCGTGCCTGGTGGTTGGATCAAAACCAGACACGGACGATGATTGATCCACAGCTTTTGAAAAAGCGGTCAAATAGGGTGGGTCAGGGACAGAAACATTTAAAGAACCGGTGACCTGTACCCTGAGGTCCGATCCTCACCCGAAGTGCGTGCATACATTTTGGGCAATGACCAACATAAGCAGTTCCTTCTTTGTTTTTGTAAATCCTTCCATAGGTCCCGCAATTTACAAAATGGATTCCAAGAAAGGGCCGGGATGAATTGGAACCAGGAGATGGTGTGATGGGTTTGTCGTCCCCAATCATGAAGATTATTCTGGCTGATTTTGCTGAAAGCCTCGAACCAAGCCATCAACCCGTTGGCTCAAGATATGGGCTTGCACGGAAAGACCGTCCTGTCCGTCAATTAATTCGGATACCCAAGTTTTCACTCTTTCCTCAAAAAATTGAAGTTTCGCATGAGAACTGGGATCAGTGGCAAGTGCCTTGAAGCTAGTTTGCAAATCTTGGGTGGTAGAGTTATTTTGGCCAAGCATTTCCTGAATGGCTTGCAACGAGGAGTAAACCAATTCTAGGTTAACCTCATGGCTGGTTTTTTGAATGGGCTTATAATAATAGGGGGCGGAGGGTTGTTTGATTTTAGGCGCATTAGCACTGGCACCTTCAAATAATGGAAAGGATGAATCAGCGTCCTGGGAGCTGAAGAGCGGTTGTTTGTTAAAAGATAAATTGGCCAGGATTTTCAGTTCTTTTCGTAAAGCTTTTAACTTTTTTCTGGAATTTAACTCCTGTTCTTTGCTGACCTTACGAATAATATCCTCCTTCATTGTAGGAGCTAGGCCAGCAATCTCTTCAAGGATAGCAATGGTTCGCTCGAGGGCAATTTGTTGGGTCTGAAGGAATGAAATCGCCCCCTGTAAATATTCCTCCAAGTTTTCTTTGGTTTTTAATGGAGCCTCATCTTCAGAAATAGGCAATTTACTCTTGGTTTTCTTGGAAAGTTTTAGACGCATTTGTTTGTTCATTTATGATATGCCAGCATAACCAAATCAAGAGGAAAGGGCAGCCCTGCCCAGATTGGAATGTGAATAAATGCCTGAGCCCACCAATTGTTCACCATTATAAAACGCCAGAACCTGGCCCGGAGTTAGGGCACGTTGTGGATGTTTGAATTCAACCACCCATTCGTTATTCTTGGATGGAAACAGTTTAATGGGTGTTGAAGGGTCACGGTATCTGGCTTTTCCGAGCAAGTCCATTTCTTGGGTTTTATCAAATTGTGAAGCAATGAAACGGACTTTTTTAAGTCCATATTTATTTGACCAAAGGGTACTTTCTTCAGGGCGGTCAAAAGCCACAATTAATTGGTTTTTTGTTTCATCCTTACCTGTGACCACAAACCTTTCGTGATCAGTGTTTGAGGGAACGCCAATCCCTTTTCTTTGTCCCAAAGTATATCGGTGCAGGCCTTTGTGTGTGCCCAGTTTATTGCCCATTTTGTCCACGATGTCCCCGGGGTTTGGTTGAATGAAATGAGATAAAAACTCTGGAACCTTTACCTTTCCGAGAAAACATATGCCCTGACTGTCTTTTTTGTTCGCAACACAAAGTCCTGACTCTTGGGCAATTTTTCTGGTTTCTGGTTTTTTGAATGAACCAAGGGGAAACCTGGCGTAGCCCAATTGATCACGAGTTAATTGTGCGAGAAAGTATGACTGGTCTTTGTTTTTATCGGTTCCTTCCCAGAGCTCAGGTTCATTGTTGTGACTGAATTTTTGGATGCAGTAATGGCCAGTTGCCAAGGCATCAAACCCCCGTTGTTGTGCATATTTCATTAGCTCCCCGAATTTCATTTGTTTATTGCAGAGAATATCAGGGTTCGGGGTAATTCCGTCTGCATACCCCTGAACCATGGGCTCAACCACTTCCTGCTTGTAAAAATCGATGAAGTTGACCACATCGAACTGAATATTCAACTTGTGGGAGACTATCTCCGCATCCTTTAGGTCCTTGGCGCCGGGGCAGTCTCCCAAAAGATCATCTTCATGTTCCCATGTGCGAACATAAACAGATGCCACCTCATGCCCTTGCATCTTTAAAAGCCTGGCTGCTACAGCACTGTCTACACCACCAGACATGGCAACCAGGACTTTTTGCTTTTGATTCTTTTCCATAATGCAAAGGTATATTTAATTGCCACGGGCTCTCCAAGCAAAGGGATTTTAGGTGCATCTCCCAGGACATTCGATATAGTAAACTTCAAATGTCTTATCATCGTGGTGGAAAAGTTTGGGTTGAGGAAAATGGATTGGGGTGGGTTGCCCTGGAAAAAGATTGGACTGGTGATTTGTTGCCCCAAGATTTGGTTTCAGAGAATGGACTGGTCGGAGTAGATTTTCATTTGGCTGATTATAGAAAACGGGCCTCTCTTGGAGGTTATGCCAAATCTCAAAATAAGTGGTTTTTCTTTTTCTCTGACCGATCAATTGAGTTTCATAATCTTCATGGGAAAACGGTTTTTCTCATGGGTGACTTTAATAACTGGGAACGTTTACCTGAATATAAACTTACCGAGACCGAAGATGGCTGGGGAATATGGCTGAGTGAGGAAACACTCGAAGACTTCGAAGAGTGTGAATTTAAATTTTTAGCAGATGATGGTAGGTGGATTGAACCTCATCAGCATTTCCCCGCCTCTTCTGCCTGCGATAGTACGAGCAGAAATGGCTGGTTTCATCAGCTCCGAACCGGGCGGGACTTATTTTCGTTCCGTGCCATCGATTCGGTGGGAGCCCATGGTGCTGAAAAATGGATAAAATCCAGGCCTTCCGGTGAATTTGGGTTTTTCTATGATGGGAATTATTCAAACTTTCGTATCCATGCCCCAAGGGCAGAACTTGTGGAACTTTTACTTTTTGAAACCCACACCAAAGATTGCCCCCAGACTTACTCCATGATTCCATCGGAGGACGGGACCTGGTCTTTTTCCTGTGCTGGGAATTTGATCGGTAAATATTATCAATTTTTTGTGTCAAAACATGACCGTCAGGGAGAATTGTTTGGCCAAGAAATTATCGATCCATATGCACGGGCAACTGTTGGCAGGAATGGTCCAGGGATAGCTTTAAACCGGAAAAGTTTTGCCCGAGGGGATAGGTTTGTACCTCCAGCGATAGAAGACACAGTGGTTGTGGAAGCTCACCTACGTGACATCCTAGCCCATGCGACTATGGATTTGGTGGATTCTGAGAGACTGGAATTTGCCGGGCTGACCAAGTGGCTGCAGTCTGAAGACTGTTATTTGAGAAAATTGGGAGCGAATGTGGTGGAACTCCAACCGGTTCAAGAATTTGATGCAAAGAAGAAGCAGGAATATCATTGGGGTTATATGCCAGTGAACTTCTTTGCTCCGGCATCGGTCTACGGAACGAGCGGTGAAGATGGTAGGGTCATTCCTGAGTTTGCACAATTAGTGGATGCTTTTCACAAGTCCGGGCTCTCGGTTATCCTCGATGTTGTTTATAACCACATTGGAATCCCTCCTCATTTGATCCATCTGGATCCGGAAATTTATTGCTTAACCGACCAAGATGGAAAGTTAACCAATTTTAGCGGGTGCGGGAACGATTTAAGGTGTGACTCGCAACCAGTTAAGAAAATCATTATTGATAGTTTGGTCTATTGGGTGGAGGTCTTTGATGTGGATGGTTTTCGTTTTGATTTGGGTGAGTTACTTGGTTTTGAACTACTCTCAGAAATCGAATCTGAACTTAAAAAAATAAAGCCGGGTATTCTTCTCTTTGCTGAACCATGGAGTTTTCGGGGAAGGTTACCCCCCGAAATGAACCAAACCAGCTACGGACTCTGGAGTGATGCGTGCAGGGAGGAATTATTGAATTATGCCAAGAATCAATCGGGAAAAGACTTGGTGATTGAACTGTTAAGTCACGGATTGGACAGGAACAATGTAAGGCCCTGTCAATCAGTGAATTATTTGGAGTCCCATGATGATTATGCATTGGTTGATCGGTTTCGTGACTTGACGGTCTGGCAAGATCAAGAAGTGATACCTGATGAAGTGGTTGGCCGAATTATGCTGGCGATGGGGTTATTGATGGTCGCACCAGGAGTTCCCATGATTAGTGCCGGGCAAGATTTTTTGCGGCACAAAAAGGGAATACGTAATACCTACTTATTGGGAGAGGTGAACGCTCTTGATTACGAACGGGAGGGGACATTCCCCAATGAAGCGAGTTTTATCAGGGAATTAATAAATTTAAGGCTTGGTGAGCCCGGTCGCCGGGCGAGGCAGTCGGACTCAGGCGAATGGGTTGTTCATACCTTTTGCTGTATGCATCAAGGAGCGATCGCCTTCGGGTGGGAAAGTGTGAAGACGGAGGAAAAGTTTTTGATTACCACCAATTCCAGTTTGTCTGGGGTAAGTATTGAATTACCTCAGCCGTGGAAGGCAAACACCAGGTTGCTGGTCGGATACAATGCGAATGAATCTGAACCCAGCACACTGAGCCCTCTGTCTTTTTCATGGTTTATGATTGGTTAGCCCTCCTGGGGTTGGTGTAAGGAGTCCAAAAAAGCCTTAGCCAGTCCATAGCGTAGGTTGTGAAAGGAATGAGTTAAATGATCCGTCCTTAAAAATTTCATAATTTCTAAAACGGCCAATAGACCGTAGGGAAATATGTCCGCACGATCAGAGGGTAAACCCGGAAACAGCAGGATTCTTTCTTCTGTGCTTACGGAGCAGGCTTCTTTTACAATTTGTTCAATGTTGGAACGCTCGATCAAGACGGACTTTTTAAGCAGTTTCTTGTTTTCCAGAATTTTACGCAGAAATACAATAGTACCTCCAGTGGCAGCTAAGCGAACGGAATCGATCGAGAATGTGCTTAATTCAGTTTGAACAATATCATGTACATATTTTCTGGCATTTCTCTGAGCTATATCATTGATCTTTGATTCGAGTTTATCCTGGTTGCTTGGTGCAACACGAATGGCTCCAATCGGCAGGCTTTTTACTTGTTTGGGCTGTTGGTTGACCACCTCGATTACTTCGACACTGCCTCCGCCAATATCCAAAGCGATATAATTTTGCCAATCCTGGAACTGGGGGTCGGTCTGTAGACCCTTGGCGATTCCCAACGCTTCTTGGACCCCTGAAAGGATTTCAATTTCCAAACCAGTTGTATCTTTAACTTTCTCACGAACCGCCCATGAATTGGTGGCCTTCCGAAAGGCCTCTGTGGCAACGGTCTTAATGCTGCTAACTTCATGTTGTAAACAGGTTTTTTTTAAGTCCTGTAAACAGGTGAGCAACAATTGGAGTTCTCTATTTTCTATTTGACCGGAATGGTGGGGAGAAGAGCAGAGAAGGCGGCAGGGCAGGGAGACTTGTTTTAAGACTGAGAACCGATCATTTGAAATGGGGGATTTTTTCTCGGCAATTAAAAGTTTGCTTGTATTGGATCCGATGTCGATTAGTCCAATTTTCATGATGTTTGGTTAAGCGAAGGAATAACCAGAGGGGGCAATCACTAAGGTAAACTCTCCTTTTCCACTCATGAGCAATTGTTTTTGTGCCACTTCATTAACCGGGCCGGACAAAATGGATTCATGAGATTTTGTTAATTCCCGAGCCAAGCAAATGTATCGGTCCTGTCCTAAAATTTCTTCCACGGACAGTAAGGTTTTATCAATTTTATATTTTGATTCATAAACGACAATTGATCCGTCATACTCTTTCCACTTTTCCAGGACTTTTTTTAGTTGTGCTGATTTTTTTGGCAAAAAACCAAGGTATATAAATTGATGGGTGGGTAACCCCGAAACAGCCAATGCAGAAAGGGCGGCATTGGGCCCGGGGATCGGAATGACCCGAAGCCCTTTTTTGTGACATTCTCTTACCAAGCGAAAGCCAGGGTCGCTAATGCAAGGGTATCCAGCGTCGGATAAAAGAGCGATTTTTTGACCCTCTTCAATTTGCTTGGCCAGCTCAATACACTTGGTCTTTTCATTTTCTTCCCGATAAGAGACGAGGTTTTTTCTGATTTTTAAATGATGTAACAGTTTGGAGGAGACTCGGGTATCTTCACAGGCAATAAGGTCACAATTTGAGATAGTTTCGGATGCTCGAGGGGAAAGATCACCGAGATTGCCAATTGGTGTGGCGACTAAAAATAAGCAACCGGACGAGGCGGAATCCGGGCACATCGGATGAAGATATCAGCTAGCGATTAAAACCACCTCGGTCAAAGCCACCGGGTAGACTGTATTCCCAATTTGCCGGTTTTGCATGAGGCATACGGTCGTCATCCGGGGATGCCGTGAAGCAGCCAGAGAATGAAAAGGCAGTAATGAAGAGAAGGATGGGGAACAAAATTTTCATAAGATTGTAATGTGAAACTATAGCGTCTCCTCTATTTCCGGGACGACATGGACACTATCGCCAGGGCGTAGTTCCTGCGGTGTGCCAAACTGTGGGAGAAGATAGGCAAGTGAGAAACCTTGGCTTACGCTTTGGATACGGATTCTGGCGGCTTTTTTATTTGCTTTCCACAAAGTGTATACATTGCCTAAAGCCACGCCTCTTTCACTGCCCAATGGTAGCAGGATCATTCCGGCCTTTCCGTCCACTCTCCCGACTGTTGAAGGGACCCCGGATTCGCCAATTGTTTTGGCTTGTGCTGCTAGCATAAGCTCAGCTTGTGAGAGTTTGGGCGGTCCGTCTTCAGAAGGCAGGAATGGATTGACCGTTACTTCTTCGTTAGGTTTTTCAATTTCTCCACCTTGCTGCTTGGCAATCATTTCATCGATCCCGCGTTTGTATCCTTCGGCATCAGCTTTACGAACCTCGTCCTGTAGGGCGGCTAACTGTTCTTTTTGCTCGTTTCGAAGGGTGTCAATAAATTCCTGATGCTCCTGGGCAGTTTTAATTTTTTCTTCCTCAAGACTCGCAACCAGTCGGTTTAATTGTTCTTCTTTTTGTTCAGCTGCATCTTTTTCCGCCTGTCGTTCTTCCTTTTCTCTTTTGAGATCTTCTTCTAATCCCGCAACCTTAACCGTCAGTTCCCCGACCTCATCTTCAAGCTGTTCTTTACGTTCTTTTTCTTTGGCGTAGAGATTTTGGTATTCCCGAAGTTCAATATCCCGCATCACCACCATTTCGCGCAATTTGGCAATTTCCTTAAATTTATCATCCCTGTCTTTATAGAACATCCCGATTACCGTGCGAAGACGATTGGGGCGTGGCACTCCCCGAACAATTGTGCCGTCCTCTTTCTTTATATCTTTTTTGGGAAACTTTGATTCATCCGAAAATGGATCTTGAAAACTTGCTGGCGGGGTTAGCTTGGTCGCAGGGTTTGTTTGCCACAATTTAGATTCTGAATTCCAGACGAGTGCGTCGACACCGTATTCCAGGTTTAGGTTCTCCAGGCTTTCTCGATAATCTGGATTTTTGAGAATCGATTTTTCTGCTGAGGCTAAAGATTGAGCTGCCATCGATAATGGATTTTCATCGTTTTGCCCCACTGGATCGTTGGCATCAAAGATTTCATTAAAAGAACTTTTTTTGGTGGTAATGTCTTTCCATTGGTCGTCCCTTTCTGATTGCAGGATGGTGTAGGCATCAGATACGACTTCATCCAAAAAGGAATGGGTTTGGGATGTGAAAGTGTCCCATTTAAACCAAAGGACCCCCACCAATCCAAATAAGGCAAACATGGCAAGCAATCGAAAAACTGTGGCAAGAGCTCTCATGTCATTTAATCAATCGGAGATATGAAATAAAATCAATCAAACATTCACATTCTACTCGTAAGCGGCGACCCGAAAAACTTGAGCCCGATCAAGCCCATGAGTGGAAAGGATTTCAATCTCCATTGATTTAATGGTACAGGCGTCAAATAGATGCACTTGGTGGGCACTGGTATTCTCTTTGATTTCATCCACCAATTTGGCTTTCCCATCTTTGTTAGTGAAATAAATACGATAATTCTTAACGAGTGAAATAGCATATTCATCTCCTGAAAAGCTGGGTTTTGGCGGTGTACAGTATCCAAATGATGGATCGAAAAAGATATCAATTCTCGAAATTGTTATCGGATTTGACCAATGGAATTCGACAAATTCGGGGTATGAGAATTGACTTGGTTGGGAAATCCAAAGACCGGGTAAGTTGGTCGGGCGAGAATTTTCAGCGATCATTTCTGATGCATCGTAGGATTTTTGGGATGGTTCTATCTCGATAATTGCACAGCGATGAGGATGAGGGGTAAAGGCAGTTGCAACAGAGTACTCAGAATAGGGATTATCAATGGATATTCCGCATTTTTTTCTGGGATACTGTACCAAATGGCCAACCGGTGCATGTACTCCTTCGATAATCTTGAAATTTTGATTTGAGCGAAGTTCCAAAAAATACCAGCCGTTTTTCTTGATTACTTTGTTGAAGTGGAAAATTACCCACTGTTCTCCAGGCTTGCCTGAATCAAAACTATCTGTCCCCAAACAGGATCCCTGAATATGTGGATTTTGTGCAGAACCTTCGAGCAGACGGGCGTCCACCCGCTGGTTTGCATGACAATCAATTAATAGCTTGATCGTATCGATCCGAGCGGATGTGACCGGAAATTGAACAAGGCAAGCATCCGTTTCCATGCCCGGTTCCCTCATTAATTCCAAAAGGTTTTTATCCTGCCAAATGGTGGATGCATAGACCCGGGCAGTTGTGGTTAAATTGTTTTCATCATGGGGCAAAAGTTTTCCTGTCCTGTGATTCTTCTTTTCCAGTTCTCTTCTGAGTTTTTCGATATGTCCCGACTTAGAGAGTGTGCGTGGGAGTCTCTTGTCGATGATACACCTGGCTGCGCAATGACCTGCCGCACTTCCGATCAGAGATAATGTTGGCGGATGTGCAAGACTTGCAGAAACAACTGCTTCGCAGGATGCGTGACTGCCTGCCCAGAGCAAATTTTTAATTTTTGGGGAGTACAGGGACCTTAAAGGGATTTCGAAGGAGTCGGGCAGGACGATCTGTTTACTGCTTGAGGTACTGCAAGGATTGATTGCCCTTATCGGTGCCCGGCTAACCGCGACCGAATCCTCAAAGCTATTTCCCTGAACAAGGTCTTCTTCTTTTAAGATGTAGTCTCCAATTCCCCGAAACAAAGATTGGTTGGGGTGCAGAGTAATAATTCTTTTGATAAATAACCTCTGTGATACCTCTTTGAAGTTGGATCTGTTCTTAATGAAATCCCAGGTTGCCCAGCAAAGTTCATGGGGGGTTGGACTGTTTGAGTCTTCGCTGATCCATTCCAGTCGATGAAACCCACAGAGTTGTTGTTCCAATGATTTCATCAGGGAAAGCCTGGAGAGATGCAAATTATTTTCCCACCTAATATTGATCCAATCCGGGCATTGGAAGGGCAGGTTATTTTGCGACCTGGCAATTTCAATCAGTACCTCAGATTTGAACAAATTCTGAACGGTCTTCCTTGGCTCTGTGTTTGCTGGGTTGCCGCTTTCTCCAGGAACATTTGCCAACTTGGAGAATTCTCCACCATTCGAACAATCGACAAAATACTCGGCTCTGTGCAAAAATTTACAGGAATTAAGATGATCAATGATTGTGCATGAATCAATGCGATCCTCAGAAGAATTAGGGGTTACTTCGAGGCACTGATAACCAAGCATGGTGGTGATGTTGGGCTCAGTTTTTACCAAGTTTAAGAGAGCTCTGGCCTGTCCGGTAAAGGTACCTTCTTTGTTTCCCAGTCTTAGGTTAGTGGTGATTTCTTCAAAAATTCCAGACTCCCTAAAAAAGGGGTCGTTGCAGCTAGATGCATAATCTAGGGGCATTTGGGAATTTTCTCCAATAGAACCGCCCAGCTCATTATTCGATTCAACCAAGCACACCGTGCTCCCCTCACGGGCAGCAGAGAGAGAAGCAGAAATTCCACTGATTCCACCACCTATAATCAAAATATCGGATCTGCTTGGTTTACACTTCAAAACAAAAATATGGGGTAGGTATTGCGACTCTTATCCATAATTCACAAGTAATTCCCGGATTTGCGATTCTTAAGACTGCTAATGAAATGCATTAAGTAAAATTAATAGGTGGTGTTTAAATTTTTTAATATTGTGTGGCAAGCGATCTAAAGTTACTTGGTTTGTTTTTACTTATTCCTGCAACTCAAAAAATCTCTTCATTCCAGCCCAAAAATGAGAAATATTTTTCCTAGATGGTCAAATACCGTACCGGTAAAAGCCATCATCGCTTTGGGCATGACAGGAGCTGCCGTTGTTGCGGGAATCACCTACTACGCAACTCCAAAATACACCAGGGTTGGCTATCAACCCACGCAACCAGTCTCCTACAACCATGAATTTCATGCGGGTGAATTGGGAATCGACTGCCGTTATTGCCATACGGGTGTAGACAAATCCTCCCACGCTAACATTCCAGGAGCTCATGTCTGTATGTCTTGCCACCAAAATATCAAGGCTGACTCCCCGCTACTGGAACCCGTTCGTGATTCCTACTACGGTGAGGATAATAACAAGGACGGTAAGCTTTCTGAGGGCGAAGATTTAAATGGGGATGGGATTCTAAATGCGGGTCCTGCGATTCCATGGGTGCGTGTACACAAGGCACCTGATTATGTTTATTTTAATCATGCCGTTCATGTAAACCGAGGTATTAGTTGTGTTGAGTGTCATGGTCGCGTTGATCAGATGGTGGAAGTTCACCATGACAAGCACTTAAGCATGGCGTTTTGTTTAGACTGTCACCGTAACCCTGAAAAAGCCCTTCGTCCTCTTGATGAAGTTACTAACCTAGCCTGGGAAGCAAAGGCAGAAGATGAGGTCGATCCTTTAATCGCTCAAGTTCATGCTGGACTTGAGCTCAAAGAAAATTGGGGTGTTCACCCGCCCCTCAGTTGTACTGGATGTCACCGATGATCAAGGAAGCAGAACAGCCAAACTTACCCAGCGGTAAAGAATACTGGAAAAGCTTGGACAGTCTTGCCGAGACTCCCGGGTTTAAAGACTGGGTTGCCCGTGAGTTTCCTGAAGGCGCAAGTATGCTTGAAGGCGTTCAGCGTCGTAGTTTCGTCAAACTTATGGCTGCCTCCTTTGGGTTGGCTGGTTTGGGTATGACTGGGTGCAGGCGTCCCGAGCATGTCATTTTGCCCTATGGTAAAAGCCCTGAGGAATTAATACCTGGAGTTCCTGCTTTTTATGCCACTTCCCATCCTACCGGGCGTGGATTTCAACCCCTGATTGTCGAGAGTCATCAAGGGCGCCCTACCAAGGTTGAAGGGAATCCTTCCTACCTTCCTTACGGTGGAAGCACCGATGTCTACTCACAGGCCAGCGTTCTTGATCTTTATGACCCTGATCGTGCCCAGGGGAGCTTTGCCCGCCAAACCCTGAAAAATGGAGTCAACCGTTGGAAAAAAGTTTCCACTGATTCTGTATTAAATGTGCTCAATGATGAGGTTTCCGAAGGTAAGGTTGCAGTTCTGACCAATCGTTCTCATTCATTACTCCGCCAATCTCTGCAGAAAAAGGTTTTATCTTCTGGTATTCAATGGTTCGAGCATGACGCGATAGATTATACTTCAGCCGAAAATAAATTGGGTAAAGCTCTTGGTCTCAAAAAGGCATTGCGTGCGGTTCCCGATTTATCTTCTGCCAAACGGGTTTTGTCTTTGGATAGTGATTTCCTTGGAAACCGCGAATCCAATGAATTGGCCAATACCAGAGCCTTCATGTCCGGGCGAAAGGTTTTGAAGCCAGCGGACGCAAAAAGAATGAACCGGCTCTATATTGCCGAGTCTGATCTTTCCCGTACTGGTGGTGTTGCAGATCATCGTTTACGGGTTGAATCCTCGCAAATGATTGGGTTTGCCTCCTTGGTTGCCTCCGAATTGCTTTCTAAGCTTGGTCGTTCGGACCAATCATTAAGCAAGCACCTGAAAAATCTCTCATCCTTCACACAGAATCAAAAAAAGTGGGCCACTGAAGCAGTTGCAGATTTACTAAGTAATCCGAAGAAATCTGTTATTTTGGCTGGTGGGCACCTTCCCGCAGAAGTCCAGTTGCTTGCTTATGAGATGAATCGCTTGCTTGGTGCGATCGGTTCCACGATCAACTACATTGAGGTTGGAGCATCTGCTGATTCTATTCTTTCTCTGGAAAGTAAGATAAACGACGGTTCGGTAGAGCGTTTGTTCATTCTTGGCGGTAATCCAGTTTATCAAACCAAAGGTTTTATTAATTGGGAGGACTTGTCGAAAAAGCTCAAGTTCGTTGCACGCCTTGGTGGTTCGATTGATGAAAGTTCCCAGATCGCTAATTACCACTTGGGGCAGTCTCACTATCTTGAGTCATGGGACTTGGGTGCAACATGGGATCAATCTTCCTTTGTCCCGGTACAACCCTTAATTGCTCCTTTGTTTGATACTATTTCTGAGGCTTCCCTTCTTTCACACTTGGTTGGAGAAGAGAAAGATGATCATAGCCTTGTGGAAAATCTTCACTCTCAATATTCCAATGGGGGAGACTTTAATGATTTTCTGAGACTTGGGGTACTAGCTACCAAGCCTGTTGCATTTACTTCATTGGACGCTACCAAAGCAATACTTTCCATCAAACCTGGGAAAGTTAAATCATCGAAACTTACTGAAGGAAATTTGGAAGTTCTTATCATTCCTGATTTTCATGCCCATGATGGTCAGTATGCTAATAACGGATGGATGCAGGAGTGTCCTGACCCAATAAACAAATTAACCTGGGACAATGCACTTCTCGTTAGCCCTGTTTTGGCTAAGATATTGGAATCTAAACATGCTGGACTTGGTCTGTTGCCCAAGCCTACCATGCTCAATAAAAGTGGGCAAATAGCACCTGATGCTGCTCAATTTGATGGCGGTAAACAAAAAGCACCTGTTGTCACTGTGAGGATGGGAGACAGATCAATTACGGCCCCATTGTATGTGCAGCCTGGATTAGCAGATTTTACCCTTGTCGCAACTCTTGGACACGGGCGTTCAAATGTGGGCCGGGTAGGGCAGGGCACTGGTTACGATGTAACCCCTCTTCTTTCGGATGAGTCACTCGTGCTTACTGGTGTTTCTATCGAACCAACTGGAGATTTTGACATCCTGGCAAATGTTCAGGAACATTGGTCGATGGAAGGTCGTGCAATAGTCCGCGAAGCAAATGTGGATGAATATGCAGCCGATCCTGGTTTTGCTTCCCACATGGGTGCAGAATCCCATTCCCCGCCAATGTGGGGAAAAGACCAGGGTAAATCCTTAGAGGAAAAAGCAACTACCACCCCCCGAGGTAATTCAGCTTATGAGCATCCTGATCATACCTACGAAAAATCAGATGTTTTTGGTATCCATCAATGGGGGATGACCATTGATTTAAATCAGTGTACAGGGTGTAGTGCCTGTGTTGTTGCTTGCCAGAGTGAGAACAATATTCCCGTTGTGGGGAAGGATCAAGTCCTTCGTGGACGGGAAATGCATTGGATTCGACTAGACCGTTATTTCAGTTCCACTGCGCGTGATGGTGCGGAAATTCCCTCTGATGTACAGGTTTCTTTCCAAGGTGTTGCCTGTATGCATTGTGAGACAGCACCCTGCGAGACCGTTTGCCCTGTAAATGCAACTGTGCATGACGAGGAAGGGCTTAATGCGATGGCTTATAACCGTTGTGTAGGTACTAGGTACTGTGCAAATAACTGTCCTTACAAGGTGCGTCGTTTTAATTTCTTTGATTGGAATAAACGCAAAACAGACGAACTCTATCAAGGCCCCATTGGCGATCAAAATGACTCTTTGGTAGACATGGGTAAAAACCCAGATGTCACTGTTCGGATGCGTGGAGTTATGGAAAAATGTACTTACTGTGTACAGCGTATCCAGGAATCCAAGATTCGCACGAAGGTTAATGCACAACAAAGTGCCAAATATAAAACTGGCGAAGATGGTTCAAAGCTAAAACTTGAAGTCAAGGATTTGAAGGTACCAGACGGTACGATCAAGACTGCCTGCCAGCAAGTTTGTCCAAGTGATGCTATCGTATTTGGCGATATCAGTGATCCAAACAGTGAGGTCAGCAAATTAAAGAACAACCCTCGTGATTATTCCGTGCTTGGATACTTAAACACCCGTCCACGCACCACATTCTTAGCCAAGGTCAGGAATCCTAACCCTAAGATGCCTGATTTTGCGTCCTCACCCCATTCTGCACGCGAATACCATGATGCGGCCCATCCATCCCATCATGGTGATGAACANGGAGCACACTAAGCTATGTCAGAGGTGAAAGATATACAGGAGCACGAAATCCTCAAAAAGGTTGACCCTGCCCCTTGGAAGGAAGTTCCTCTGGTTCTTAACAACCGAAGCCTGAAATGGGTTACAGACAAAATTTGTGGGATTGTTGAATCTAAAACTCCCACTTGGTGGTGGTGGTGCTTTATCACCGCACTTTGTATTGCTAGTTTCACTGGAATGGGACTTGTTTACCTAGTTTCTACCGGAGTTGGTGTCTGGGGTAATAACAATCCTGTTAATTGGGGTTGGGCTATTGTTAATTTTGTTTTCTGGATCGGTATTGGTCATGCCGGTACGCTTATTTCGGCTGTTTTATGCTTATTGAAGCAGAAGTGGCGGACATCGATCAACCGAGCCTCTGAAGCAATGACCGTTTTTGCGGTACTTTGTGCAGGTATTTTCCCATTGTTCCATGTTGGTCGTGTATGGTTTGCCTGGTGGCTTTTCCCCCTTCCTAACTCCAATGCAATCTGGCCTCAATTCAGAAGCCCGCTTGAATGGGATGTCTTTGCAGTTTCCACATATGCCACTGTATCCGTTCTTTTTTGGTACATGGGGATGATACCCGATATGGCTGTTCTTCGCGACCGTGCCAAAGAAACATGGCGAAAATATTTTTACGGATTTTTTGCGATGGGATGGCGCAATGCGAACAACCATTGGCGAAATTTTGAGATGGCTTACCTTCTTCTTGCAGGTCTTTCCACTCCATTGGTCCTTTCAGTCCATACTATCGTTTCCTTTGACTTTGCGGTGGCAAACTTACCTGGTTGGCACACAACCATCTTNCCCCCATANTTCGTTGCAGGAGCAATTTTCTCNGGTTTTGGAATGGTTTTGACTCTACTCCTTCCAGTGCGGGCGATTTATGGTCTGCATGATCTAATAACACAGAAGCATATCACAAACATGTGCATGATCACCTTGGCGACAGGTAGCTTAGTTGGTTATGCCTATGCAATGGAATTTTTTATCGCCTGGTATGGTGCTAATTCCTACGAGGGATTTGCCTTTATTAACCGTGCATTCGGCAATTATTGGTGGTCTTACTGGATTATGATTTCATGCAATGTAATCTGCCCACAATTGTTCTGGTTCAAGAAAATTAGGGAAAACATTCCTCTTGTTTGGATTATTTCTATTTTTGTGAATGTGGGCATGTGGTTCGAAAGATTCGTGATCGCAAATACTACACTTTCCAGAGACTTCCTTCCCTCATCTTGGGGCTATTATTCACCCACGGTTGTCGATATTTTCACTTTCTTTGGAACATTTGGATTCTTCTCTGTTCTATTCCTTTTGTTCCTCCGTTTTCTTCCCCTCATGCCAATGTGCGAGGTCAAGTCAGTCATGCCTCAGGCAGACCCACATGGAGATCATTAATTATGAGTGATACCATGGACATCAAATATGCCGTTAGTGCCACTTTTTCCTCGGCCAAAGATTTATTTAGTGCGGCTGGAAAGGTGAAAGAGCACGGCTACACTAACTGGGAATGTTTCACTCCGATGCCTGTTCATGGACTCGACGCTCAAATGGGCTACCCAAGGTCCAAAGTTCCCCGTTTTACTTTGGCAGGGGGAGTCACTGGCTTCTTCACCGGTATGTTGATTGTGTGGTTTATGAATGAGTTTGATTATCCTCTTATCGTTGGAGGTAAACCATATTTCAGCCCAATCTATCCTTTCCCAGTATTTTACGAGCTTACCATTTTGTTTGCTGCTTTTGGCACACTTTTTGGCATGTTTTTTCTCAATCGCTTGCCCCGACATAACCATCCAGTTTTCGAACACCCTGATTTTGGACGCACCGGGGATGATAAATTCATGATCGTTATTGAGGTTGATGACCCAAAGTTTGATGATGAGCAAACCCAAGAGTTTCTTACTAGCCTAGGCGGTGAATCTGTCCAGGTTATCCGTGAACCCATAGATTGATCCGGTGAGATACTTTATTCCATCTTTTATTATTTTGGTAATTACCATTGTATCCATCATGGGTTTTCGTGGTGATCTTACTAAAAACACACCACTTGAAGTCTTCCCAGACATGGACAGGCAGGCTAAATTTAAAGCACAAACCTACAATCCACGATTCGCCGATGGTAGTGCAGATAGACTTCCTGTAAAAAACACTGCTCTGCGCGGTTCCTCCTTAGACCTTGGTAATGTGTTTTCTGCAGAACCAAAATTTGATACAGATGCATTTAAAACAGGTAAATCAGCCAATGGTGAATGGATAGCTAAAGTACCTGAAGAGGTTGGATACAGTTTATCCACTCTTCGCGAAGGTAAGGAAAAATATGATATTCATTGTTCAGTATGTCATGGGGATTATGGCAATGGTACAGGGGTTACTTCAAAGTTTGGTCTTAATCCACGAAATCTTTCTGATCCTTCCAATGCTGGTACTTATTTGGAATCTGCTGCACCCTGGTCAGATGGACAGCTTTACAATGCGATAAGCAACGGTTCAGCATCTGGGATTATGCTTGGTCTCAAAGATCGACTGTCTCCCAAGGAAAGATGGTCAATTGTGATGTATTTACGAGCACTACAGGACTATGTCGGTGTAGCAACCCAAGCAAAGAAAGGGCAGGGTTCATGAGCGATCAGTCAGATAAAAATATCGCCAAGAGTAACCTATCTACCAAACTTGTTGCTGGTGCAGTTTTAGGATTGGGCGGTGGTTTGGTTGGTCTTTTTCAAGGTTTACAGTCAGGCGACAAAGCACCTTTTCTCGGCTGGTTATGGGGTTGTTCCTTCTGGCTTAGCATTGCGATAGGAATGCTCATGCTGATCATGATTTTCAGGGTCTTCAATTCAAAGTGGAGTCCAGTTGTACGCCGACAGCAGGAGCATGGTTTGTCAGCTTTCCCTTGGCTTGCCTTATGTTTTCTGCCCCTTTTGCTGGTTGCCTGGTTTGGTAAAGATCAATCTGGTATTCTCTGGTCATGGATTAATCCCGAAAGTCCAACCATTGAAGTAAGCAGTCAGATTTCTGTTGGTGATGATGTACTGCATCAAAAGAAGGCAGGCTATTTAAACCTAAATTTCTTCACTCTCCGTCTCATTGCCTATTTTGCGATCTTTTGCGGAATCAGTCATTGGTTGAGAAAATCCTCTTTCACCCAGGATAAGGATGGCGATCCATCATGGACAAAATTAGGATCCAAAGTTTCTGCGATCGGTATACCGGCAGCTGCTTTGTCCTTAACTTTTGGTGCATTCGACCTTTTCATGAGTCTTGAATACCAATGGTTTTCAACCATGTATGGTGTCTGGTTTTTTGCTTCTGGAATTCGTGCTGCCTTGGCAGTGACAATCCTTATCTGTCTGTATCTTGTTTCCACCGGGCAATTGAGGGGGTTATTCAAGCAGGCCCACCAGTATGATCTGGCCTGCTTGTCCCTGGCATTTACAGTTTTCTGGGCGTATATAAGTTTTTCGCAGTACTTTCTAATTTACAGTGCAAATATACCCGAGGAAACCTTTTGGTACACCATTCGTGAAATTGATCCTAACACGGGTGCACTTTCGGGATGGTTTTGGGTAAGTATGGGACTAATCTTTGGTCACTTTTTCTTTCCCTTTCTTTACTTACTTTTTTACAGAAATAAGGTCGATGCACCTAAACTGATTTTCATCGTCTGCTGGATTCTTGCCTTCCACTTGCTTGATTTATACTGGAATATTATTCCTGGCAGAGAAATTATTCCTGGAGCATTGGTTGGATTTGAAGCACGCCCAGTAGTTGGTTCACATTTATTGTGGGGTATTTTCTCCCTCATCGGAGTTGGATGTCTTTGTGCATGGGCGGTGGTTCGTAGTTTCCAGTCTGGAGTTGCCGAAATCATCCCTATTCGTGATCCCCGTATTCGTGAATCGATAAATCATCATGAGTGATCCTAGTAATCAACGGGCTGACGGCTGTAGTGTCTTCTTTACCTTCCTGGTATTAGCTCTTTTGCTTTCCGGCTTTTTTCTAGCCCAGAGAATTTTTGAGCCAGACACACCTGCTCCTGTGACAGAATCTGTAGATCTCATACGACACCAAAAAGCTCAGGCCCATCGTGATCAAGATAGTCTGTACAAGTCCAGAATTGATGATTTTCATGCTGATTCTAATACAAGTCTGGAAGGTTCCATGTTAAAGGTTATCAAAAATTACAAAAGTTCTACAAAATCGGACTCAATCCCTAGCAATTAGTTTGTATGACCACCGATTCTCCAGATAAAATAATCGATCGCTCAGCCAAGCTCGTTTTTTCCTTTTTTCTCTCATCTGCTGGGCTCTGGTTGCTAACCGCTGCCTTTTTTGCCTATTTGGCTGCTGCAAAGCTCACCGATCCATTTTTTCTCTCAACTTGTGAGTTTTTGACTTACGGAAAAATTAAAGTGGCCCAAGCCAATGCGTTTGTATACGGGTGGGGAGGGAATGCCATATTTGCTGTCTCCTTATGGATTCTTGCCCGTTTATCGCAAGCGGAAGTTCGTGGTTCCTTCTTTTTAATTGTTGCCGGTGTAATCTGGAACTTAGCTATTACATTTGGGCTTCTTGGCATATTAGATGGGCATATGAGTGGGCATGAAATGCTTGAAATGCCCACTGAAGTATGGCCAGCCATGCTGATCTCCTATCTTATTATCACCTTCTTGGCTTTGGTGATCCATCGTTCGCGCCAGATAAAGGAGACGATTGCTCCACAGTGGTTTATCCTTGCTGCATTGTTATGGTTTCCAGCTTTGTTTTTAATTGCATGGCATGGTCTTGAAATCAATACCGCTCGCGGCACTTTACAAACTGTTCTTTCAATGTGGTATGGGCAAAGCCTTATCTGGCTCTGGCTAACTCCGGTGGCATTGGGTGCTGCTTATTACCTTATTCCTGCAGTGCTTGGAAGAACCATTGATAAGTACTATTTAGCTATTTTTGGGTTCTGGTGCATTGCCGCACTTGCTCCATGGTCGGTTGTGCATCATCTTGAAGGTGGACCAGTTCCTATGTGGATTCCAGCAATTGGTACGGTCATGAGTATTGCAATGGTTTTCCCAATTGCAGTTGCATCAACTAATTTTCACGCCACTGCCTTTTTGGATATTGGAAAAGTCTGGGACAGTCTTCCGCTGAGATTTGTTATTTTCGGAACCCTGTCATATACCGTCTCAAGTTATATCGGTGTTGTGTTTTCCTTACCTGCAGTTGCAAAAATTACTCAATTTACCATCATTAATGAGTTCCATTTTAATCAAAGAGTATATGGTTTCTTCAGTATGATTATTTTTGGTGCTGTGTATTTTGCATTGCCCAGGATTACCGGCCGCGAGATTCCAATTGGAGCAAAATCTTTCCATTTTTGGACCTCCACATTTGGCGTGCTCCTACTTCTCCTGGCTTATTTGATTGGTGGTCTTACTCATGGTGTTCTTGCTGGCCAGCCATCATTGGAATGGTCGTCTGCTGTAATAGGTTCGATTCAGCCATATTTCCTTATTACAAAGATTGCTTTTGTTATTCTTGCCTTCTCACAACTTGTTTTTGTTGTGAATGTTTGGAGAGTGATCTTTCCTAATCCCCTCAGCTTACTTGCTACTGGAAATAAGGAGGCGAGTGTATGAATAACCTAGCAAAATTTACCATTGGTATATTTCTGACTTTAGGCATTGCCTGGCTCGCCTTTGTGGTTGGTGCACGTGAGCAATATGGAGACTTAGTTCCTTCTCCACAGGTACTTGATGAGGATGGTTCTATTCCCGCAGATGCAGATCTATTTCCTGTTGATCTTACTGGTATGGCAAAGCAGGGAGCCGAGGAATACGCCTCCCTTGGTTGCGTGACCTGTCATACTCAACAAGTTCGCAGAGTCGAGACTGGATTTGATGTAGAAAGAGGGTGGGGTAAGCGTCCCTCAGTTCCCCGGGACTATGTTTTGCAGGATCATGTTCTACTTGGTAATTCACGTATTGGTCCAGACTTGGCTAATCTTGGGTTAAGAGAGTATTCGGATGAGTGGCTTCATCAGCACTTATTTGAGCCTCAATCGATCATACCATCTTCCCTGTGCCCGCCCAGTCCATACCTTTACCAAGAAATTGATGAACCTGTGCCTTCTGACATTGAAATCACAGGGGCTGATGGGGATGATGTTCGCAATGTTCGCCCATCCATTCGTGCCAACCGTCTTGTAAGCTACTTGCAATCCCTAAAACAGGATTATGAGTTGCCTGAAGTAGCTTTTGTTGAACAACCCGCTGACAAAGAGATTGCCACCCAAGAAATTAAAGACACCACGGCAATTGTATCTTCATCAGTTCCAGATTGGCTACAGCAACAAATGGACGCAGGTAAGGAAGTCTACATGAAAGCTGCTGCAGGTGGTGGAATGTGCTTTACTTGCCACCAGCCCAACGGAGAAGGGATGGCCGGTCAATTCCCACCACTTGCCGGTTCTGATTGGGTTCTTGGCGATAAGGAAAGACTTATCAAAATTTCAATGTATGGTTTGATGGGGGAAATTGAGGTTAATGGGGTTAAGTACAACAATGTGATGGCTCCTCCCGGAATCCCACCTGGGTCTCTTACAGATGACCAGATCGCTAATGTATTAACTTATATACGAAACGATTGGGGTAATTCCGCATCTGCTGTTTCTGCTGAGGAAGTAGCTGCCGTTCGAGCCTCTCTTGAAGGTCGTGCACCAATGCAAATGTTTACTGCTGCTGAGCTTACCCCTGCTGAATAATGAACGAAGATTCGCAAAAGCTTGATAATTCAAATGCTGGTTCCGAGTTCTCGGATGAAGAGATTGTAAAGTCCCATGTTGAGCTTTCAAAAACTAAGCATGAACCGACTAAGAACTTCCTAATCGCTCCTCTGGTCTTTGTCTTTGTGTTTGGTTGCTTGATTTTTGTTTGTTCGATACAACTGGCCCACTCCACTAATTCATTCCAATTACATCCCCCTGTAGAAGTTGTCGAACTTACCGCCGAGGAAAAAGAGGCACTCAGATTGGAAAGGAAAATTTCCTCTGGTGAAAAAATATTCGCCGCACGATGTGCGTCCTGTCACCAGGCAAATGGCCTGGGGATAGAAGGTCAATTTCCCCCACTGGCTAATTCGGAGTGGGTTTCTGCAGACCCAGGAGTGATCGCCAATATCATTTTAAAAGGCTTAAAGGGAGAAATAATTGTTGATGGTAAAAAGTATGGCACATCTGCTGCGGTTAATATGGCTGCAGTTCCCATCAGCGATCGTGAAATTGCAAATGTCTCCACTTATGTCAGGCAAGCTTGGGGTAATACTTCTTCTGAGGTTACTGAAGAATTTATTTCGCAAGTACGGGCTGAGCATTCTTCCCGTCAGGACCAGTGGGTAGGTGATGAGCTGAAGGCATTGTTTTCTGATTCTTTCGGAGAGTAGCATTCTTCCTTCAAACGGTCGGGTTTTTCGAATTGTCCGATCCTCAAGATTGCATCATTATACAGGTTTGAAATCTGTTTTTATATTGTTTCATGTGTTTTCAATATTCTGCGTAATCACATCGTATGGATTCGAAGTACCAGCAGGGGAACGACCAGAAAACTTTTTTAGCGATTTAAAAAAATCTTTGCAAAATATAGAGGGTAATTCCTCAGTTATCCGTGCAAAAGATTATGAGCTGTCCGAGGCCAAGGCCAATCAATTGATCGCAGAATCTGAGAAGGGGTTGCGTATTGGAATCAATGTTTATGGACAGTCTATTCACGAAGATCGTCCCAATGAGGGTTTTTACCATCGCTACCGTGCCCTCAACCAAGTTTATCTGAGGAAACCAGTTTTTCACTGGGGTGCATTACAGGCAAGGGAGGAAATTGGGAAGTTGAATAAAAAATTGGCTCAGGAGAGTCTGGATCGCAGAATCAGAAGCTTGCGAGGTGAATTAAGGGCAGTTTTTCTTGAGTTAGTTGTTCTAAATTATCGTATCCAATTAGCCACTGAGCAGGTAAAACTTGCCAGGCAAAATGTTAGTTCTGTCGGCGAAAAAGTGAAAGTCGGGCTGTCGACTCCATTATCATTGGAAGAAGCAAAGGCGGAACAGCTTAGTCGTGAAATCTCTCTCTCGGCAATCAACATTAAACTTCAACGCAAAACCACACAATTTGTTACGCTCTCTGGTTATACAGTACCGTTAAACTTAGACATCCCTGAGGCATTCTGGGATTTTTGTTTACAACACCAACCAAGTGCGAACTTTCCGGTTTTGGTTTCGTCAATAAACTCTGAAGAAATCGAGCAGTTGAATATACAGGTATCAATTGAAGAGCAAAAAGCCATCATCTCAGATGCCGAATTAAAGCCTAAAATCAATCTGAACGGAGCATATTTTCAAGATCAAGTTGATACACTTGAGGCAGGGCAAAATTTGGACAGAAATAATTTTATAGTCGGATTGGAAGCAAACTGGGCAATTTGGGACTCTCATAAAAGTAAGGCACAAAAAAGAGCGGCCATGGCAAGAAAGGCAAAGTTTCAGCACTTAATTGAGACAAAAACGCGTGAACTTAGGGAAAGTATAAATTCCATGATCAAGGAACTTGAGTCCTTGCAGGCAAGAATTGCTTTGGCTCAAAGGCTAATCTCTGTTGCACAAAACAGATTTGAGAAAAGTAGCCTTGAATTATCTTTAAATCGCATATCCCCTTTGGAGCACTTTTCTTCGGTTGTGGGCCTTGATATGGCCAAAATTAGTAATTTGGAAACAGTGTGTAAATATATGGTTTTGTTGGATCAATATGAACAAGCAGTTGGCAGTGAATAATCTTTGAATATCGATCGAATAGAACAATGAAAAATAACTTTTTTTCTCTTTTGTTATTGGTTGTTACTGTAGCTGTTGTGGCCGGCTACTTTATTGTCCGTCAGGCAAGTCCAGAGGTTTTAGTATCACATGCAGAGTATGGACCCATTCGGGATTCTGTTACCGGAAATGTAAAAGTTCACGCTAGTGCCACCTATGATTTAGTCGCCCAGGCAAATGCCCGTGTGGATTGGGTTGCTCTCTTGCCACTGGGGCAAACTTTACCGGTGGAGTATAACCAAACCCTCATACGATTAGTTCAAGATGATTTGGACCGTCAAATGGACCGATTGCTGCTCGATAAAAAACAATTTATCCAGCGTAAAGAGGTCGGATCACCATCGGCTATACTTTTGGGTATAAAAGAGCGGGAGCTTTCCTCAATTAGTGAGTTGGCAAAGAGTGAGAAGGTATCCGGATATTCTTTTGAACTTGTTGAAAACGAGGTTCAAAGACTGAGAAACCAAGTACAGTTGGAAAAGCTTGGCAATATTCATTTTCTCGAAAACTTTGAAATGTCCCTTGCGACATTGAACGCAGAGATTAATAAAAGATCGGTCAGAAGCCCTATTAAGGGGGACTTTTCTTCTTGCTTTGTAGCACCTGGTAACCAGGTTTTTTCTGGTAATGTGGTGGGGCGGGTACATTCAAAGGAGAGGATTGTAGAGGTCTCTTTGAACGAAGAGGATTTTGAGGGAGTAGAGATCGGACTGGTCGCGGGGGTAAGTTTTTTTTCCCAGGGCAACACAGTTTTTGACGCCAATGTATCTGCCCTGTCTGCCACGGTTGAATCGAATTCAGGGATGCGCAAAGTTTACCTAAGTCTCGTCAGTCAGATTGATTCCATTCCGGTTGGCAGTTCAGGCCGTGCTGAAATTATTAAATCAGAAAAAAACAAGGCCTTGTTAATACCACGCAAAGCATTGGTTGGTGATTTTGTGGTTATAGAAGAAAAAGGCATAGCTAAGTTTCGAGAAGTCACTATTGGGGCCAAGAATCTTCTCACCGTTGAAGTCTTGGATGGATTAAAGGAGGGGGAAAAAGTAGTGGTTGAGACTCCTCACTTACTAAAAGATGGTGACCGAATGAAATCCACCTTGGTTGGTTTTCGGAAATAGGTTCTGTGTAAAATATTTTAATGCTTTGCTTCGAATTAGCCTGGCGCTTTGTCATTGCCCGTAAAAGGCCAATGATTTTGTCCTTGTCGGGCATCGTCTTTGGTGTCGCATTTTTTGTGGTTACCCAGGCTCAGACATCGGGCTTTGAAAAGTTCTTCATTCGTACGATTTTAGGAACGAATGGGGCCATTCGCATATCTGATCATTTTCAGGATACTTTGGGCACTGTCCAAAAAGTCAATAACCAGGGAAAGACTCAATTTGTTTTTCATTCCCGAGAAGATGCTCTTTACCGGGAAGGGGTAAAGCAACCTGATTTAATTCGAGATGCGTTAAGGGATTATCCAGAAATTTTAGGAGTGTCCGAAATTATGGAAGGCAATGGGGTTTTGCATACTGGTTCACGAAAGAAGTCAGTTGAAATAAACGGTATTAGATGGCTNGATCATTTGCAGAGTTCCGGTCTGGGGGGCCAATTAATTCATGGNTCAATGGATGAATTTGCGTCTGATCAAATGGGTGTCTTGCTGGGNAGCAGAGTATTCACCCGATTAAACATAAAAATGGGTGAAAGAATAAGGTTGGTTGGCGGAACCGGAACTTTACACCTCCGTGTATGTGGAGTTTTTGAAACGGGCGTTAGTCAGATAGATAAAAACCGTATTTATTTGCACATGGGAACGGCCAGGTCTTTTTTGGGACAATCTTCCGGTGGGTCCGTTTTTCAGTTAGCCTTGAAAAACCCGAAACTGGCACCGGATCTTGCTGTTCAATTGCAAACAGTACTTCATCATCGAGTAGTAAGTTGGCAGGAAAGGGAAAAGGTTTGGTTGGATGTATTTAAAGCTCTACGGGTTTCATCCGCAATTACAGTCTCGTGTATTCTCTTACTATCTGGGTTGGGGATTTTTAATGTGTTTGCAATCTTGGTAATCGAAAAAACCAGAGATATTGCCATTTTGCGTTCGATTGGATTTTCAACATCAGATGTCTCCGCAATTTTTCTTTGGCAAGGGGCAATAGTATTATTTGCCGGTGTTGCGATNGGATCATTATTTGCATGTGCTGGGACCTATTTAATCTCGGTGATTCCGCTAAGAATAAGGGGTATTTTTTCCACGGATAGTTTTGTGGTTAATTGGGATATATCCCACTACCTCTGGGCAACATCGATCGCACTCGTTTTTGTATCTGTGGCAACTTGGATTCCTGCGCGTAGAGCCTCCAAAATTGAACCTGCTAAAATAGTCAGGGAAACGCTTTGATGAACGATTTCCAAATTCCCGGTGACGCAGCCGGTTCTTTAAGGGTTGAAGAGCTGAGCTTTTCCTTTTCGAATCAAGGGCCGGTTGTGGATGTATTAAAAGGAGTCTCACTCGAGGCACGAAGCGGCCAGATTACCTCAATTGCAGGACCATCTGGATGCGGTAAAAGTACTTTGCTCTATTTGATGGGGTTACTCGAACGTCCCTGCTCCGGTAAAATTTTCATGGATGATGTAGAGGTACAGGATCTCAGTGATAAAGAACGTACGCATGCCCGTAACCAACGGATTGGTTTTGTGTTTCAGTTTCACTTTTTGATTAAAGAATTGACTGCTTTGGAAAATGTCAGGCTTCCTCTTCTAAAGAAAGGCACCGGTCGCTTGGAAGCAGATGAAAGATCGTTGCAATTGCTGAACGAGCTTGGCTTGAAAGATAAATCTAATAGACCGGCTTACAAATTATCAGGCGGTGAGCAGCAAAGGGTTGCGATCGCCAGGTCTTTGGCAAATTCTCCGAGATACCTGCTCGCTGATGAACCCACTGGTAATTTGGATAGCAAAAATTCAGAAAGTGTTTTTGAACTGCTCTTGGAGATGGCAGAAAAATTAAAACTNGCGGTGATTCTGGTTACTCATAACGAAAAACTAGCTGATCTTTCCGCTCAAAAATTTCGAATGGAGGACGGAAAGATCCTTATTTGATTTTTATTTGCTTAATTTTTTCAAAAGCAAGGTTGAGCTGGACTACCTGTTCTTTTGCGAATACCACAAGTTCGGCTGGCAATTGTTTACTTTCAAGCTTGTCGGGATGGAGAGCACTGATTTTGGTTCGGTATGAATTCTTAATCTCGGGAAAACTCGCCTCGGGGGATACACCGAGTATTTCATAGCATGAACTTAAATCTTTTTGCCCCATAAGAGATTGAGCATTGGCATATCCTCCGGTGTACCAGGATCGAACCGTTCCTTTGGGCATCCTGAAGTGTTCCTGGCCGGAAAGTAAGCATTGTATCTGTGCATTGCTTGGTTTTTTATTCTCGCAGTTTGCAATTTCGAATAATCCTCCCAAAAAAGAGGTCCCAATTGATTGGTTATACTGAACGAGTTCGGCACATTCTTTAAAGTCTTGATCAATTGATCTTTTGCTGGCTTTGCTTTTTCGGAACACATCCTTTGCAAATTTTTCAAGTGATGGAGACAGCTCCATCCTTTTAATGATTGATTCTACCTGTTCAATTTCCTCTGCTGAAATATTTCCGTTTGCTTTTGCAATCTTTGCCGCTGCAGAGAAAAAGTAAGCATAGTATAGAACCTTTGCTTTCTTTTCATCTTCTATCGGGAAGTTTTTTTCGTCAAACTGGTGCCCGAAATACCCGCCAATTAGTGCACCAATTGGGCCAGCCAGTAGACCTACACTTGAGCCAAGCAATTTACCCCACCAATTCATGCGTAAGCAGGTTTTCTGAGCAAGGTAGTTATCTTGCCCGATAGGGGTCGGGGTTTGGGCCCACAGGATTGCCAGTGTTGGGTACGACCTGGACACACCGGTCATCCCACAATTCAATCATGTCCATATCCTTTGCGTTGGTTACTTCCAATTTGGGTAATCCGTGCTTTTCCAACCAGTCTAGAATTGGAGGAGTTGCTAATTCAGGTCGTTCTGCCCGTGCTGTGACGATTTTCACCCGGTACCCCATTTCAATCCAGATCTTCACCCTTTTTACCATATTGGGGACTGGCTTCCCAATGTGTTCAAATCCCTGCCATGCATCTGCCTCTGCAAGCGTACCATCCAGATCGACTCCAATCCATTGGCGGGACTCGGCTTCTTCACCGTATTGGTTCATGTCAGTAATGGGCAATCCACGGGCATGAGGTACATGTACCACAAGTTTTTGCCCTGAGAATACCTTCTTGAGAAATTGTAACATCTATGAAAGTTCAAAGTACAAAAACTTGCATCAAGCATCAATCTGCATCAATCCTTTTCTACAATACCCGCATGATTACATTTGCATCTATTGATTATTTCAGCATCGAGGGAATCCCCTTTGTGTTGATTGCTATATGCAACATTTGGATGTTTCAACCAATTGTGTCCACCTTACATGAACTTGGTCATGCTTTGCCCGCACTTTTGCTGACGCGTGGAAAAGTAAAGGTCAGGGTAGGGGAGGGAAAAAAATTTCTTTTCTTTAGTCCTTACAAACTAGGAAAGCGTTTCAGTATTAAAATTAGTCTTAAAANCCCCCGGGTTGGATATACGCAATTTGAACAGCAAAAAAAAGGCTCCCAGTTCATTGTTTTGCTCGGGGGTCCCCTGTTTACCTTTTTGCTAACTTGGCAAGCGGGTGACTTATTGTTTGCGCACAACCTGGCTGTTTGGGCTGAAGTGCTGCTAATTAGTTGGTTTTGCGGAAACTTTTTGGCTTTATTGCGCTCAGTAATTCCCACTTATTTAAAACCAACAGAAAAGTTTCCCAGGGGAGCGCCAAGCGATGGTTTGCAAATTCTTACTCTTTTGTTTGGGGCATCATCCAAGGAAAACCAGTAAGTGGTTGCTTTATTTGATTACTCAGACTGGTTGTCATACAAAGTCCTGTAAATCGGGCAAGACGGGTACAGTTCATCATGGGTGCCATCCGAGACAATTCTTCCTTTATCCATGACAATGATTCGGTTGGCCAAACGAATTGAACTGAAGCGGTGGGCAATCATGATGGTGGTTTTGCCTTGGGTTAGTTTTTTCATGGCTTGGTGAATTTTTTCCTCGTTTTCCGTATCCAATGCCGAAGTTGCTTCATCTAGTAAAAGAATGGGTGAGTTTCGATAAAAAGCCCTTGCCAATGCAAGCCTCTGTAATTGACCGCCGGACACCCGGTTTCCTTTTTCTCCAATTCTTTGTTTGGTTTTTTCTGGCATAGATTCAACAAAATCCCATGCATTAGCATTGCGTAATGAATCCTCAATCGATCCTGCTGTATGGCTAGACTGACCAAGTTGAATGTTTTTTTCGATGCTATCATCGAAGAGAAAAGGTTTTTGCGGAACTGAAGCAATTGCTTCCCTGAGTTGATGAAGCGAAAGTTGTTCAAGATTGATCCCATCGAGCAAGACTGTTCCACTTGTCGGGTCGTGAAGCCTGTTCAAAAGTCCTGCTAAAGTGGTCTTTCCGGCTCCGCTAGGACCAACCAGTGCGACCACCTCGCCTTTGCCAATCTCCAAGTTGATGTTGGAAAGCGCTGGTTTTACATGGTCAACACCTTCTTTGTCGGAAGGATAATGAAATGTCACATTTTTGAGAGTGAGCTTGCCCTCGATTTTCTTAAGCAGGGTGGGGGATGCAGGTTCTCTGATCGCTTCATCAGCATTCAGAATTTCCCTGAGTCTCTTAAGAGATGCAAGTCCCTGCTTGATAGTATTATGAATGGAACCTAGTTTTTTGACAGGCTCGTAAGACATGTAGAGTGCGACGATGACAGGAATAACTGCATCTAAATGGATTGATGTCCGTGCAGCCTGAAAAATGGCTACAGATATTCCAACAGCAGTGATAATTTCAATTAACGGTGTTAGAATATGGGAATATTTTACAACCTTCATTCTGGCAGTTAAAAATTTCTCAGATTCTTGTGTGAACCGGGAAACCTCATGGTCCTGTAAGTTAAGGCATCGCACTTCGGTTGGACCGGCCAAGTTTTCGCTAAGTACAGAAGATAAATCTCCAGCTCGCTTCTGCAAACTCAAGGCTTTGGACATCAATCTTGCCCCAACCTTGCGTATCGGGAATACACACAAAGGAATGGCAATCAGGCATAACAGAACAAATGCCATTCCTTCCCGTTGGATTGCCATTACGATGAGTGCAATGATCGCACCAAGGAAAGTTACCGGTTGTCGGATTAAGTCATTACTGACTGAAAGAATTGCCGTTTGAAGTTGTGCGGTGTCTCCAGTTACCCGACTTAGGAGATCACCAGATTTGTGTTTTTGAAAAAAGGAAAGTGGGAGTCTCTGGATTTTAGTAAATACCTCAATCCGTATTCTTTCCAATACTTTCATTCCGCAAAAGTTTATCAGGTAGGAATTACAAAAACTACTTACCCCACGAATCAAAAACACCAAGGGGAACCAGGAAATGTACAAGAAGATTTCCCAACTATTAAGGGCGGAAGAGTTCTCTCCAGAAGGGAAAATTTTGGGAAAAACCTGATCTGTCATGAACGGCAGGCCAAACCCGCTTGAGATTCCATAAATTGCCCCAAAAACCAAGGCACCGGTAAATTCCTTCCAGTGAGGTTTTAGGTAAAGAAAGTAGGGGATTAGGCTCGAAATACCCGGATATTCCTCCGGATTTTTTTCAGGGCTTCTCATTTCCATGTGTATTTAAATCTGCTTCAAATCTGTCTGCAAGCAAAGCCTGTTCTCTGAGGTAATCGGTGGAATGATTTCTAAGGTGATTAAATTGTTCATCAGTCATTCGCCAATTCCAGTTGCCTTGCAATTCCCCGGGGGTGTTAAAGCGTGCCTCACTACCAAGAGATAAAAGATCTTGAGCTGTTATGATTACCAGCTGGGATATACTTCGGTATGCCAGTCTAAGCATATCCCAACTCGGGGCTGTTCCATCAATATTTAAATATCGTCTGAAAAAGCTGCGTGTGCCTTCATCGGTGGATTGATACCATCCACAAGAAGTATCGTTGTCATGTGTGCCTGCATAGAGGACTAAGTCTTTGGACAAATTATGTGGTAGGTAGCAGTTTTTAGGGTTTCCATCAAAGGCGAATTGCAAAACTGCCATGCCTGGGAGCCCAATGGAGGTCCTTAGTTTTCTGACTTCTTCACTGATATCTCCTAAATCTTCTGCAAGAAAGGGAAGGTGGGGAAATACCGTTTTGATTTTATCCCAGAATTTCAGCCCCGGGCCTTTTTCCCATGTTCCAAATCTGGCACTACTTGAGCCCTCTGGAATAGACCAAAAGTCATGGAAGGCACGAAAATGATCAATGCGAAGAACTTCAAAAAGTTCGAGCTGGTTTTGGATCCTGTTTATCCACCAGTTGTACCCGTCAGATTGCATTTTTTCCCATTCATAAAGAGGGTTTCCCCAGAATTGACCCTCATTATTGAAGTAATCAGGCGGGACTCCTGCAAATGCCTTGAAATCTCCACTTTGGTTGATTTGAAAAAGATCCCGGTCACACCAAGTGTCGGAGGAGTCAGGGGCTACATAAATGGGTAGGTCTCCAATGAGTGCTATTTTTTTGGATTTCGCATATTGATGCAGTTGGTTCCATTGGGCCCGGAATAGGTATTGCAGAAAGACCTGGAATTTATACTCATGCAGAGATGTCTGGGAAAGGGGAGAATCAGGAGAATTTTTATCTTTGTTTGTCCATTCCCACCACGGTTTTAAATGATTATTTGCTTTGACCGCTTGATACTTTGCAAATGGGTGCAACCAGTCCCGATGCAATTCCTCAAATGTGTCAATGCTTCCATATTCATTCTCCATTTGCTGTGGCGAGTGCATGAAATTTTGGTAAGCCTTACGCAGAATCGGGAAAAAGGAATCATAGAGAGTTCCATAATCGACCAAGTTCGGGGAAGAAGGATGCAATTTCGCTGCTTCAAATTGAGGCAGATAACCATTGGAAATCAAGGGTTGTAAATCAATGAAGTATGGATTTCCTGCTGAAGACGAAAAAACCTGGTAAGGGGAATCACCAAATCCAGTTGGTCCCACTGGGCACATTTGCCAATAAGAGAAACCTGCATCCGCTAAAAAGTCTATCCACTCATAGGCATTATTCCCTAAGTTTCCTATTCCATGTCCGCCGGGAAGGGATGTTGGATGGAGATGAACCCCGGCAGCTCTTTTTTTCAACCAATCGGGCAACATAACTTTAAGCTCTCAATCTGAATAAATGCAATTAGACATAATGCATATTGTGCGAACTATTTACTGAGTCCCCAGCGCTTAGTGAAAGGATAATAGATAAACAAAGCCCGGCCGACTAATTCATTTTCGGGAACAAATCCCCAGGCTCGACCATCAAGACTGTCTGTGGAGTTGTCTCCCATAGCAAAGTATCCATTTTTGCCTGTGGGATTAGATGAATCCATTTTATGCGGAACCCGGATGACCTTNCGATTGCTTAGCATACCATCGGCCCGGTATCCTGGGTACCCCTTGGCAATAGCATTGCTGGAAGATTTGGAAAATAAATCGGTCTGANTGTTATTCTCTTTAAATGCAATTGAACCAGTAATTGGTTTATCATTTCGGTGGAGAATGCCCGGAACTCCTTTGCGTACATCCGTGCCGTTAGTGAAAACATTTTCCGGTACACGAATTTCAAGTTTGTCGCCAGGTTCACCAACCAGTCTTTTTATGTAATACTTATCCTCACCAATTTGGGTAAATGACTGACTGCCAATCTGGGCATTGAATTCATCAATGCTTTCTGTGCGAAATACGATTGGGTCACCAACCTTTGGCCTAATAAAATTATAACTCATTCGATCAACAAACAACGCATCCCCAAGTAGAATATCAAAGGCGAGAGGAACATCTCCCTTGGCAAATTTTCTTTCTGAGAGTTTGAGCCTGCCCTGAGCAAGGGAAGCATCCTGACCCACAACCATGGGCAGATCTCTGAGGTTTTCGATTCCGGCAAACTTCTTGGCTAATAATTCGTCCAAATCAAACTCCGCAGGAACTTCAAGGGTATGGTTCTTTCCTCCAATTTCGAAGGTATATTGTCGANCCATTGTTGGCAGGACGAAAAAACGACCATTNGGNAAATTGCTTTGGNNATACTGGTGGCTCGACCCATTTTGCAAAACCAAATATAAAGTTCCGCTAGATTCGGCTTCCATCCGGTAGTGAGATGCNCCAAGCAGAACTTTGTCCGCGGCACGTTGCAAAATACTGGGCGAATTATCATCTTCGTAGATGTGTGGCGTCATTCCATAAAAGGATGGATACATAGAATTAGTTGGAATGATAAAGGGCTGCACAAAAAAACTTCGTATGCCTAAAATTACGATGGCTGCAACTAGTAGCATTTCAACATTTTCGACCCAATTCTTTTTGTGGTAATAATTTCCTCCCGACTTTCGCAAAGCATTATCTAAGATGCGTGCTTTCTTATCGAGTTCTTGAACCGAGCAGCCTTTGTCTTGGAGAGATTCTCGTAAGCCTTGGTTTGCAATATTGAGAGCGCGTTCTTCGATGGGCGGCAATCGGTCTCTTCGGTAAAGCCAGGCTTTATTTCCTATTCTGAGAAGTTCTTTGGCCCCTTTTCGCTCTTTGCGGTTGGCTTTTCGTTCATCTTTTGAATCGGTCATNATACGATTGAATTCTGTCTTTGAATAATAGGAATTTATGCGGAGCNGAACTTTTAGTTAGAGCTTTTAAGGATTTGTACGAACGCTTCTTGAGGAATGTTTACACTGCCAATTTGTTTCATTCTCTTTTTCCCCTCTTTTTGTTTATCGAGCAATTTTCTTTTTCTTGAGATATCTCCACCATAACATTTTGCGGTTACATCCTTGCGCATTGCACTGATTGTTTCGCGGGCAATTACTTTCCCCCCTATCGTAGCTTGCAGAGCTATTTTAAAAAGTTGCCTGGGGAGGATCTCCTTAAGTTTGGAGCAGAGTGCCCTGCCCCTTGCTTCTGCTTTGTCGCGGTGGACAATTGTTGAAAATGCATCGACAGCCTCAGCATTAACCAGGATTTCCATCCGTACCAAGGATGACTCTGCATATTCATCCATGTCATAATCCATGGATCCGTATCCATGGGTTACGCTTTTTAAGCGATCATTAAAATCTACCAGGATTTCATTGAGGGGAAGATGGCAGGTGAGCATTACCCTTGTTTCATCAATTGTTTCTGTATGGTTGCAAGTTCCCCGTTTTTCAGTCACCAAGGCGAGAAGGTCACCAATTGATTGGTTGGGAGCGTGGATACGGGCGATGATGGTTGGTTCTTCGATTTTTTCAATTTCTGAGGGGTCGGGTAGATCCAATGGATTGTCCACCTCTATTATTTCACCCGTGGTCATGGTAACCCGGTAAATTACGCTTGGGTAGGTTGAGATTAAATCAAGNTCATATTCCCGCCGTAATCTNTCTTGAATGATTTCCATGTGCAGTAAGCCAAGGAATCCGCAACGAAAACCAAACCCCAATGCAACTGATGTCTCAGCCTGAAAGCTAAACGATGCATCGTTTAAACGTAATTTGCCCACACTTCTTTTAAGTTTTTCGTAATCNGAAGTATCCAAAGGGTACAATCCACTAAAAACCATTGGGCGAACTTCTTTATAGCCGGGAAGCATCTCTATTGCTGCAGATTCAGTCAGGGTCAAGGTATCTCCAATTTTAATATCTGCCACATCGCGAATACCGGTCACCACATAGCCCACTTCTCCTTCGTTTAAAGTAGGCTTGGGTGATTGAGTGGGAACAAATGTACCTAATTCTTTGACCTGGGTTTTTCTTTGATCACTCATCAAGGTCAGCCCGCTATTGATCGAAAAAGTCCCTGAAAAAACTCTCACATAACAGATCACTCCCCGATACGCATCGTACTGGCTATCAAAAATGAGTGCTCTTGGATGGGGGTGATCCGTCCATCTTGGCGAAGGTAAGCGGTGAACGACCGCTTCCAGAATTTCATCAACCCCAATCCCCGACTTTCCGCTGGCATGGATTGCATCATCCGCAGGAATAGCAAGGATTTCTTCAATTTGATTGGATACCCGCTCGATATCGGCACTGGGTAAATCGACCTTATTTATTACCGGAATTATGGTCAGTCCTTGTGCATCGGCAAGTTGAGCGTTGGCGAGGGTTTGGGCTTCCACCCCCTGTGATGCGTCAATCAATAGCAGTGCACCCTCGCATGCTGCGAGACTCCGGGAAACCTCATAGGCAAAGTCGACATGACCGGGNGTATCAATTAAATTGAATAAATAATCCTGTCCGTCTTCTGCCCGATACTTCATGGTAACAGGATGACATTTTATGGTAATGCCCCTTTCTCGTTCCAAGTCCATAGAATCAAGCAGCTGGTCCTTCATTTCCCTTTGCATGACTGTCTGGGTACGTTCAAGCAGTCGATCGGACAAGGTTGTCTTGCCGTGATCGACATGTGCGATAATACAAAAATTGCGAATCCTGTGAGTTTCCACCATTAAAAAGTTGACCACTCCGTGTTTCTCTCGACAAAACCCGAAAGAATACACTTAAGTGTAATATTCTTATTTCACAAAACTAAACAATGGACAAGAATCGACTTCATGGAGTACACACCGCATTGGTCACCCCAATGTCGGATGGTGCAGTAGCGTATGCAGACCTCGAACGTATCGTTGGCAGGCAATTAGATGGCGGGGTTTCGGGCATTGTTCCTTGCGGAACCACGGGTGAGTCCCCCACCCTATCTGAGTCCGAACACCTGCAGGTGATTCGTACCTGTATCGAAATTGCTCAGGGTAAGTCCCTGGTAATTGCCGGTACCGGGGCAAATTCCACTGCAGAGGCACTTTCTTTAACCCGGGCTGCAGATACCGCAGGGGCGGACGCTTTTTTGCTGGTTGCACCTTATTATAATAAACCAAGCCAGGAAGGTTTATATGCCCATTTTGCTGCACTTGCGGAGACTACCGAAAAACCCATTGTGCTCTATTCCATTCCATCACGATGTGGAATTGAAATTTCAACCGAGGTTATTTGCCGTCTGCGTGAGAAGTTTCCTCATATTTGTGCACTCAAAGAAGCGGGTGGCCGGTCTTCGAAAGTCTCAGATACCATAGTCTCGATAGACAATGACTTTGTTGTTTTGTCCGGTGATGATGGCCTAACGCTTCCTTTCATGGCCTGTGGTGCCAAGGGTGTGATTAGTGTGGCATCCAATTTAATACCTGAGGTGGTCTCAGATATGGTCGCTCTTGCCCTGGGTGGTGAATTTGAAAAAGCCAGAGAGATCCATCTTGCCAATTATCGTTTGTTCCTGGATTTATTTTGCGAACCCAATCCAGTACCAGTAAAGGTCCTGATGCAAATGGCGGGCATGATTGAATCTGCTGAGGTACGCTTACCTCTTTGCCCTCCTTCTTCTTCNAACTTAAATTTGTTAAAGGGAATTGCTTCGGGTCTGAATGTTTCAGAAAAACTCTTTCTATGAGCTTAAAAATTTTATTGTGTGGTGCAGGAGGCCGTATGGGTCGTGCAATTTCGGCGATCTCCGGGGATCATGGATGTACCATTTCGTATCCAGTTGATTTGGGGGATGATCCAGCCCAAGGGATCGATCATTGTGATGTGGTCATTGATTTTTCCTTGAGGGAGGCCACTTTACCACTCGCGAGACTGTCTGCCAGTTCGGGCAAACCAATGGTAATTGGTACGACGGGTCATAATGATGAAGAAAAAGCAGACATTGTATCCTTAACCTCGAAAATACCCGTGGTATGGGCTGGGAATTTCTCGACTGGGGTCAATTTATTATTTTACCTGACTGAGATCGCNGCCCGAGTATTGGATACCAGTTCTGACTTCGATCCCGAGGTTGTTGAAATGCATCACCGTTTGAAAAAAGATGCACCCAGTGGTACGGCTGATCGCTTACTCGAAATTTTAAAAAAGTCCCGTAACCTAAATGATGAGCAAATTGCTCATGGGAGAAGTGGGATTACGGGCGAGCGGCCGTCTGAGCAAATTGGATCNCATGCCCTTCGTGGTGGAGATGTAGTAGGAGATCATACTGTTTATTTTGCTGGTATTGGCGAACGCGTAGAACTGACCCATCGGGCGACAGACCGCAAGATTTTTGCCGCAGGTGCTCTCCGGGCGGCCAAATGGGTGGCTNCTCAGCCCCCCGGGCTTTTTTCGATGCAGGATGTACTTGGTCTTGTCTGATCAATTAATATGATTGCTTTTATCGAAGGAAATTTGGTCGAGTGCCAGTTGAATTTGGCAGTTATTCAAACCGGTGGAGTCGGTTACGAGGTTAATGTTCCTCTTACCACCTCTGAGCGCTTGCCTGCACTGGGAGAATCCGTGAGGTTGCATATTCAGGCAGTTTACCGGGAGGATTCCCAGACTTTATATGGTTTTATAGACCGAGAATCCCGTGATTTTTTCCGGATGATAGTGGATAAGGTTTCAGGAATTGGTCCCAANATTGCCCTGAATTTGTTGGGCTCATTGTCCCTGCCCACATTGAAGAACTCAATTGCTCAGGGAGATGTCGGCATGCTTTCAAAAGCACAGGGCTTGGGGAAAAAAACCGCGGAGAGAATCGTGGTAGAGCTCAAAGATAAGGTGCTTCCAAAGGGCACGGTGGTCCCCTCCCCTGCATCTACTGCGAGTACGGATACGGTCAGTTCACCAGTTGCCGCGGGTGCTTCCCCTGATCTAGGTGCTTATAGTGATGCAGTTTCTGCACTGCTCACACTGGGATACAAGGCTACAGATGCTGACCAGGCAGTTCGGCGGGCAGCTGATGCACTGGGCAAGACTTGTTCCACTGAAGAGTTGATCCGCAAAGCTCTGGGGCGTTAGGGCAAGTTTTGTTTGATGTAAGCCTGTATATAACCACCAGCACTTTCTACAGCCTTTTCCAANACTTTATGGCGGGTCCATTCACAGGCAATGGCTGAAGCCAGTCTACAGCCAGTGCCGCGTACCTCTGTTCCTCCTCTGAGCCTTTGGTAGTTGTAGTTTTTTTGTGGGNTATTGTGAGAGAGCAAAATATCTGTGACCAGTCTGCTTTCCGGCAAATGCCCTCCCTTTAGTAGCACAGATTTTGCACCAAGTTCTGCACATTTTACAATTAACTCTTGAGGTTTAAGCTCAGCGGAATGATTAAGCCCAAGTAAGCATAATGCCTCCTCGAAATTTGGAGTAATTAGATCAACATTGGGTAGCAAATCCTTGACCAAGCTAATCCAACCATTGCTGGAAATAAGGTCATACCCGAGACTGGTTTTTTGAACTGGG
Organism: Opitutia bacterium; assembly: GCA_002686835.1. GTDB lineage: Bacteria > Verrucomicrobiota > Verrucomicrobiia > Opitutales > Seribacteraceae > Chordibacter. The sequence goes on along the minus strand of NYYP01000005.1, from coordinate 30,048 downwards.
TCCAAGATTACGCGATCACAATCTATTTTTTCAAGGAAAAGAGCTACTTCTTCGACCGAATGGGCATCCGGTAGCATTCCAATTTTAACTGCATCTAATGGTTGTTCTGCCAAACTGTTTAGTTGGCTTTTAAGGGCGACTGGGGGAATTGGGTGAATGCGTGGTGGAGAGGATGGGTTTTGTATAGTAATCGCACTAATTACGCAAAAAGCATTGCATTGAAGATCGAAAATAGTTTGCTCATCGGCTCTTAATCCAGACCCACGAGAAGAATCTGTTCCTCCAATTACTCCGATATTGTGTCCCATTTCTCTGTTTAAACGGTAAGCTCGGGAAATTCTTTTATCCANCCANCCATCCCATTGGANAAATTNAAAAGAAGTGAAAATCCCAGTGGTTCTAATGCCTGACATGCCAATTTGCTACGAACACCAGCTTTACAATAAATCACTAAATTTTTGTTTGGGTCCAGCCCCAGTGAGGATAATTTGATNTTTCCACTNAGTAGATTGTTCANGGGTTGGTGAATCGATGATTTAATATGAGCCTGCTGTCTTTCCCAATCTTCGCGGACATCCAAAATTTGCAGTTTATTATCTGCAATCATCATTTGATGGAGTTCATGCTCCGATATTTCTTGGTTTGCATTCATATGAGAAATAATTTGGTCCTGTTCCGTGCAGGATTCAATCGGTGTGGGCAATGTTGTAATCGTTCGATGTTCTTGGATTACTTTCAGGTTAAGGGTCCTGTTTGACTGATTGAGTGCGTTGTAGAGAAGCACTTTTCCGCTGAGGGGTTCCCCCAGTCCAGTTAGTACTTTGATTGCCTCAAGTGCCTGCAAACAGCCTATGATTCCTGGGAGTACTCCGAGTACACCTGCCTCGGCACAGGATGGTATGCTGGATGGGTCTGGTTGTTGGGGGAACANGCAACGGTAGGTGGGCCCCCCGTTGAAATTGAATACACTTACCATTCCTTCAAACTGATTGATTGATCCATGCACTAAGGGTTTGTTGAATAGAACGCAGGCATCATTGATCAAATATCGGCTCGAAAAGTTATCGGTACCATCAACCACTAAATCGTAGTCCTCAAGCAGGGATCGACAGTTATCTCTATCCAGTCTTTTTGGGTGGCTGGTCAGATCTATAAAAGGATTCATCCTGGCCAACTTTTTAGCCGCAATCTCTGCTTTTAGTTCTCCCTGGTCATCATGGCTGAAGAGCACTTGTCTTTGCAGGTTTGATATTTCAACGCGATCATCGTCCACAATGCCAATCTTCCCCACTCCAGCAGCCACAAGATACTGGAGGACAGAGCAGCCAAGACCACCTGCCCCCACAACTAAAACGGATGATTTTTTTAATTGTTGTTGTTTTTCAATGCCAAAGCCTTCCAGAGATATATGCCGGCGGTATTGAGCTGTCTCCCCCTGTTCCATAAGAAAAAATAATCAGCTTACTAAGGAAAATACTTCCTCGTTTTGTCCATTGCTTTGTATCAAGTTGGAGGGCGTGCTCCTGTGCTTATCGTAGGATGAGTCCCAGTCTTTCCACACCGGGTCATATCCTTTGGCTTTGAGTAAGGAGGAGATTTCATCAGGCGAGCGATCATCTGAGATGGAAAATTGCTCCAAAGATTCAATCTCATCACTGTACCCCCCAGGGTTGGTCTTTGATCCCGCACTCATTGTGGTAATGCCCAGGGGTAACAGGTTTTCCCGAAGGTCCGGGCTTTCTCTGGTGGAGAGGGTAATTTCTAATTCGTGGTTGAAAATGCGAAAAGCACAAATTAATTGAACGAGGTCACGGTCTTTTAAATCTGCGGCCAAAATATTGTCCCCTTCGTATGGCCTAATTCTCGGGAAAGACATGGAAAAGCTGGTNCTCCAGTATTTTTGCTCCAGGTAGTTCAGATGAATGCCTGCGTATAGNGCATCTGTCCTCCATTCAGGTGTGAGCCCAAATAAACAGCCAAGTCCAATCTTGTTAACCCTCGCTTGTCCAAGCCGGTCTGCGGTATCCAGACGCCATTGAAAATTTGTTTTTTTTCCTTTTAAATGATGCCTGGCATAACTTTGCTGATTGTANGTTTCCTGATAGACCATTACTGCATGCATNCCNTGTTTCATGAGGGTACGGTACGAGGATATATCCAAGGGTTGTACCTCNATNGATAGATTGGCAAANTGTGGGCGTAGTAATTCCAGAGCATGGGTCAGGTAATCAACCCCAACCTGCTTGCTTGATTCTCCCGTGACCAGCAGCACATGATTAAACCCGTGCTTTTTTAGCATACCTGCCTCCCGCAAAATTTCGAGATCGCTCAGGGTTTTTCGGGCTATTTGATTATGCATACTGAAACCACAATAATCACAGACATTGTTGCATTCATTGGATAAATACATCGGGGCAAATAGACGGATCGCCTGGCCAAACCGTTTGCGGGTGATCGCATGGCTTAATTGGGCAATATCTTCCAGGTATCGCTCCCCTGCCAGGGGGGAAAGCAGGGCGAGTAAGTCAGTTACCCCGCCTTTACCTTCACGACTTAAGGCGGTTTCGACTGCACTGGGTCCAACCTTCCTTAGACTATCAGTATGGGCAGACCAGGATTGTGTTTTGAGATATTTCGAAAAACTGAAAGACTTTGCCATCGACATACTTTATCCTAGAAATTGGGTAAGTGGAGAAGTGGCACGGGCATATTCATTGGTGTTCCCCAATCCAGATAGATGAGCGATCCGACCGGCCTCCACAGATTTCCGAAAAGCAATTCCCATACTGGGAGGGTCTTTTGCCACAGCTAATGCGGTATTCACCAAGACTGCAGATGCACCTATTTCCAAGGCCTCAGCGGCATGGGAAGGACTGCCTATGCCNGCGTCGACAACCACAGGTAGATTGGACTGCTCGATGATAATTTTAAGAAAGTCTCGACTTTTTAACCCCTGGTTGGTCCCGATGGGAGAACCAAGGGGCATAACGGCAGATGCACCGGCATCCTCTAATCGTTTGCAGAGAACAGGGTCGGCGTGGCAGTACGGTAAGATAATAAAGCCTTGTTTGGCCAATTCCTCAGTGGCTAGAAGAGTTTCCACNGGATCGGGCATCAGGTACTTTGGGTCGGGATGAATTTCCAGCTTTAACCAGTCAGTCTCGAGTGCTTCACGGGCCATTTGGGCGACAAACACAGCTTCTTTTGCATCCCTGACCCCTGAGGTGTTTGGTAGAACACGAATATTTTCTCCGGTCAAATAATCGAGTATAGAGTCATCCATGCCCTCGGGGTTTGCCCTTTTCATCGCCACGGTAACGAGTTCGGATTGGCAGTTTCGAACCGTTTGTTGCAGCACCTCACCTGAAGAAAATTTTCCCGTTCCGATAAAGAGGCGGGAATTGAATGATTCACCGGCAATTTCTAGGGCGTCATTAGTCATAATTTAGGAAATTTTTAAAGAAGATTCGAAGATTTTGCTTTTTTCAATCAAGCTAGAAACCTGATTTTGGTGTGAAGTTCCAGAAAAGAGTTCGGAGCATAATGCAATTCCTTGAAGAGCAAATTTTTCAATCAGAGAAAAATCATTGCCGGTCAGTCCTCCGATCAAAAAAACCGGAGTGGGGTGAAGAATGTCAAGAACCGAGAAAAAATCGTCATCGGATAATACAGGGNGCAATTCTTTTTTGGTTGATGATTGACGATATGGACCCAGGCCAATGTAGTCGGGTTTATCGGTAATGGATTGGCGTGCTTCTGGGATTGAATGAACTGTTTTGCCAATAATTTTTTCGGGGGAGAGCACGCGTCTGACATATTCAACCGGTGCATCATTCATCCCAAGATGTACTCCATCCGCATCGATATCGCTGACCAGTTGGTAATGATCATTTATAATCAATTGACAGTCGTGCTTTTTGGTGAGTTCGGCCGCAGGTTTTGCCTGTTCATAAAGCTCATTTGGCGAGAGAAATTTGGCTCGCAATTGAATGAGCCGAGCACCTGCATTAACAAAAATTTTGACCTGCTCAAAATGATTTAAAGAAGGATCGTCCCGAGTGATACAAATTAGGGAACTGTCATTTAATCGATTACGATTCATCCTTGGCGATAAGCCTGTGTAGNATGCCCTTTTCTTTCTCTTTTTTTGCCCAGACACTTCGTTCGATGTANTGGTATTTTTCAAATGCGGCNACAGGGTCCTTTTTTCCCCAGATCGAACCGAGTAGTGCCACCCCGTCAAAACCCAAGTTGAAAAGTTCTGGAATTTTTCGTCTCCTAATGCCGCCCAATGCATAGACCAAAGGCTTTTGTGATTTTGATTTTTTAAAGTTGTAAAGGACACCACCCAGTTCCGGTAACTGTACTTTGGGAAGGTATCCTTTTTTTGAAATTGATTCGTATACGGGCCCAAAAAAGCAATAGTCCAATGGCTCTTCGGTATCACGAAGTTCGTCAAGTTTGTGCAGGGAGCGGCTCCGAAGACCTTGGCAATCAATTAATTTTTCTCCGGAAAAATGATGATACCCAGCAAGTTTATAATCTTTGAGCAATTCTGGAAACCGATGTAGCATAATTCTCGGATGGTATATTTCAGGAATACGATCCAGTAATTTGGCAACATCCATGGGATTGGAGTCAGGTTTGCGCAAATGAAATCTTTTTAATCCAACCTCAAACAAGTCAGATATCACTGAATACTCGCCATCGCGAATTTTTGCTCCAGAGATTAGAATGGCAAGGGGTGATTCTTTCATCCGCCCTGGGTTGCTTTTATGAGCAGTATTCGGTCTCCCTCCATAAGCACAGTATCTTTTAGTTGTGTTTTGGGGATAATGGTATCGTTCACTGCAAATGCCCAACCTCTGACTTCAAGTAGACCCATTTCCTCTGTCAGGCTGGCCAAATCTTTTTCCTCGGCAATTTCTTTTGGTTGGTCATTAACAAAAACTTTCATGATTTGGTTGAAGAATCAGTGTAAATTTCAGCCCCTGAACTCAGAAATTCCTTGGCTTTCTGGGCCATACCCTCCTTGATTGCATCTGCTTCATTGTCCAAGCCCTGTTCATCGGCAAATCGACGCACATCATCCGATATTTTCATTGAGCAAAAGTGGGGCCCGCACATGGAGCAGAAATGGGCGGTTTTTGCATTGTCCTGAGGCAAAGTTTGATCATGGAAATCTTTTGCCTTTTCCGGATCCAATGAGAGATTGAACTGATCCTCCCANCGAAATTCAAATCTTGCTTTAGACAGTGCATTGTCCCGGTACTGAGCCCCCGGGTGCCCTTTGGCAAGATCAGCAGCATGGGCGGCGAGTTTGTAAGTAATCACACCTTCACGGACATCCTGCCTGTCGGGTAAACCCAAGTGCTCCTTCGGTGTTACATAACATAGCATAGCACAGCCATACCATCCTATCATGGCTGCACCAATACCGCTGGTTATGTGGTCGTATCCAGGTGCCACATCAGTGGTTAAAGGCCCAAGAGTGTAAAAAGGGGCTTCGTGACACCAGTCCAACTGCTTGTCCATATTTTCTTTGATCATGTGCATAGGTACATGACCGGGACCTTCATTCATTACCTGTACTCCCTTGTTCCAAGCACGGGTAGTTAATTCTCCCTGCGTTTTAAGTTCAGCGAACTGGGCTTGGTCGTTTGCATCTGCTATCGATCCAGGTCGCAAACCGTCACCGATGGAGAAGGAAACATCATAAGCTGCCATAATTTCACAGATGTCGTCCCATTTCTCGTAGAGAAAATTTTCCTGGTGATGGGCAAGGCACCATTTGGCCATGATTGATCCGCCCCGGCTGACAATACCAGTCATTCGATTACGAGTCATGGGCACATAACGAAGGAGGACACCTGCATGAATGGTAAAATAGTCTACGCCCTGCTCAGCTTGTTCAATCAAAGTATCGCGAAAAATTTCCCAGTTCAATTCTTCCGGTTTACCTCCTACTTTTTCGAGTGCCTGATAGATTGGGACAGTGCCAACTGGAACCGGACAATTTCGTAGAATCCACTCCCGGGTACGGTGTATATTCTTTCCGGTAGACAGGTCCATCAGCGTGTCAGTGCCCCACTTGGTTGCCCAACGCATTTTTTCCACTTCCTCCTCGATGGACGATGCCACAGCGGAATTTCCAATATTGGCATTTATTTTGACCAGAAAATTTCTGCCAATTGCCATTGGCTCAAGCTCTGGGTGATTGATGTTAGCGGGAATAATTGCCCGCCCACGGGCTACTTCATCGCGGACAAACTCTGGGGTTATCTCACCAGGTATAGATGCACCAAATGAATTGCCAAGGTGTTGGTGATTGAGCGAGTTACTAAGTTCTTCAGGAGATGTACTCAGGGTTTCGGCCAGAGTTTGTAGTTTCATATTCTCTCGAATTGCCACAAACTCCATCTCAGGAGTAATGATTCCTTGTTTGGCGTAGTGCAACTGAGTCACGGGAACTCCCCCTTTTGATTTAAGAACAGAAATTTCTGAGCGATCAAAATCTGGGAGTTCCTGAGATCTTTCCTGAGTCCTTTGGTCGTGCCGTTCTGAAAGGAAGCCGTTGTCGTTTGGTTTGACACTCCTCCCAGTTATTGTCTCAACATCTCCCCGGTTCTTGATCCACTCATGCCTGAGTTTTGGAAGACCTTTTTCCACATCGCCATGGAACTCGCTGTCTCCCCATGGTCCCGAAGTATCGTACACACGGATTGGCTCATTTTTTTCAGTGTTTCCATCTGGTAATTTTGTGTCTGAAAGATTGATTTCCCTCATTGGTACATTGAGATCGTGCGATATCCCTTTGAGGTATACTCTGCGGGAGTTGGGAAAAAGAGAGTTAGGTTGGTTGGATTCTTCGACTTTTTGGATCATGATGGAATTATATGGGTCGCAATCTTCACCGAAGAAAAGTTTTCCCTACGGCTTGGNATGCATCAGGTTCAAAGGGTCGCTGGTGGGATAGATCCAACTTCTCAGCCCATCATCCTTGGGCTCCCCTAAACTGCTTTAATTCAAATCAACAAAGTCTGAAAAAGCAACCACACAAATCAATGGAAAGAGGGGGAGTATATTTAAGGATTTGCTTCATACTTACCATCAGGTCTTTTAATAATGAGTCCTCTGATTTCTAGCATGGTNAGAGCTGGGACTATCTTGGATAGCTNAATCTTGGTTGTTTTTTGTAATCCATCACTATCCAAAACCTCACCGGCTGAGAGTGAGTGCATAAGGATTTGCTCTTCCTGATCAAGATAAGAAAGATCTTTTTTCTCTGGTGTTACTTTTGTATTAGATTGAACTTCTGAATGATTCAACATNGGCGATAGTTCCTCTATAATATCGTTTGGATTGCGGACCAGGGTTGCTCCATCTCTTAACAAATCCAAGCATCCCTGAGATTCAGGTTGATCGACTCTTCCCGGCAGTGCAAAAACAGTCCTGCCCTGTTCGGCCGCAAACCTTGCAGTGATCATGCTGCCGCCGGACTTTGCAGATTCAATGACCAAAACGCCTAAAGAAATTCCAGCGACCAATCGGTTTCTCATCGGGAAAGTTCTGCGGTCCGCCCTTCTTCCCAGTTGGAATTCTGAAAGTATGGCACCAGAACTTTGAATCTTTCGGTAAAGCTCAAGGTTTTCTGGAGGATAAATCACATCAAGTCCGCTCCCTAAAAAGGCCATGGTCTTTCCTCCGGCCTCAAGTGCCCCCATATGTGCCTCACTGTCCACTCCTCTTGCCATTCCGGAAACTATACAAAAGCCTGCCTGGGCTAACTCGGAGGCAAATTGTCGGGCCAGTTTTTTTCCGTAAATCGAGGGGCCCCTTGTACCTACTATTGAAATGCAAGGTTGTTTAGGAATTTCCCCTAAACAATAAAGTCCGATTGGAGGATCTGTAAGTTGGTTAAGGAATTTTGGAAGTTCGTCGGTGTGAACGAATCTGGCCGACATTTTTTCCATCTTTTCTTTTTCCTTTTTTAACCAGCCAGAGTTTAAAAGTTTTTGCATTGATTCGACCACTTGGTTTCCTACTCCNTTTACCTGTCTAAGTTCGGCTTGATTGGCAGAGAGGATTTGCCAGGGGTCTTTGCTAAATCTTTCGATCAGTCGGTTAAGGATTACTGGGCCTACACCAGGAACGCAATTCAAGACCATTCGGCCATCCCTTTCTTTTCCTTTATCTAATTGAGACACTGTAGAGTGATCAAGTCAGGGTTTTCCTAACTTACAACCTAAAAGAAAAAATCAAATGATCTTAAAACTCAACTCATCCTCTTGCGAAAATCAAAGATACCTGCAAAAGCTTAGTAATAAGCTTGTTTATGAAAGAAGGTATTGTTGATTTATCGGCCAAAACCAAGGAGGAGCCCTGGTGTTCTCATTGTTCTGGTTTCACTGATTACAAAAGGAAATGGACTGCGTATCAGCGGGCCGACCTCAATGGCGGTATCTACCCAGAAAACGATGATGTCCCCCATTGTGTATCATGTGGATCAATGATGCACTTTTTAAGTTCATCCAGGCTTCTGGTTTGGGGTTGCCGCTTTATTGGAAGCACAATTTTTGTTTTAATCACCCTGGTGTGCTTTTTTCTTTTTGATTATTCCTTAGGCGTGACAACTCTTTGGGGGACAGGAATAGTTGCTGCAATTTTGCTGTCTAAACTCCCGATAAAATCGAGAAAAGCACTGACNAGTTATGACCTCTATGTGGAGAAGCAAAAGCTATTGAATTTGGAAAAAAAGCTGTAGCCGTTCCGACCCTAAGTATCAGCGTGCGAAGAATTCAATTTTTGTAAATTTTTTCATCCCATTGATACGGGCTTTTAAGATACCATTCTTCACCGTTTGGTTGGATACCGTATTTTGGACGAGATTTTGATCACTTCCATCCGTTCGATTAATCTCCTGAGTGGTGATTTTGGCAGTGTACTTTTGTCCTTCCCGTATACCTTCTCCTCGGAAATCGAAGGTTGAGTCATCATTGTTATAGTACTTGCCATTTTGTATAGTTGAAGGAATGGAGATATCCGCCCAACCCTTCCCGTTTGCTCCACTGGAATAAATCAAGACAATAAACTTTTTAGCTGTGCGGTTATAGGAAGAGATTCGATATTGCTCGTTTCCTGTCATTCCTATTCCAAGAACTTTAATATCGTTTCCACTTTCCCCGGCGATTGCATGACGGATGACTTCATCTTTTCCTCCGGATATCTGGGAGTACCACTTCCAGATATAATAATGCAAATGATTCGGATCTCCCGGGTTGATGTAATTTTGCTCAGTAAAAGGAAGTCCATTTGGGGGCATTTCAGCGACCATAAAATTATCATCGCTCGAACCTCTTAAATTTATTTTGCGGGTTATTATCCCAGGTCCGCCATCATTCGCAGGCACTACCCAATCTGGTTTCAGTTGTTTAACTCTTCCGTTATAATCTACGCGTTTAACTAGCCCCATCGACCATCGGCTCGAGTTGTCGCACCAAGGCATATTGACCGTGTTTAATCCGCGTTCAAGCAACTTTCCAAATATTGTGACCGACTTATCATATGCATCTTTCTCATCCTTGACTCCGTCTCCATTGACATCGTGGTTGTTACTGGATCCATCCCAGACGATCCATGATTCAGAGGATAGGATTTTTTTGGAAGTAAATCCCCGGGCATCCAGTTTGTTTCTTACCAAATCGTATTGTCCCCAGACATGAGGGATAATTTTACCATCCATCATCCCATAACCATTAAAGTGGTCTGAAACATTCATGTTCAACGCGTCTATTTCTTCCATCATTTCTGCAGATGCAATCATTTGGTTATAATAATCATCCACTGCAACTGCCCCTTTGCCACCTTTTAGTCCTTCCATCGCACCGCATNCTTCGCAGGGTGATGTTCCGGATGTGGAAATGACAACGGGTAGTTCTGGTTCCTCCTGGTATACTTTTCGTATCGCACGCGCTCCATCCCGGAATATTTCGTTGATAATAAACTCGGAATCTCCTCCTTTCATCATACCCTGAAGGTTTACTTCGTGATATAACTGATATGCATCCACCCTCCCCTTAAAAAATTTGGCGATACGGGTGACAAATTCAGCATGAAGACCAGGTTTGGGTCGCCATGCCCCACCCTTTCCAGATTCCGAAGCCCAGCTGGGAGTGTGCCACATGACAAACTCTACTTTTACGCCTCTTTGGTTACAAAGGTTTACCGCATTTTCAATCGCTCTTAATTGGCCAGACATATGATTTTCGTAATCAGTGTTTTCTTGCAGCGGTTCAACTGCATGCCAGCTTACCCAAAACTGTGCATAACTACTGTGCTCGGACAAAATCGGACGGTTGGCGTCGTAGAGCTCACAACCAGGGAGACCAAATGGCTGCCAACGAACACCCACATGCATGTGGTCAGTCGTCCAAAAATAAGNCTTATCACTTAAAGGTTGGCTTTTTTCGGNGATATCACTGGCTAGTCCCGAGAGAAAAGACTGGCTNAGTACAGTAAGTACAATGCCTACAATGACGGAGGAAAATAAATATTTCATTCANATGAAGTTTTAAAGTTAGCTATACAAATCTAAAGAGATTAAAACAAATAATCGTGGAAGAANTAGGGGATGGAGTCAGAAAAAAGAACTTATCTGAGCATCCCTGCTGCCAGAGTTTCATTAGTGAATGGATCAACCAAAATAAAGCTGCCGGTATTGCGGTTTCTCCGGTAGGAATCNCAAAATATTGGCAGGGATGACCTCAGGGTAATNCGTCCNATATCATTCATTCCAAACTCTTTTTGTTCTTCGTTTTTGCGCAATGAATTAACATCGATTTTGTATCTCACTTCGCTGACGATCACTTGTGCTTCTTTGGTAGTGTGCCGAAGGATTAATTTCGTGCCTTGGGTTAGTTTTTTACTCCCCGAAAACCAGCAGATTCTCGCGTCCAAATCCTGGGAGTTGTTCGGCTGATTATTTGGCTTAACCAGCATATCCCCTCGGCTTACATCGATTTGGTCCTCCAATAATATGGTAACAGATTGCGGGTGGAAAGCCTCATCGATTTCCTTGTCAGCGATTAAAATTTGCTTNATTTTTGAGTTGAATCCGGACGGTAGCACTGTCACTTCATCACCAGTTTTGAAAACACCCCCAGCAACGCGACCTGCAAAACCACGAAAGTCATGATANTCATCAGAATGCGGTCGAATGACCCATTGAACGGGAAAGCGGGCATCGACATGATTGAAGTCCGACCCAACATACACATTTTCCAAATGGTAAAGTAAGGGAGGTCCCTTGTACCAGGTCATATTTTCTGATCGGTCCACCACATTGTCTCCCTTTAGGGCAGAAATAGGAATGAAGGTGATGTCAGTGACATTCTCAAGGCGACTTGCAAAATCAGTAAATTGTTCGAGGACTTTGATGTAGGCAGCCTCCTCATAACCCACTAAGTCCATTTTGTTTATACAAACTGCCACATGTTTGATTCCGAGGAGATCAGCAATGAAGCTATGNCTTCTGGTTTGCTCAACCACACCATTTCTGGCGTCCACCAGGATCAGCGCAAGGTTTGCTGTTGATGCCCCAGTAACCATATTGCGGGTGTATTGAATATGTCCGGGAGTATCTGCTATAATNAATTTTCTTTTGGGTGTGGCAAAGTAGCGGTAAGCCACATCTATGGTTATCCCCTGCTCTCTTTCTGCCCGTAATCCGTCAGTTAATAATGCCAGGTTAACATTTTCATCTCCTCTTTTCTTACTGCTTTTCTCAATGGCTTCCAATTGATCTTCAAATATAGCCTTGGTGTCGTGAAAAAGTCTGCCAATAAGGGTACTTTTACCATCGTCCACGCTCCCAGCAGTGGTAAATCGTAAAAGATCCATATTTAGGTAATTNTTGTCTTCGCTCATCTATCAAAAGTTTTAGAATTAAAAATATCCTTGTTTTTTGCGATCCTCCATAGCGGACTCAGATCTTCTGTCATCTGCACGGGTACCNCGCTCAGTNACACGGGAGGCGGCTACTTCAGCAATTACTTCATCCAGATTAGTTGCATTTGAGAGCACCGCNCCAGTGCAAGTTGCATCACCAATGGTGCGAAAGCGAACCGTTTCGGTGCGNGGTATTTCGTTGTCAGCAGGAAGTACAAATTCGCTGACTGCNAGGAGCGAGCCATTGCGTTCAATTATTTCTCGCTGATGAGAGAAATAGAGAGAAGGAAGTTCAATTGCTTCTTTCTTTAGGTATTGCCAAACATCCATCTCAGTCCAGTTGCTCAAGGGAAAAACGCGAAAATGCTCACCCTGTGCTTTCCTCCCGTTAAACAAGTTCCATAACTCTGGTCTTTGGTTTTTNGGATCCCACTGACCAAAGGCATCGCGATGGGAAAAGAAACGTTCCTTGGCTCTGGCTTTTTCTTCGTCCCGNCGACCTCCTCCCAGTGCNGCATCGAGTTTTTCAGACTCAATGGTTTCCAGCAGAGTTACGGATTGAAGTGCGTTTCTGCTCGCATTTGAACCGGTTTCCTCTACGGCGGTTCCACGATCAATGGAGTCTTGAACCAAACCAACAATTAGCTGAGCTCCTAGCTTTTCAACAAATTGGTCTCGATACTCTATGGTTTCCGGAAAGTTATGGCCTGTATCAACATGTACCAAGGGAAAGGGTGATTTNGATGGCGAAAATGCTTTGTGGGCCAAATGTGCCATTACTATGGAATCTTTCCCACCCGAAAACAAAAGTCCTGGNCGTTCAAACTGTGCAGCAGTTTCTCGAAGAACAAAGATCGCTTCGGCTTCCAGTTGCTCCAAATGTGTAAGGTTNTAGTTTTTCATTGAGTCATAGAAATTGATCGGAGNATGTATTCAAATAATTTGTCTGCTGATTCCTTTTGGTTTTCTTTTTCGCTGTCAATGACNAGGCAATCATTGTTCGGCTCTTCGAAAGCTGAGCCTTTTCCCGTGAAGGTCTTGACCATACCTTTGTCAGCCTTGTCATAAAGTCCTTTCACATCTCTTTCTTGGCAGGTGGCAAAGGATGCTTTTATNAAAATCTCATGAAAGTTTTTCTCCCCAATAATCGATTTTGCCAAGGAGCGAAATTTTCGGAAGGGAGTGATTAGGGAAACGATCACAATAATTCCATTTTCAAGAAATAATTTAGCAACTTCACTTACTCTGCGAATGTTCTCCAGNCGCTCCTGGTCAGAGAACCCNAGATCATTATTCAATCCTGTCCTGAGATTATCACCATCCAGGATAACAGAATGAGTACCTTGAGCATGCAAACGACTTTCCATTTCCACCGCTAANGTACTCTTGCCTGATCCCGATAAGCCNTAAAGCCAAAATACCGAGCCCAAATGCCCGAAAAGCTTCTCTTTTTCGGACCTTGAGATCAGGCGATCTTTGATAGGATGNATATTGTNTGAATTCACAAAGGTGATNCGATCATAAATAAAAAATAAAAAAAAGCGAGAACGCTTAGGGGCGTTCTCGCTTATTGGGGTGAGAGAATAAATTCTCTCATGGGGTAANTNNAAGCTAGCCNTTTGGGCAGGCACCGGCAAGATTAATCGAGATTTCGATTTCGTTGGCTACCTTGTCCANGTATTCGCCTGGTCTTATACCAAAATCATCTCGTTTAACCTTGAATTTTGAACGAACAACNAGCAGATCGCCCGGTACCTTATTTCTCTTTTCCAGAAGGTTAGGTAAATAGGTAAGTTCAACGGGCACAGTCATTTTTATTGTTACATTACGGATAGTCATTCTCCCTTCTGCTGCTGCCTTGATNGAATNCTNTGTACTGGTAATTTTCTTCAGGCGGGAAAGTGCAAACTCGATTTTAGGGAATTTNTTAACATCCAGCCAATTTTCTCCGTGCATGTGCTCTTGCAGGACNGGGTTNTCGACCCTGAGACTTGCCGAGTCAAGAAGGATTGATCCAGCAGTGAGTTCAGGGGCATCAGGGTCAAAAAGTATGTTACCAGTAATTCCCCCCGCTGAGCCATTGATTGATTCGAGTAAGGCATCCAATTGAAAAATTATAGTGTTTACCCCTTTGGGGTCCTTGAAGTCGAAAGACTTGGAATTAGCAAGCAGAGTAAGCGGAATGAGAAAGCAAAAAATCGTTAATTTTTTCATTCTCGCAATTACCATTCATGAAAACATATTTTTCAAACCTCTTTTTTTACAAAGTAAAATAATAAACAAGACAAGGGATAGGACTAAACCGGAGACCGGTGTTTCAATTCCGCAAACCAATTCCTCCTTCCAGGTAACTTTGGTCTGAGTTCCAAGTTCCGGCATTCCCTCAATTACGGGAATTTCTTCTCTTGTTTCTACCTTGTTTGCCCATAGGGAAACACGGGCCCCATCGAATACCCAATACCCAACAGTGAAGACGAGTGGGGCAGAAATAAGAAAAAAANTTTTCATCGAGTATTACTATGCTCGGGGATGTGCTAATTTATGAGCTTTTTTTAGTCTGCTTACTGATACATGAGTGTAGACCTGAGTGGTTGACAAACTGGCATGTCCAAGGAGTTCCTGAACCGTGCGCAAGTCTGCACCATTATCCAAGAGATGTGTGGCAAAGGAATGCCTCAATTTATGAGGAGTGAAGTCCTTGGGCAAATCTGCAATTTTTAAACATTTTTTGAGTAAGACCTGGATCCACCTTGTGGAAAGACGGTTGCCTGTATGATTGGTAAATACTGGGGCGCATAATGATGCATCCCGGGCAAATCTCTTACGGAAATGCACCAGCTTTTCCGCCGTCTGGGCGACAATTGGGCAAACTCGTTCCTTGTTCCCCTTGCCTTTTACCCTCACGGTCATATGGGCAGGGTCTATATGTTCATGGTTAAGGGCAACAACTTCAGAAACGCGCAGTCCTGAACCATAGAGTAGTTCGAGGATGATGCGATCTCTGGTCGATAAAAAATCTGCTTCTTTTGTGCCCATGTGCACAAGCGTTGGCGACTCCATTAAAGCTCTGGCCTGCGATTCCGTCAAAAATTTGGGGAGTGTCTTTTCTGGTTTGGGAACAGACAAGTTCTTGAAAGGGTTTGAACTCGTCCATCCACGAACCTGGCAAAATTGAAAGAAACTCCGGAGAGCCGATACATGATTGGCCAAGGTCTTGCGCGATAAGTTAGACTGAATTTCAATTAAGTAAGACCGGGCAATTTCTTGATTGGTTGAAAGAAGTGAGGATCCAGATATTTCCTTACCAAGCCACTCCTGGAACCGGAGCAGCGAACCGCGGTAATTTCTGTGTGTATGCTCGGATAATCGCCGTTCTAAAATTAGATGATCAAGAAACTGGTTTATTTTAAGCGAGTCCATGTCTCCACCGCCAATTCGTATAGTCCAACAAATAAGATAAGCAAAAAAACAAGCATAGCTATGGTAAGGTATGCACCAAATCGAGTTTCGGGTCGTTGGTTAGCCTCTTTCCGGTACCCATGAGATGTGTTGTCATATGCTTCAATCGAAACTAAGTTCCCCCGTCTTTCGGATCGATTTTTTAAAGCAGTCTTCTTATTCATTTCCCTGTTATTAGAATTGTTTTGAACAGGGGCATTGGCAAGCGGAAGAAACAAAAGTTGAAATTTATATCAATCCCCGAATAAAAAGGGCTCGATTTTTAATCGAACATCCTCAAAGCAATCTTCAAGGATATAATGACCGGCATCTTCAAATTTGTGCGTTTGCATACTTGGCCAATAGTTTTGCCATTCTTTTAAGAAGCCCTGGTGAAAACAAAAGTCTTTCATTCCCCAGCAGGCAAGTTTTGGTGTTGTATCAAAGACCTTCAGTTTTTGAGCAGTTGATTCTAGGACAGACCGGCTAATATGATTTTTCTCATAGGGTATATCCCGTACGAAATTCCAAATTGCTACCCGGTTCTTCCAGTTATTGTAGGGAAATAAAAAACCTTTTTTGGCATCTGGACTCATCCCTTTGGCCGATGCCATCCAGGTTGCTGGGCCAGCGAATCCATTGAGAGCACGCACGAAAAATTTACCGATAAGGGGAAGTCTGCAAAAAAGAATCCGCAGTGGCACATTCGAGGACGGAAAGGCTGCTGTATTTAAGAGGACAATCTTTTTAATACGATCAGGAGTTGAGGAAAATGCAGTCATTCCAATAGCCCCACCCCAGTCGTGAACGACCAGATTTAATTTGTCGATTTTTAAAGAATCAACTAATTCCAAAATGTTTTCAGCATGGTTTTTTAATTGGTAACTAAACCTAGAATCATCCGGTTTATCTGATAATCCACAACCTAAATGGTCGGGTGCGATACATCTGCCATAATTCTTCCATGCAAGAATTGCATTACGGTAAAAAAAAGACCAAGTAGGATTTCCGTGAAGAAAAAGAGTGGTAGTTTCGTCTTTTTTCCCTTCATCCACATAGCTCATTACATGGTTGCTTGAAAGTTTGAACCTTTGGGGTTCAAAGGGATAAGCCTCCGAAAGCTGGGATGGAAGTTTCAAGGATTGATCGAAAGCATAAGGCTGGATAGACCACTACCTATTCCCAATAGTGCGGTTTTGCTTTTCAGGTTTGCCGGGTCCTTCTCGCAGGCAAGAGTGTAGGTGATTGGCAGGGAAACCGAGCCACAATTTCCCAGGTTTTCAAAACTTGAAAAGTTAATGGATGGATTAATGGAAAGTGCATCCATTACTGCCCTAGTATGAGCTTTGCCTACTTGATGGGTAATGATCAACTCTGGGGCATCGGATTCCCATTTGTGAACTTTTAGAAATTTCCGCCAGGCCTTTTCTGCGACTGATATGCCCGCATGAAGAAGCTCTTCTGAGTCAGTTTGCATGACGAGATCATCCCCAGATGTATCCCCTTCACATAATTCGTTATGAGAAGTGTCCGTTTCAGATGCCCATGAACCAAGTACGGGTCGCTCGTCAGAAACCAGGTCTCTGTCTACCATAGACCACGCAACAGCACCTGCACCAATGGTAAGATTGGCAAAAAAAGGTTTGATTGATTTTCGGTCATGTTGGCCTTCATTTAATAATTGAATCGTTTTCTCAACTAGAGGAGCACCATTTTCTCCAGCTACGAGAATAGCTCGACGAATCTGTCCAGTTTCAATCATTGAGCCTGCCAGGATTACTGCGTTTAAAAAACCTAGGCAAGCGTTGGAAATATCGAGGATTTGAGTGTTTCCACCAAGTCCCATCAGTCGGTGGACATACGAAGCAGTAGCCGGTTCCAAGCGATC
Source organism: Opitutia bacterium (assembly GCA_002686835.1). Taxonomy (GTDB): domain Bacteria; phylum Verrucomicrobiota; class Verrucomicrobiia; order Opitutales; family Seribacteraceae; genus Chordibacter. The sequence continues at coordinate 12,776 of NYYP01000005.1, read as the reverse complement.
GCGACAGACTGCACAGTGTATCAAAAGATCGACTTGCTGGGGATCAATCCCCGTTTTTAAAAGATTCATTCCCGCTTCTGCCGATGCTTGTGAAGGGCGGAAATTACTGGGCCAAAGTCTTCTTTCATTGATCCCAGTCATCAATTCCAGCCTTCCAGAAGAAAGTTTGAGACGGGAATATAAAGGAGACAGTTTTTCTTCAATCTCAGTAGAAGTAAAAATATCTGATGGCAAGGAGTACGCCATCCCCTCGATCGCAACCCGGGAAAAATTCATTATTTTACCTGCATCGATGTCTCAACGATTTCCCGGTCGAAATAATTCAAGCCCATCCCTGCATCGATGACGATTCCCTGTCCATTAATCCCTGATGACCTCTCACTTAATAGAAAGGTTGCCAAGTTTGCCACTTCATCGGTCTGTAACGCTTTTTTACGGAAAGTGAGCTTTTCTGCATACAAATAGTTGACCAAGTATCCCGGGATTCCAGCTGAGGCACTTGTTTTTAAAGGCCCCGCGTTGACTGAGTTAAAACGAACTGCACTGTCTTTTGAAAAGGACTTAGCCAAGTACCTTACTGAAGCTTCGAGTGATGCTTTGATCGGTGCCATGTATCCATAGTTTTCCGCTGTCACCTCAGTCGAGGAAATCCCGATTGTTACCACCGATCCATTTCGGGTAAGGTATGGTTTACAAATTCTGGAAAGTTCAATCAGAGAGAAAGATGAAATCTGAGTGGCCTGTAAAAAGTCCTCTCTTTTGGTTTCGTGGAATGGTTTCATGCCTTCTGCGTAGTTTGCGAAGGCAATGGAATGTAAAACCCCATCCAGTTTGAGATCATCAAATTCCGCAAATTCTTGTGCTAAGTTTTCGATCTCATCAGGCTTTTCGAAGTCACATGTAAAAATATGGCGTTCGCTAGATAAAAGGTTTTTTAATTCCTTTTTTCTTTTTTCACTCCGTACACAAAACAAGACCTCAGCCCCTTCCGATTGAAGCAGTTTTGCCACCGACCAAGCCACGCTCTTGCGGTTTGCTACACCAACCACCAGGAACTTCTTGTCTGTTAAGTCAAGAAAGCTCACTTTTGTGAATCTTCCCGAACCATCGCGAGAGCATAGGATATGGTGAGTGCGACCTTGCCTTCCTTTCTTACTTCCCCGGTCATAGAAAAGAATTGGCCCATTTTCTCACCAAGGGAAACCGAGATTTCAACCACATCGCCCGGCTTGACCATTCTTTTGAAACGGGCATCCCGAATACGTGACAGCACAGGGGTAGCAGATTCATCAGTGAGAGATCCAGCTTGCAAATGATCGGAAAGAAAAACCGCTCCTGTTTGAAAGACTGCCTCACAAAGAAGTACTCCGGGCATAATGGGGTTGCCTGGGTAATGACCCTCGAAAAAGGGGAAGTCCGGGCGAATCGTTAATGATGCTTTTGCCTCACATTCCTTTATTTCAAGAATCTTATCGATAAAAAGGAAGGGCGGGCGGTGAGGAATTCTTCGGTATATATCTTCCATGGAAATGGAAAACAATTAGGGAAAATGCAANATTCAGGCAATGGCAAAGGAAGAATCNTGGTCATGGGAGACTTCCGGGGGACAGTCATTTTTTCGNTTTCGTAAAAAACTGTCTATTTTGTTGGCGGTTATAACCCCATAATTGATNGTGCCTAGCCAGCCAGACATAATGATCCCTACGGATCCCGCATGAAATAATCCAGGTGCATACTTGGGTAAATTACTGGANACTTCTAGTCCTTCAAACTTTGTCCCAAAAGTTGCACCATTAGCATGCTGGGTATAATGCTTAATCGTTCGGGGAGTTGCCGCCTCGATGTGATCGATTTTACTCCTTATATCCGGCAAGATTTTTTCAAGTGCCACAAGGCTTTCCTCGCACAAACGTTCTTTTGCTTTAGCGTATTCATGGTCAGTTAATTTATTCCAGTCCTTCCACTTGGCATTTAAGGAGGCTACAATGCTATACCTTGGGTTTTTCCGGTGCGGTCGGGTATCTGGATAATAAATGGAAAAAGTACGACTCTTGGTATGGAAATCGGATAGCTCATCTGTTGAGAAATTAGCAGCNTCGGAAGTAAATATTAAGTCCCCAACAGATTCTGGAATGACTGCTCCTTGTTTTAGACCGATATAAACCTGGCAGGATGTATTGTTCAGTCGTACATCCTGCGATTTTTGGGCGAATTTTGAGGGCAGTTTGGAAAGACCAAGCATTTGCTCGATAGTATTTTTGAGGTTTGCGTTTGATAGAACAGCACCGCATCGAATCTCTCTGCCATTGACCTTAACACCTGTGATGCAAGGCTTGCCTGCCTTNTGCACAGTTATAAGTTTTTCGACCAGGCATTGACGTCTAAGTTCAGCTCCATTCCTGCGTAGCTCTTCAACCATTTTACGAATCAAAGAATCAGTGCCGTCCTTGAAGGTATAAATTCCTTTGCGCATAAAGTTGGTAAAAACAATACCATAGGCGATAGCAGGGTCCATGAATGATGATCCATTGGCATAAGAAATCGGCTCGAGCAGTAAACGCTTAACATCGTCTCTTCCGGGGAAGAATTCCTCCAGAAGGTCTCCAATGGTACGCCCGTCTTGGGCGAAGTAGTCCATCTTTTTCAAATGATCATAAAATTCTTCCACATGACCACGGGCAATTTTAAAAGTATCCTGTAAAATCTGGGTGAAATCCANCCGGTCAAAGGTGGTTCTCAAATCATACTGAGGGTTAACAAAACGGATATTTTTTAATTGCACAATAGAATCGGCAATTTCTTTGGTCCAATACCTTCTGCATGATTTGATCATGCCTACAGGAAACCCATGCAGGGAAATATCGAAAATATGTCCCCCTGCTCTCTTGAACCAAGTGGCCAAACCACCAAACTGATAATGATTCTCCAACAACAAAACAGAGTGTCCTTGCTTNGCCAAACAGTTAGCGCCGGTTAACCCTCCCAGACCGCTACCAATTACCACAACATCGTAATAATCCTTTGCTCCTTTAAGGTGATCTCTTTGGGGGCTCATGCTNAATNTTTCTAAAGNATATCCCTTAAACTGCAAATTTTGTACNGNTCACTCATTTGATTGATTGTATTTTTGTACGAANTGATCGGTTGTTTGCNGGGGGTCATCCCCNGGACCTACGAGCTGAGGTAAGTTTAATTCCNGAAGCAAGGAAAAGTCTTCCGATTTTAACTCCAGCGGGGAAATGCACAGAGTATGGAGTTGCATTTCCTTCAATGGAGATAAATCAACTGATTGCAGACCGATCATGTTTAAAAACTTAATTGGACAAAAGGTGAGTGGATTCAAGGAACGAATGGGCGAGCCTGGAAGAGAGAGTCTTTCCAAAGGTGATTCCATAAGGGGGGATAGATCTTCAACTCGTGTTTTTCTCAATTCCACCTCGATTAGAGGTCTTGCCCTTAATGGCTCCAGGTTTTCAATACCTGTCTTATTTAGATTTATCTCAGTCAGCGGACATGCACTAAGGGGGGATAAGTTATCTACCTTGGTATGCTGGAGATTTAACTTTTCCAGGGGTTTTTCAGCCAGTGGACGCAGATCAAGTACATTCGTTTGAGAAATGTCCAATTTTGTCAGAGGCATGGAATGTGTAAAAGTGAGCTGCTCCACTGCACTGCCAGACAAGTTAAGCTCTTCGATCGATAAAATAGCCAAGGATTCAAAGTCGGTCGCCTGGCACTTTTCTGCGGAAAATCTTCTTAGGGGAAAAAGTTTGAATTCTCGAAGCGGGAAGGCACATCCCAAAGGCAGACTAATTGCTTCGATTGGAAAATCNTGAATTTTTTCTGGATCGAAGGAGGAGACTCTTGAGAAGTCCAGTTCTTTTATGGGTAGATGGGCGAGGTCCGCTAGGTTACAAAATTGCCGATCCGAAAGAAAGCGTATTCCTACCCCTCCGGGTATGAGGAAGACTTCGGCAAGAAAACCAAGACATTCGAGTTCTCTTGAACAGGATTCTGCAATTTCACCAAAAAAACGGGTTTGCCCGCTTCGTTTTGTCTGAAGTTTTGAAGAGATCAATGTGAATAGAAGTAATGCAGTTTGGAAGAATACTGGCTATTTGATTTCCTTAATGAAGATATTACGCCAACGAATTTCCCCTCCATGGGTTTGTAACTGAATGGGCCCCTTGTCCAATACGGGTTCAGATTTTTTCCAATAGTTTATCAGGGTTGCTTGGTCGACCACCAGTTTACTATTTAGCCAGACCTTCACTTTTTCGCCAACCATGCGGATGCGTAGGTCATTCCATTGTCCAAATGGTTTGTCTGCATGAACTAGTGGAGTCCATCCTTTCTTCGGTCTGTTATTCCATAACCCGCCTGATCCATGCTTGGCTCCATATTTCCATTTTCCACCTGCCTCGGTGGTGTCCCAAATTTGCACCTGTGGATAACCCCTCAAATAAATGCCGCTATCTGCAAGTGCAACGGTCTTGTATTCAAGTCGTAATACGAAGTCGGAGAAATTCTCAACCGTAGTGAGGTAAAGTCCGTGGCCATCATTAATTAATTCTTCATTCTCAACTAGCCAATGTTTATGNATATCCNCTTGGCTACTCNTGCGCTTTTGCACTAATTCAGGAGCGGNTAAATTTATCCAAGTTGACGGATTAACCGTACNAAGACCCCACCAACCACTCAGGTCTTTACCATTGAATAATGCTCGGAATCCCTCGGGTTGAGCATGAATCAATGAGGAGCATAGACTACACAAAATAATAAGTTGCGGTGAGATTCTCATGCAAAATATATGCAGTTTAATCATGAGACTGGCAATTTTGAATTATTTGAGCAGAAGTTCAGGACAAGGGCATGAAGTCTTTGCCAGCCATAAATCCCTTGTCACTCAAATATGAGAAGATTTGTTCACGGGCACCCCTGGATCCTACGAGTATAAAAACAAAANATTTATCAGGAGGAGGTAGTTGATCGATTGATAAAATGGGGATTTCTGTGTTCGATCGACCGATTTTTTTAGGATCAAGATCAATAAACGCAGATATTCTTATTTCATTTTTGATTAATAATTTGGAAAGTTTTCGGGCAATTTTTCCTGCGCCCCAGCAAACAATTTTTCGTTTGTTTAGATGTGCCTCTTTTTCGATCCATAACTTTACATACTTTGCTTTAATTTCGTTAAACCTAACTGGTTGATAGCGGGAATCTGTACGGGATGTTCTTTCAGGATGATCCCGCCACTTTAGGAGAGTATGTGGAAGTTTTTCCATTTTTATGCCATGACTCATCCATCTGAGCCATAATTCGAAATCTTCGGGGAATTCTCCATCCTGATATCCACCAAACTTTTGGATTAGAGATTTTCTGAAAATCACTGAGGAATGAGCCAGGGGACAATCAACAAAACGGTTTATACAATGATCTTCAGGCGTGAGTATCTGATTGGTCCAATCTACATATACTTGATACCCTTTTCTTTGTTTTTGTATTGGTTTGGGGAAGTGCTGAGANTGGCAAGATACAAGTTCGATGTNAGNGTTTTTTTGTAGATGCTTAACTTGCATCTCAAGCCTTTGAGGTTCCATTATGTCATCGGCATCCATTCTCGCAATCATCTCTGACTGGGAGTGATTGATTCCGAGGTTGAGTGCACTTACTAAACCATTGCCTGGATTGTGGAGAACTCTTCCTCTTTTTTCAATTTTGAGAAAATTTTCTAGGATTTTTGNACTTTGATCATGGGAATGATCATTTACTATNATAAGTTCCCAGTTCCTGAGTGTTTGTCTCTGAATAGAATCTAGGCAAACAGGTAGAAATTTCTCTTCGTTTCGGCACGGCATCACAATCGAAACGAGTGGTTTGTGCATGCAAAAAGTTTCTCAAGCAGGAAGATTTATTTGACGGATGGCTTCATAGACCGCGACACCAACCGAAACAGCGAGGTTGAGTGACCGTAGTTCAGGAGAATATTTCGGAATAGTTAGCCGGTTTTGNCCCGCCCAAGAATGGACTTCGTCAGGAGCTCCTCCTCCTTCATTTCCAAATAACAATCCATCTCCCCTTTGGAAATTTGCTTCCCACATAGGTCGGTTCGCATGGGTGCTAAATAGNTAGATATTTTTGGGACGACTGGATGAGTTGATAAAGCATTCCCAGTTATTATATTCATATACTTGCAACGATTGCCAGTAATCCATACCAGCCCTACGTAGGTTTTTATCTGTTATTTTAAAACCTAGTGGGTGAATGAGGTGAAGGCGGCTTTGAGTAAAAGCGCATAGTCTGCCAATGTTGCCTGTATTTTGTGGGATTTCTGGCTGAAAGAGAATTACATCGATCATCTTTTCAGGGAATTTTTAAGTGCCTGTTCNGCCTCTCGCTGGGCTACCCGCTTTTTTAGATCCTGTCGTTTATCTCGTTGGTTTTTCCCAGTGCCTAAAGCAAGCTCGCACTTGATCAGTGCATCATTGAAAAAAAGACGCAAGGGGACAATAGTCTTACCNGAGGCTTCGACGGCGGCTTGCAAACGGTCAAGTTCTCTGCGGTTGAGGAGTAACTTTCTGGGACGGGTAGGCTCGTGGTTGTTCTCGTTCCCAAATGNATANTCGTCCACATAAGCATTGTAGAGAAACANTTCATCTTTGCTAAAGCGGGCGAAAGATTCTGAAATTTGAGCCTTTCCATTCCGAATTGATTTTACTTCGGTTCCGCGAAGTTCTAATCCAGCAATGAATTTATCTCCCAACAAAAATTTATGTCTTGCTTTNGAGTTGGTAAAACTGGGCAAAGGGTTTGAGGATTTTTTCTTGCTGCCCATTCCGGTNAAAACTTNTNTTTACAACAGGATAAACTCCNGTTGTTTCTAATTATTCAGTTCTCGGAATTCTGATCCCAAGGCTGGTAGGTTATCTTGCCTTCAATGATCTCACGAAGGGCAATATCTTCAGGCTCCAATTTTTCTAAAGATTCGATCAGAGGTTTGCTGCCATGCTTGAGTTGCTTGGAACGGCGTGATACCAAATTTATGAGGGTATTGGGGTCCTCCACTATGGTTTGGGCTTCTTGTAAATATTCGTCTCTCACGGCAAATTAGGTATTAGTTGAATGGAAAAGGGTTGTAAGTTATTTATATGTGTGAAAATTGCAATGAATTTCTATGATGAAGAGGACCAATAAAACTATGGTTATGGTCGGATGGACAACTGTCTCCTCTAAAGAGGATGCTGTGANAATAATCGAAGAATTAGTTCAAATGAATTTAATTGCATGCGGGCAGGTCAGTGGACCGATCGAATCTCACTACAAGTGGGATGATCGAGTAATCAAAGATACTGAATGGAGAGTNACNTTAAAATACTCTCANAATAAAGGACCGGAGTTGATTCAAGAGATTATGAAGCTACACCCATATGAAATTCCTCAGTGGGTAAGCATAAAAGCAGAATCTACTGAAGCATATTCAAATTGGGTTAACCAATAGTAACCCAGCCAAGAGAATTATTCTTCAGGCTTAGTCTTGACCAAGGAAACCACGCGGTCCCCCTCTTTCCATTGTCCGCGCTTGCGAAGTAACTCAACACGCTCGAAACGTTTTAGGACATTTCTTTTTTTGGTTAATCCGCCCGGAGGGCTGAAACTGGGATGTCTGCTCATAAATTTTNTATACNAGACAATGTTTTAAATTTCAAGTGCGAAAGAGGCTCAGGCAGGAGCTCCAATCGCTTCAGTTCCTGGTTCAAGGGGGTCGGACTTTTTTTCAGTAGAATCTTTTGCTTTCTCTTCCTCAGCATCAGGTTCGGTATCTTCGGTGTTCGGTTCAGGAGACTTCACTATTTCAGAGATAATTTTGCCATGCTCCAAAATCTCATGAACATGCTTGCCCTCGATGGTTTCNAATTCAAGCAGTGCATTTGCAGAGGCGTGCAAAGCATCAATATTATCAAGTAGGATTTGTTTTGCCCGGTCGTATTGTTGATCGATAATTTCTTTGATCGCANAATCAATTTTGCGGGCNGTCTCTTCGCTGTAATTCTGTGCACGACTCAGTTCCTTACCCAGGAAAACTTGATCTTGTTTGTCCCCAAAGGAAATCATACCAAGCTCACTCATTCCCCANTCNCACACCATNCTACGAGCAATATTGGTAGCCATTCTAATATCTCCAGCCGCACCACTTGTAACATCGCCAATTTCAATTTCCTCCGCNGCCCTTCCGCCCATTGCACAACAAACCTGGTTAAGCACTCTGCGTTTACTGTGATTTAANATATCCTTTTTGGGCGTAAACATGGTACTGCCAAGGCTCTGTCCACGTGGAATGATTGTAACTTTGTGTATCGGAAGCAGACCATCGTCTATTTTCGCTTGAACAATTGCATGTCCCGCCTCGTGGTAAGCTATGATCTTACGATCTTCATCATCCATTACCCGACGACGTTCTCGACCAAANGAAATTTTTTCACGNGCGTCATCAAGATCGATCGGTTCGACAGCCTTTTTTCTTCTGCGGGCAGCAATTAAAGCACCCTCNTTTAATAGATTGGCAAGGTCTGCACCCGAAAACCCAGCNGTTGCACGCGCTANAGATTTNAGTTCAACCTCTTCGGAGAGNTTGATTTTTTTGGCATGAACTTTGAGAATTGCTTCCCTTCCTTCTAAATCTGGNAGATCAATCACGACCTGGCGATCAAAACGACCTGGTCTAAGAAGCGCATTGTCCAGTACATCAGGACGGTTAGTNGCAGCNATTATAATGATACCTTCATGACCGTCAAAACCATCCATCTCAACAAGAAGTGAATTAAGAGTCTGTTCCCTTTCGTCATTGCCACCGCCGAGACCGGCACCTCTTTGGCGACCAACCGCATCAATTTCATCAATAAAAATAAGACAAGGGGCATTTTTCCTGCCCTGTTCAAACATATCACGGACACGGGCAGCACCCACTCCGACAAACATTTCCACAAAGTCGGATCCACTGATGCTGAAAAATGGNACATCCGCCTCTCCCGCAACCGCTTTGGCGAGTAAGGTCTTGCCTGTGCCTGGAGGGCCAACCATCAATACTCCCTTGGGAATTTTTCCGCCAATTTTACGGAATCGTTTTGGGTCCTTGAGGAAATCAACAATTTCGGCCACCTCCTCTTTGGCTTCTTCGCAGCCAGCAACATCGTTAAAGACAATCTTTTCATTTTCACGCGTCAGAAGCTTTGCTTTACTCTTACCAAAACTGAGGGCACCTTTTCCTGCCATACGCAACTGCCTGACAAATAGGAAATAAAGTAACCCTATGATTAGAAGGAATGGAAGAAGACTAAAGAGAAGGTCTGTCCAGATAGTGCTTGATGGTTCTTCTCTAAGTCGTGTGCCGAGCAGGTCACGTAGCTCTTTGTATTCAGACTCGGTAACCCTTCCCTTAACCACGAAAGGTAGTGTTTTGTACTGGTTTTCATCAATTTCAAAAGCAGGATTTTGTATTTTTCCCTGAATTACATACCACTCTTCACCTCCTTTGGGGTCGCTTTGTATGGTTGCTTTGTCCACACGATCTTGCTTGGCGGCAGTGATGAGCTCGTCAATGGAGGCAATGGAGAGTTGCCCAGGGGCAATTTCTCCAGACTGTGCCATGACCAGTCCAATGATTGCAGCCAGTACTGCTAACCAGATTAGTAAAACCTTGGGGTGGAAACCTTTAGGTTGTCCTCCCGAATCATCTTTTTTGTTATTATCCACAACCTACCAATCATGTGCCGGAAAGTCGGTAAGTCAAACGGATTACCCACTTGTCTGCCCTTGTAACTTTGGAAAATTCTGCCGGTGGAAAACCAGGAATCCAAACGATATCATTTGAACAATTTAAAAAAATCGGAGTTTCCACCTTTTGAGTTTCTGTCCATTTCCTGTCGATCATCCAATCTGACACCTTTTTTGAACCAGGAGNACCTAGGGGTTTGTATCTATCTCCATNAATNCGGGAACGAATATACAGTCTCTCAGTNAATTTGNTACTGGCAAGAAATGCTTCCTTTTTCGGATTTATTTTCTTTTCCAATATTTGATCGATCAACGCTTTCCCCAATTTTATTCTTTCGGTTAATATCCTTGATCCGTTGGGTAANAAAATGAGGCAATTCTGAAAGGNCGAGGNATNGGGTATTGGCANTGTGGAAAGCGTCTCTTCAATGTCCAAATANTGTCCTCTTTTGCGAACAAAATATTGATCGGATATTTGCAGTGAAGAAAAGTTNTCGTTGCACAAAGATTTNACCAGTAGGGTAGCCTTNGANGCTAATGCAACTTTGANTGGATGANNTTGGGTAATCTNCACTATCCATTTTTGCAAAACTCTCTTTTGGGTTGCNATGGGGAGGTTTTGCAACGGGCCAAGTTTTAAAGAGTTTCCTTCTTTGCATTGCAGAAATGATTCTAAAGCNTGAAATTCCAGTGCTTCGTGGTCTTTCACCAATAATTCCTGCGTTGATGTGATGCCTTTTAGCAGTTCACGATCACANGANNTCTTCCATGCTGGCATTACCGTATGACGAATTTTATTACGCAAGTATTTTGTCTCTGAATTGCTGGAGTCTTCTCTCCATTGNACTGAGTATTTTTGTAACCACTTACGGATCGAATCTTTTTTGATGGAAATAAAGGGTCGAATGATTGTGACTTTATCAATTTTGCTTACTGGTTTAGGACTAATCAATCCATCCACACTTGCCCCTCTTGCGATTCTCCAAAGCAAAGTTTCGGCAACATCGTCANTATGGTGTCCCTGGATAATGGCGTTCACGCCCTCCTCTTTTGCTGTCTTCTCCCAAAAGTCCAGCCTGAGGTTTCTAAGCGTTTTCTCATCCAATTTATGATGCTTNTTTTGAGGCTTACCAATGTGGCATTTTAGATTTAGCAATTTGGACATGGATGTGACAAATNATTCGTCGTCATCTGATTCCACTTCCCTCAATTGATGATTGTAGTGCAGTACNACCATTTTTTCTCTTAATTCAGGAAAGGCTGCAAAGATAAGTAACAGGCAAAATGTACTGTCAGCACCTCCGGAGCAGGCAATCCCGATGAAATCATCAGTGAGCGTGCATTTTTCCAATGCTTTCAGGGCACGAGGGTGCCATAATTCCTTNGGGCACTCGTCGAATAATTGATTGGCCTGCTCGGCGAGATTATCCGGCAGGTCAATGGTATGGNTCATCTTGTTTGGGTTACCTTCCAATCGTGTCCTGGGGGTACCATTTCTTGAGGCATGCCGGGACTTTTACGGAACCATCTGCTTGCAAATTATTCTCCAAAATAGCGGCCAAGACTCGTGGTATAGCGAGGGCTGATCCGTTCAATGTGTGCACGGGNCGTGGTTTGCCATCATCTCCACGAAATCTAATGTTTGCTCGTCTTGCTTGGAAATCAGTAAAATTGCTNCAGCTTGATACTTCCAACCAACGCTTTTGCCCAGCCGCCCATACCTCCAGGTCATATTGCTTCGAGTGNGGGAAACCAATGTCTCCCGAGCATATGAGTAAAACTCGGTAAGGCAGGCCAAGTTTTTGAAGAAGTCCNTCAGCATCATTTCGTAATTTTTCTAATTCATCAAAACTTTGATCCGGGTGCGTCCATTTTACCAGTTCCACCTTGTCGAACTGGTGGAGCCGATTTAGCCCGCGGACATCTTTTCCCCAACTACCCGCTTCCCTTCTAAAACAAGGGGTGTAAGCACATCTTTTGACCGGCAATTGATCCGCGTTAAGGATTTCATCGCGATAGAAATTTGTAACTGGGACTTCAGCCGTCGGTATCAGGTAAACCTCCTCGTTTTGATCCAGGTACATCTGCCCTTCTTTGTCAGGTAATTGGCCCGTTGCAGTTGCACTTGCAGCATTGACAACGATCGGTGAATGTACCTCTTCATACCCGTTTTTAGAAGCTTCTTCCAAAAAGAAATTAATCAGTGCACGAACGAGTTGGGACATCTCACCAACATAAAAAGGGAAACCTGCCCCAGTAACTTTTACGCCACGGGGAAAGTCAATCATTTGGTCAAACCAAGGAATATCGTAATGAGGTATGGAATTTGGGAAGTCACCTTTGACATCTCCCCATGTTGATAAAGTTTGGTTATCTTCTTCTCCTTTGCCATCTGGAACCGACTCATGTGGAATGTTTGGAACTGTCATGCAGGCTTCCCTGAATTCATCATCCGCCTTCTTTGCGACAGCCTCAAGTTCCTTCACTTTAGCAGCCAGTTCTTTCATCTCTGAAACTTTCGCTAAAAACTCAGGAGAACCTTTAGGCAGTTGGGCCATCTCGTTATTAGTGGCTTTCTGCCCTGCCCTCGCCCGTTCGGCTGCAGATATAGCGTCTCTGCGTTTTTGGTCTAATTTGACCAAAGAGTCTAAGTCGCATTCAAACTTTTTTCTCGAAATAGCCTTCTTTAAGCCATCCAAGTCATTTCTAAGGTGAGAAATATCGATCATAAAAACAAATCATCAAATCATTTTCTTTAATTATTGGAAAGAAAATTGCCATAGTGAACAGTTGGATTATTAGAACGAAGGTTATTAACGGGATATGAGAAAATCATTCTTGTGAGTAAGGTGATTTTGAGAAATATAGATTGGATGTCATCTTCCTCAAAATTGGTGAATGCTTCCCGTGGTTGTCCAATTTCTGGTTCAACTGATGCAGTCTTAGTATCCTCTAAAGATCGTCATGGTAAACCTTTAAGGAATATTATGTGCCAGAAATCA
>NYYP01000003.1 GCA_002686835.1 Opitutia bacterium | reverse complement strand
TTGTCTATAGTGCTCAAAGGGAAATAGCCCTAAGTCTATTTCGCCAATATTTGCAAAATGGTTATCTATTTCATCTTAAGACAAACAGTTCTCAGCTAATCAGAAATTTGACCACTGAAATTTCCCTTTATTGTGGCTATTTTTTAATGGCATTGATTAATTTGGTCACAGAAGTGCTCGTTATTTTTGCTCTCTTGGGCTTGATTTTATTTGTCGAACCCAAAGGTGGTTTTTTCATTATTTTAATTCTAGGCATTCTTGTTTTCCTTTTTGTTCGTTCGACCAATAAAGTTGTAGGCAAATGGGGAAGACTGCGATTGGAGGCTGAAGGAGACAAAATCAAACACTTGCAACATGGTCTTGGTGGCTTAAAAGAAATTCTTCTTTCGGGAAAAATGGAATATTTTTTAAGACGATTCCATCACCCAAACCACTTGGCTGGTTTGATGACCAAAAAAGAGTACATTTTTCAATATGTTCCTAAATTGGGTATTGAAACGATTGCAATTTTTGGGCTTGTCGGAATGTGCTTATTTTTAATTACGCAAGGAAATCCAAAAGAGCAAGTGGTTCATATCCTTGGTTTGATGGCGACTGCTGGTTTTAGAATGATTCCGAGCTTTAGTCGGATTTTAAATAATCTCCAATCCATTCGTTATGGATGGGCAAGTGTTGGTGTGCTCAATAAAGAATTTTCCATAGAACCTGCCCAAAACACCCAAGAAACAGAAGTTAATGTAAATAAAGGATCAAGTTCCATAAAGTTCAATGATACGTTAACTCTTCAGGATGTTTCATACCCCTATGAAGTAGACTCAAAAGGTGTGCTGGATCAAATTTCCTTAATTATCCTAAAGGGAGAGACCATTGGTTTTGCTGGGGAGAGCGGTTCGGGTAAAAGCACTTTGGCAAATGTAATTCTTGGATTGTTAGAGCCATCTGCTGGTCAGGTAATGGTTGATAATCAGGTTATAACAGACGAAAATCGAGAATCTTGGCAAAAGATGATTGGTTATGTACCCCAGGATGTATTTTTGCTCGATGATACGATACGCCGAAATATTGCTTTCGGACTGGATGATCATGAAATTGATGAACAACGGGTGGACGAAGTTATAAAGATGGCAAAGCTAAAGGAATTCGTACAATCAACACCGGAAGGCAATGAGTTGTTATTGGGTGAGAGAGGTGCGAGGTTAAGTGGAGGTCAAAGGCAAAGGATAGGGATTGCGCGTGCCCTTTACCATGACCCCGAGATTTTAGTCTTAGATGAAGCAACAAGTTCCTTGGATAACGATACCGAGAGTGGAATTTTAGCCACCCTAGAACCTCTAAAGAAAACAAAGACTTTATTAATCATTGCCCACCGTAGCAAAGCATTGGAGATGTGCTCAAAGGTTTTTAACTTAAAAGACGGAAACCTAAAAGAGATATGAAGATCCTAACTATTCTTGGTGCTCGGCCTCAATTTATTAAAGCCGCTACCGTTAGCCGAGCCATTACTAAATACAAAACTTCCGGTAATAAAGAAATTGAAGAAATCATTGTTCATACGGGACAGCATTATGACGCCAATATGTCAGATATTTTCTTCGAGGAAATGGACATACCTAGGCCCAAGTACAGGCTAGGTTTTGGTAATCTTATGCATGGGGCAATGACCGGTGGCATGTTAGAGAAGTGTGAAGAACTTATCCTAAAAGAGAAACCATCCTTGGTTCTTGTTTATGGAGACACTAATTCTACTTTGGCTGGGGCATTGGCTGCATCCAAGATGCATATTCCGGTCGCTCATGTGGAAGCGGGCCTTCGATCCTATAATATGGCTATGCCAGAAGAAATAAATCGGGTTTTAACTGACAGAGTTTCAAATTACCTTTTCTGCCCCACTGACACTGCTATTGAAAATCTTAAAAAAGAAGGTTTTCCTCATGCCACTCCTACGATGGATGTGCAAAATATTTTTCAAGTTGGTGATGTTATGTACGATGCCACATTGTTTTACAGAGAAAAAGCTAAAGAGCGTATATCTCTTAAAACATGGAATTTATATGAANGTAANTTTGCATTGTGTACGATTCATCGTGCAGAAAACACGGATGAGNCAAGTCGTCTCAANTCAATTTTTCAGGCNCTTCATCAAATTAATAAGAAAATGCCAGTCNTTTTACCAATGCACCCAAGAACTAAAAAGATTATTGAAAAGTCATCTTTCTCAAATTTGCTAACAAATTTGAAAATCGTCGAACCACTTTCTTATCTCGAAACTCAAAGGTTGGAAATGAGTGCACACTGTGTGATTACTGATTCCGGTGGCATGCAAAAGGAAGCTTTTTTCCATAAAGTGCCCTGTATAACATTGAGGGATGAAACAGAATGGGTTGAAACAGTAATTTCAGGTTGGAATACTTTGGTTGGAGCATCAAAAGAAAAAATCATAGAATCGTTTGAAAATAATAAAGCCCCAATTGAACAAAATCACTTCTATGGAGATGGTCAATCTGCAGTCGAAATCATTAAAATACTACTTGAATGACTATTTCAGCCCCAGTAATAAAAGTTCGCATAATCAAAAATTGAGAAGTTGTGACCGTTCATCTCAACTTTTTTTCTGATACAAAAAAGTTTGCTGAATTACAGCACAACCCCATTCGATCTTATTTACACTAAAATTTATAAATTTAATTAATCCTTCACTCAATAATTTCTAGGGAAGCACTTTTGAACAATGAATCTTAATATTCTTGTTCTTCATAGGATGGGTAATCCTAAAAACAGGAGAGAGGCAGTCCAAACCCTTGAGTGTATGATTCCACAAAGCCTTGGCTATGACAGGCATAATTTCGTTATACATGATGCTTCTTTGCCATTTCCTGCGTATTTGCAGGATGTTGAGTACCATCTTGTTGTCCTTGGTCCTACCTTTCTTTGTTTTCGGCATTTTCCCCAAAAATATAGTGAAATTTTAGAAAATTATAGTTTTATAAAGGATTCTTCCTCATGTAAAATTGCTTTGCCCCAAGACGAGTACGACTCATCTGAAATATTAGACGATTGGATGGTGGATTGGAATATTGATATCATCTACTCGGTCTGTCATGAAAAAAAATCTTCATTTTACCTAAAAGCATCACAAAGCTGCCAAATACTGCCAGGTTACACCACCTACATCCCTGACTTTTGGATTGATAGATGGAAGGATCCGAAGAAGCACAAACAACGCAGTATCGATGTTTCCTACCGCACACATAACGGCGACATAAACAGATGCTATTTGAGGACTCTCAAGTATGAAATTGCGGACCGTTTTAAGAGGGCAGTAATGGCTGCGAAACCTTCGCTCTCTCTTGATATTTCAAACAAACTCTCTGACCATATTCCTGGCGTAATGTGGCATGATTTTCTTTCAGATTCAAAGTTTTGCCTGGCGACTCCCTCAGGGAGTAGCTTGATTGATCCCCGGACAATCTTCAGAAGGAAAGTAGAATCTTTTATGAGGGAAAATCCATCTGCAAGCTATGATGAAGTTGAATCGAATTGCTTCAGTAACTTGGATAAAAAAGATTACTATACTGCAATCTCTCCGCGTAATGTAGAAGCAGCACTTGCCGAAACTATACAAATAGCGACACCTGGAACATATTCGGGAATGATGAAACCAGGCATTCACTATATTTCACTTGAAGAGAACTGTGACAACATAGATGAAGTTTTTGAATGCATGGAGGATATGACCTTAGTTAAAAAAATAGGAAAAGAAGCAAAAGAACAAATCCTATCAGAACCCCGACTGAGGCAAAATGTTATTGTAGATGAGATCATAGATATGACGGGTGAAATAATTTCTCAAAGAAAAATCAATGGAAGTTCATTCCATAAAGTCAAAGCACTTATTGAAAGGTATCATACTGAATCTGAAGTAGGCTAATTATCATAAAGAAGTAAATTTAAAGATTCGAAATATGAAAAAAGCCTTGATTATGTGTTTAGACCAACTAGACGCCTCCCCGCGAAACAATCGGTTTCTTCATTTGTTTTCGAAAAATGGTTTTGTAGTCGATTCTTTAAGCTATGAAACAAATGTTAAATTAGATGTTCGCAATGAGTTTACGATACCAGTCATCAACTTTCCGTTTAGTCACAAATGGATAAGAGGAATAACAAGAGCATTGCCATCCTTGGCTATACTGCTTGGCGAAAAGCTCAAGATGTTAGCCATCTGGCTGAATGATCATCATCATAATTGTACCGGACATGAGTCGATTTTGAATGAAGAGGATTACGATATTATCTTAGTGGGAAATCTCCAGCTACTACCTTTAGCAACCCGCATCAGAAACAAGGGTATTATAATTTTTGATGCCTGCGAATACTACACTAAGCAATTCTCCGAAAGTTTGTATTTTACATTATTCGAATACCCAATGAGAAATTTTCTCTGTAATGAGTTTCTAACCGAGTGCAATCAAGTGTTTACGGTTTCTGAGGGTCTTAAGAAAATGTACTGGAAGGAATTCAAGGTCGAGACAACAGTGGTAAGGAACACGCCATGCAAGTATGAATTTAAGGCAAAAGCTGTCTTGGAAGATAACATACGCTTGGTCCACCACGGCGTAGCCAACAAAAATAGAAATTTGGAAAACCTAATAGCCATTGTTAAAGGTCTAAGAAAACATTTTTCACTCGATTTATATCTGGTAGGTTCGCAGCGGTATATAGACAGTCTTAAGTCTTTGGCTGGTGATTGTAATAGAATTAACTTTAAAACTCCCGTTTCATTTGAAGATCTAGTACCTACCCTTAACAAATATGACATTGGACTTATCTTTTATGATAGTGAAGTTTTTAATGTCAGGCATTGTCTACCGAACAAGTTATTCGAGTATATCCAAGCGAGAATAGCCGTTGCAATTGGTCCATCACCCGACATGTTATGTCTAGTTGAAAAATACAAGTGTGGCTTTGTTTCAGAAAAATTCACCTTGGAGGCAATGATTAATACTCTTAATCAGTTAACTCCAAATATGATCAATCTGATGAAGGATGGAAGCCATAAAGCGGCTGATTACCTGTGCTGGGAGAAAGAATGTGAGAGAGTGGATTTATCAAATCTTTAGATTACAAGCTTAAATTCCTAATGCTAAATATTCTGCATTCTCATATTTATTAAGAGTTTTAAAACGATTCAATATGAATTCTCAAAATCATAACGCTAAAAAGAAAACACTGCTTTTAACCGACGAACCTAGAACCACTGAAGCAATCTTATGTAGATCTCTGTTTGGAAATTTTACAACTCATGTTACCAACAGAGAAGTTAAACTTATCGATTCCTGTGAGGAATACGACAATATCATCCTGTCCTCTGATTGCATCGATACTTGTACAACAATTTATAATAATTATCTATTGGGGAAATACCGTCTCCACTTTCTTAAGTGTACAGATATTGTCGAGGAGCAGTTCGATAACGAATCTATTTTTGCTTTTACTCTCTTTAATTTGGAATTGTTCAGTAAGAAAAGTCTCCGAGCCAAGGCAACTTACATTGCAAACAACAGCATTGATGACATAGGAAAAGACAAATACGGGGATATTTTTAATTCTGAATTGTTAGATAAAGCTCCATTGCTTTACATCAATTTGTATCGAGTAATCGCTTTCGATAAGCAAA
Source organism: Opitutia bacterium (assembly GCA_002686835.1). GTDB lineage: Bacteria > Verrucomicrobiota > Verrucomicrobiia > Opitutales > Seribacteraceae > Chordibacter. Next base: position 21,260 of record NYYP01000003.1, on the reverse strand, counting down.
CAGCACTCATCAAAATTTTTGAGCTTCTTAAAGATTTAGACGATACAAAAATCTCTACTTATTTAGATTCTTTTTTGGTACTCATTCTCAACTCAAACTCTACAATTAAGTTTAGTGAAACTTTGATTAGTTATTATGAAGATGTCGATTGTATCGAAAGTCCCCATAAATATCTAATTTTTCAATTTCTAAATAAAATCTACAGAAAAATTAATAAATCTGAAATTCTTAAAATAAATAATAGACTGTACCCAATTATTTCTTACTGCCTAAGCGAAGATGTTGAGGGTGAATATGTTGATTTGATGAATTCTTATGTGAATTCATTTCCAGCAGACACAATGAATCTAATTACAAACAGAATAATTATATATGCAAAGGTTCTAGGTAACCACAAGTACCTCGAGGCATTTTACTCTAATTTAGCCCAACCTAAGACTAAACTTGAGCATTCTTATCAAAATCTATTACTTAAGATCGAAAAATTGGTTGATACGCAAAAACTTTCAGACATACCTGAACTTGAATTGAAGAGAGGGGTCGATCAATACATCAAATTCCTTAAAGATAATAATAAACCTGATAAGTGTTCTCCTATGTTTGAGCTTTTATTCAGCTAGCGTGCTTATTCCATACATTCTGAAATGTTTTTAACCCTCAAGACCAAACACAGCAGAGTCGCTGTTTTAAAATTTGTGGGTGCATATAGAGAATCTATCAAAGTTTTTCTTATATTTATGCTGCCTTTGTAAAATGTTACAATTTGTTAATCAAAATACATTAAGTGATTATTTGAATAATGATTGGATTGATCGTGACTTGCACCAACTGCTTCAAAACTCAGATCGATTGTTTACTTCTGATAAATGGCTTCTGAATTCTCCACCTAAAAGGTGTATATTCGATTTACTTTACAAAGATTTAACACAAACAAAAGAATGTTTGCGAGTGCTGGATGTTGGGGGAGGGTTAAGTTGTTTTGCATGCTCAAAATTTCGTTCCATTTATTATGAAGTTTTGGATTTGTTTCACCATGAATCAGACGAGTCGTTGAGAAGTCTTCAAAAATCCTTCACTTCTGTTAAATTTATTCACCGTGATTGGCAGGAGTTTGACTTTAAGGATAAATATGACCTTGTCATTGCAAATGACATATTCCCAAACGTTGATCAGCGATTAGATGAATTTATTGAGAAATTCTCCCCGCATACTAAAGAAATTAGATTCTCACTTACCTATTATAATCAAAGAAGAGCCTATAAAGTTAAAAGGGTCGACGCAGATGAAATATTTTTTATTAGACCGTGGAATGGGGAACAAGTTCGTTCAGCACTTGAACCATGCCATGAAACTTTTGAAGAGAGCATAATTAAGGAGTTATTATATGGAACAGAATCGGTTTTTGAAAATGGTCGTCAGGTTTGTACTTTTTTTATGAAAGGCACTTTAGCTGATGAAAGATGATTTAAAGGTTACTTTTTTTGGAGATTCAATTTGTACAGGCCAGCATGTAGCCATACATCGTGGGTGGGTTACTCAGTCATCTGCTTCCTTGGCAGAAAAGTTTGATAATAAAGGACAATCTATTGTAGTTAAAAATTCTTCAGTTAATGGTCGTACTACACGACAAGCACTGGAAACAATTTCATACGAGATACAATCTGATAAACCAGATATTGTAGTTGTTCAGTTCGGGATGAATGATTGTAACTATTGGCAATCAGATAAAGGATTAGCTCGAGTTAGTATTGAAGCTTTTTCTGCCAATTTGTCAGAGATTATCACTCGGGTCGTTCACTTTGGCGCGAAAAAAGTTTTTCTGAATACAAATCACCCAACCCTTTTAAATCAAGTCAAGTTTCCACACACCCACACTACCTATCAGGAAAGTAATTTCCTCTATAACGAAGCAATCCGTTCAATTGCTAGAAACTCTGATGTTGAGTTAAATGATATTGAAACCGAGTTTTTCAAAGCGATTCAAGAAAATAGGCATTCACTGTCTGAACTATTGCTTCCTGGTGATAATTTACACCTAAGCAAAAAAGGACATGACCTTTATTATTCACTCATTTATCCAAAAATTGAAAATGCTGTTAGTGAAATTATNTCCAAATGATCTTAAGTTCAGATTGCTCTGAGCCTTCATTAACTCCTCTAATACTATTCATCCTCGGNNCNCCNAGGGTTGGGAGNACCCTGGCNTATCAGNTAACCATTAATCATTTTGAAGTATATTATCCNTCGAACCATATAAATGAACTTTTTGAATCTAAAGAATTTGAGCCATTCGAATTACCAAACNATATAGACCANTCTCAGTCCGTTAACTACCACAGTAATTATGGAAAAACACAAGGTAGCAATCAGCCCTCAGAAGCCTCTGCACTGTTTAGGTATTTTTTTGGCGGGCAACACCCCTCAGAATTAAAAAGTAAGAATCCTCTACCAGGATACGAGAAAAAGTTCATTCAATTTTTCGAGCATTTGTATCTATCCACTGCAAACCGGAAGCCTTTAGTTTTTAAAAATGCCTGGAATTGTTTTCGAATAAAATATTTAAGCGAAGCCTTTCCGAACGCCTGTTTTTTGTGGATAAGAAGAAACCTTGCAGATAGTTCATATTCTGACTTGCAAGCAAGAAGGAAAAGGGGAGGTCCAGAGGTTTGGAATTCAGCAACATCTAAAAATTACAGAGAGATTCAGAAACGTCCTTACTGGGAACAGGTAGTAGAACAGCAATACTCCTATGCGATGCGTATATCACAAGATTTCTCACAATTAGCACCCCAGAGATATCACCAAATTTGGTATGAGGATTTATGCTTAAATTCAAGTGATACTATCCAAAATCTTAAGANTTTTTTAATNCCAAAAGGCTTTGTTGCGAAAAATCTTAATAATATTTCAAAATTTGAAAAATCAAATCCACTNGATAANTCAAANAACAAATCTGACTTTGATAAAATATTNCAATATTCAAACTCGAAAAAATTCGATGAACTTAGGTATGAGGGTAANTTAATTAATTGAATATATATAATCTAGAATTTGAAAAAAACTTAGAAAAAGGTTTGTATATAGCAAATTATCTATATGATAAAATAAACATACCNCTTTATAGCANAAATAAGGTAGTTGATGTTGAATATGATAGCATTGAATGTATAAGTCATATTATTGATAATAGTATACCAATAAGATGTGGGGGGTTCCAAATTCTAATGCTATATTTGATGACTGAGAACAATGTGCCTTGCAGGCCAGTGGTNTTATTTGGTGAAGAAAAAATAATAATAAAGAAAGACTCTTATTATTTTACTCGTGCAGAAAAATATTTAAAGTNTTGTCCAAATAAACCTAATAATGATCAAANAGTTAATGGATTTTCGCANGGAATTGTAGAAATAAAAGATGGTGGNAAATGGTATTTAATAGATCCGACTTTTAANTGTNCTTANAAATATAAAAAAAACTTTTTNTCATCGGATGAATTACAAGTTTTATTTGATGAAAAGAAAGANATAGAATATCACTACCAATACGGTGTACCTAAAAAGCAANGAATTGAATACTANTTTATTCCTATAAATGANCACAATAAGATATATTATCCAGGTTGTAAAATTAATAANAANGGGTTTATAAATAACATGTNTAAAGATTTAGAAAAAANTTANATGANAAACNCTTTTTANGNAAAATTNAAATAATTTTNGNANCTGTNAANNCAATATNAAAGCATGAGTGTTTNTAGNTTNAANAANAGTGATAATNCNATAANCAAAAAAGTNTGTTTTGATTTAGNNGAACTAGCNAATTTTNNCTCTGATGAAAAAAAGNTAAAAGTTCTAATTCTNGCTGACACAAAATATCCTGCNGANGTGGTCAAGGANCATGTAGAAGCAATAGTATCTCATTCAAGACATGAAGTNTGTATAAAATCTCCANNNAAAANAAGATCTTTCATTACTCGCTCCCAAGGTAACTCTTTTNGATGAAAATAATTCAANNTTCGATGTTGTGATTATCCANTATTCTNTGTGTATACTATTTGACTCATANATTCCAAAATATTTACGNGAAGAAATCCGACTTTTTAAAGGNATTAAGATTCAGATTATNCAAGACGAATATAGATGGATAAACAAAATGATGNACGAGATGTCATACTTGAGGATCGATGCGATCNTTTCATCNCTTCANTTANAAAATTTANACCGTGTCTATAATGAAAAAAAATTATCANCAGTTCTAAAAGTTTCCTGCCTTCCTGGTTATGTNCCTAGTAGATTAATCGGAATAGAAGCCCCCCCAATTTCCCAAAGAAAACTTCATTTGGCTTACAGGGGCAGGGAACTACCTTTTTGGTTAGGTAGACTTGGTTATGAAAAAACAAGATTAAGCATTGAAATCGGCAAACGAATTTCAAAATATCCTCTAGTCACCGATATTAGCTCAAAGGAGAAGGACAGGTTGTATAGGGAGTCGTGGACATCATTTTTAATGTCCTCNAAAGCAGTGCTTGGNCTAGAAGGTGGTGCAAGTATTTTTGATTTTGATGGTAAAGCAGAAAAGGCAGTTTTAAATTTTCAAAAATCAANCCCTGATGCTGACTTTGAGGAGATTAGCAGCAAAGTATTGGGNCCGTTCGAGGGAAACATTGTTCATCAAACAATCACTCCTCGTTGTTTTGAAGCAATTGCGTATAAAACTGTTCAAGTTCTATTGAAAGGAGAGTACAGAGGGGTTCTTGAACCTTGGAAGCATTATCTTCCAATGGATCGAGATTTCTCAAATTTTGATGAAATCATGAATTTTCTTTTGGATGATGCAAAATTACAAAATATAGCGGAGATGGCATACCAAGACATTATAATTTCAAACCTTTACTCGAGTTCAATTTTGGGNCGTGGTNTTGATGGAACAATCGATCTAATAAGAANTAANAAACAAAACAAGCTATGTGTGGAATAGGAGGCTTTTACAGTCTGAATAGTCAAGCTTTGCCAAGTGGTGCAAATTATCTTCAAGTTATGGGTAATTTATTGGCTCACCGGGGTCCAGATGACTCAGGGGTTTGGCTTTCTCAAAAAAAATCTGTAGGGCTAGTCCACAAAAGGCTTTCAGTTATTGATCTTAGCGAGTCTGCCTCTCAACCAATGCATGGTATGAATGGCACGAGTATAATTTTCAATGGTGAGATATATAATTACCTGGAACTTCGGAAAGANCTCTCNNATTCTTGGGAGTTTAAAACAAACTCTGATACGGAAACCATTTTAGCTGCTTATGAAAAGTATGGAGAAGATTGCCCTAATCACCTNAGGGGAATGTTTGCATTTGCAATATGGGACGAAGTTAATGGTAGACTTTTTTGTGCCAGAGACCGTTTTGGTATAAAGCCGTTTTATTATACTCAAGTTGACGACTTTTTTTATTTTGCNTCAGAAATAAAGGCACTTCTTCCATTTGTTAAAGAACTTAAAACAGATTTAGACTCGCTGAATGATTACCTAACCTTTCAGTTCACATTGGGAGACAAGACACTTTTTCAGGGAATTAAAAAATTGGAACCGGGGCATTTGCTTTCCATTGAAAACTCACAACTTTCAACAAAGCAATTCTGGGAAGTTTATTACAACATTGATTTCTCTCATAACGAGAACTATTTCATTGAAGAAATCCAAAATTTAATGGATGAATCCCTCCGGTTGCACATGAGAAGTGATGTTCCGGTCGGNTCTTATGTAAGTGGGGGGAGAGATTCCAGTATTGTCGCCGCACTTGCTTCACAAATTGAAACCTCTGACTTCATTGGTTTTACGGGGAAGTTTACTTATGGCCAAGGGTATGACGAGAGCTCTTACGCCAGNGACTTATCCCAAAAATATTCTTTTGATTTGCATGAACTTGATATTCAAAGCGAAGATTTTGTATCGTCTATCGAAAAAATTATATACCATTTAGACGAACCAGTTGCCGGCCCGGGATCCTTTCCACAATATGAAATTTCGAGGCTTGCTAGCAAACACAGGAAAGTAGTTCTAGGTGGGCAGGGAGGAGATGAAATTTTTGGAGGATATGCCCGATACCTCATTGCCTATTTTGAGCAATGTATAAAAGGGGCAATTGATGGTACATTAAACAACGGTAACTTTGTGGTTACATACGCATCAATTATTCCTAACCTTAGANCCTTGGAGCAATATAAACCAATGTTAAAGCAATTTTGGAGTAATGGATTATTTGATTCGATTAATAAAAGATATTTTGATTTGGTGAACAGGGCTCCAACCTTGCAAAGAGAAATTCGCTGGGAAAACCTAAAANAATCATCTACTTATGATGAATTCCTGAAAATTTTTCTTGGCAAAAATGTTGGTCACGAATCTTACTTTGATTTAATGACTCACTTTGATTTTAAAACTTTACTACCTGCATTACTCCAAGTGGAGGANAGAATGAGTATGGCTCATGGCTTGGAATCCAGGGTTCCATTTCTGGACCATAAACTAATTGAATTAGCTGCAACTATTCCTGCAGATATAAAGTTTAAAAATGGAGAATTAAAAAGACTTCTTGTTCAGGCATTTGATAAAATTTTGCCCCAATCAATAACTAAAAGNAAAGATAAGATGGGATTTCCTGTTCCATTGAATGAATGGATGAAAGGAGATCTTAAAAGATTTGTATGTGGGATTTTTGAGCATGGTCGGGATAAGGATAGAGCCTTTTTTAATTCTGAAGTGATTTTAGAAAATTTATCAAAAGAAGGTAAGTTTAGCAGAAAAATTTGGGGTTTGCTTTCTTTAGAAGTCTGGATGCAACAATTTCATGATCGTGCAAGAGAATTTAAAAATCAACTGAACTAAATAAATAGGTAATTTAATGAAAATACTGATAACAGGAGGACTTGGCCAAATAGGTTCACATGTCGCGGAAATGTTTCTGGCACGCGGAGATGAAGTTTGCGTCATTGATAACTTGGCAACTGGTCGTAAAGAGCACCTTGAGGACAACCCGAATCTACGAGTNGAGATTGCCAGCATTGCCGACAATGATTTGGTTCATGGTCTCTTCGAAAATTTTAGGCCCGATTGTGTGGTACATGCCGCAGCATCTTACAAANACCCAAATGATTGGTATAATGANTCATTGACGAATTGCGTTGGGGGTTCGAACATTGTAAAGGCGTCGGTCNANTTTGANGTAAAGAGGTTTATATATTTTCAGACTTCCCTTTGCTACGGGCTTAATCCCATTGAGCAACCAATTACACTCAGTCATCCCAAGCTCCCTGCCTCGACAAGCTATGCTATCACCAAAACCGCTAACGAGGATTTCCTGGAAATTTCCGGTTTGGATTTTGTAACTTTTCGTCTAGCAAATGTGATTGGTCCACGAAATGTCGCTGGACCACTACCTATTTTCTATCAACGGCTCAAGGACGGAAAGCAGTGCTTCGTGACAAAATCACGAAGAGATTTCGTTTTCGTAAAGGATCTTGCTAAGGTTGTTTTACAAGCATGTGATGGGATTGGGTATGGTGCCTATCATTTTTCTTCTGGCTCAGATGTGCCTATTGAGGAACTCTATAATGCAGTAGTCAAGGCAATGGGTTTCAGCGAGTTTCCAAAGGCTGAAATCAAAGAGTTAGGAGAAGATGATGTCGTATCCATCCTTCTTGATCCATCAAGAACCTTTGAGGACTTTGGTGAAATAAAATTTACGCCCATTGAAGAGACAGTTAGCCAAGCTATTTCTTATTTTAAAGAGTTTGGAACCCTGGGGGAATATACCCATTTGCGGCTAAATAAAGAAAAGAGTGATTAAGAAGATTTTAATTACAGGAGGGGCAGGATGTCTCGGTTCAAATTTGTTGGAACATTTTTTCAGGCAGGGGCATGAAATTTTGGTCATTGATAACTTTGCGACCGGAAAAAAAGAAGTGGTTCCAGAACAACCACGCTTAAGTTTGGTAGAGGGATCTATCGTAGACCAGGCGTTGGTGGATAAATCATTTGACGATTTCAAACCCGACTTTGTCATTCACAGTGCAGCTTCTTACAAAGATCCTGATAATTGGGTCGAGGATACAAAAACCAATATACTTGGCTCGATTCATGTAGCAAACGCAGCGATCAAGCATGGGGTAAAACGATTGATAAACTTCCAAACCGCTCTGTGTTACGGAAGGCCTTCAAAAATTCCTATTCCAATTAATCATCCAACTAATCCTTTTACCAGTTATGGGATTTCAAAGCATTCTGGTGAAGCTTTTTTATTGCAGTCAAGTCTGCCTGTAATTTCGTTGCGACTAGCGAATATTTGTGGCCCCCGTTTGGCAATTGGTCCTTTACCCACTTTTTATAAAAGGCTGAAGGAAGGGAAAAACTGTTTTTGCAGCGAAGCAATCCGCGACTTTCTAGACATGACCGATTTTCTCAGGCTTATTGATCAAGCTTTGGAAGAAAGTGCACCCCTCGGCATATTCAATGTTTCAACTGGGCTTGGTTATTCAATCTACGATTTATTTTGTGCGGTTTGTGAGTACCTGGAAATCGATATGCCTGAAGTTCCTAGGTTGCCTGTTGGAGACGACGATGTAAGTGAAGTTGTCTTGGATCCATCAGAGACTGAAAAAGCCTTCAATTGGAAAGCAACAGTCAATTTCAAAGACACCATTCATAATCAGCTAAGGTGGTATGACAAATTTGGAATAAACGATATTTACAGTCATCTTGCCGAGCCCAAAAGTTAAAGAACCAATGATTCCGGAAACCTTTAAAAATAGAAAGATCCTTGTTGTCGGTGGGGCCGGTTTTGTGGGATCAAACTTAACGCTTAAGCTTCTTGAGTCCGATCCAGCCGAAGTGCTAGTAATTGACAATCTTCTTTCCTCGGAGGCCAGTAATGTGCCAGTTGGAAACAATGTACGCTTTGTTTATGGTTCGATAACTGATGATGCTATTCTTCATGCTTTGCCCGACGATCTGGACTATGTATTTCATCTTGCTTGTTATCACGGAAATCAATCCTCTATTGCAAACCCACTTGCCGATCACGAGAACAATACCCTTACTTCACTCAAGCTGTTTGAGCGTCTAAAGGATATCAAAAGTATACAGAAGGTAGTATATGCAGCAGCCGGTTGCGCAGTAGCTGAAAAAACCTATGAAAATGCTGTTGCTACTGATGAGAATGCACCGGTTTCACTTTTTCATGACTCCCCATACTCTATTTCGAAACTGATTGGAGAAATGTATGGAAACTATTATCATAAAACTCATGGACTTCCCTTTGTGAAAGCCCGATTCCAAAATGTTTATGGACCTAGAGAGATACTCGGTGCCGGTAGGTGGAGGGGTACTCCTCACACGATATGGCGAAATGTAACTCCGACTTTTGTTTGGAAAGCCCTTGATCATCAGCCTTTGCCTCTCGAAAATGAGGGTCTCTCTAGTAGGGACTTTATTTTTGTCGAGGATATGGCAATAGGGCTAATGAGGTGTGCTTTAGGGGGCACACCTTCGGAAACTTACAATCTTGCCTCTGGAAAAGAAACGACAATTGCTGAACTTGCTCATTTAATAAATGAAGCCACTGGCAATCCGGTTCCTCCCAAACTTTTTCCTGCGAGAGACTGGGATCGTTCAGGTAAACGCTTTGGAAGTACGAAAAAAGCCAAAGCGGACTTAGGGTTTAGTGCAGAAGTAGATATAGCTGAGGGTATCGGTCGTTTGGTAGAGTGGACAAAAATTAACCGCGAATTCATCAAGTCTTGTATGGACCGTCATTCAGCTTTTTTGGTTGAGTGAAAATATGTCTGAGCGGGGCAGGTTCTGCTTCGCACCTAAATTTTTATGACCGGCAGAGATAAAGTGCTTAATGTTTTGTTGTATTGTAATCGTCCTGCAGAAAACCAGAATGCAGGTACGGTTGTTGATCACATAGATGCTTTTTCTAAATATTCTCGGAATAATATCTTGGTTTGGTCTTCCCTTAGTGGTTTACCTGACCAGGCAACAATGGATGGAATAGACTGTATTGTTATTCACTACACCTTGTCTCTTTTGTATGAGAATTATATACCCCGTGAATCCTTTCAACGGATTCGTGATTTTAAGGGACCCAAAGTGTTGTTCATTCAAGACGAATACAGGAGAGTTAATTATGTTTGTGAAAAGATTAGGGAAATTGGGATTGATGCAATTTTTAGCTGTGCACCTCCTGAAATAGCCCCAAAAATATATCACTCGATTGGAAAACATACCAAAATCTTCAATACGCTAACGGGTTATGTACCTGAAAATTTGATTTCTTTTAAACCCAGTCCAATGTTGGACAGAAAAATTGATGTTGGATACCGAGCGAGAAAATGTGCTTATTTTCTCGGTCGTAAAAGCTACGAGAAATATGAGATTGGGAACAGATTTCTTAATCGAGTCAGGGGTACTGATTTAAGATGTGACATCTCTTCGCAAGAAAAAGACAGAATATATGGCTCCAAATGGATTGATTTTATAGCCAGTTGTAAAACCACTCTTGGGACAGAAAGCGGTGCGAGTCTTATTGATTTTACCGGACGGGTTGAATACGAGTTAAACCGTTGGCAGGCTTTTCATCCGTTTGCCTCTTTTGATCAAGTACCTTCTAAGTTTTTGGAAGAGGATGGTAAAATTGATTTACAAGTTATTTCTCCGAGGTGTTTCGAAGCTGCAGCAATAGGCACTGTTATGGTGATGTACCCTGGTGAATATTCTGGTTTGCTCAAGGCTGGTTTGCATTACATACCTTTAGAAAAAGATTTTTCGAATTTTGAAGATGTGCTTGGTAAAATAAAGGATAACAATTATCTCGAAGAAATTGCCTATAATGCACGCATTGATTTGATTGAGGAATCAAGATTCTCCTTCAAAAGATTTATTATGAATTTTGATGAGCAAATTTTAGATCTTATTTTATCAAAAAATTGGGAGCCAGTTGGTCAGACAGCTGTTTTAGTTAAAAAAGGAAATGATTTGAAAAACCTTAAAAGATCATCGTTTTCAAGGCTCAAAGACCAAATCCATTTATGGAGAAGATTTATTTGGAAGCATTTGCCACAGTGGTTTAAGTTTTTCTTATCCGTGACAGTTTTGAGAAAGTGGGTTTATTTTCATTTATTTAGATAAGAGATCTAAAATAAGATGAATGCTAGGATGAAAAATTTAATTAATCATTAGCTTTTCATGCTTTCAACTGTGAGTATTTTGACGGTAGCTATTGAATCGATTATTTCCGAGCACTACCCAAGTTATTAATTCTAAATTAAGCTATTTGTGCCTGTAATTAACATTGTTACTTCAGAATATTTTCCTGTTCCTGCAGCNGCCGCAGCAAGGGCGTTACCATGGTGTGAAGAAATTTCAAAACTAGGTATTGAAGTCCGCATTTTCACTTCTTGTGCAAGCAAAAACAGAAGTAATTTAAATGTTATTACTTCGTTTTTTTCTATACCTGATAATAGAGCATCGTTGCCTGTAAGGTTTTTACAGGAAGTTCTACTTGGTTTGGATCTTGGAATAAGAATTTTGTGGAATCGAAAAAGCTGTGATGGATGTATTATAACTTCTCCTCCTTTTTTTATGGCCACTATTTGTGCATATTTTTCAAAGTTGGCAAATATTCCTTACATTTTTGATGTAAGAGATCGTTATCCTCGTGTACTTTCTGATCTCGGCTATTTGAATGCATTTGGGCTTTTATACTCTACTCTCGGTTGGCTGGAGGGTCGGATATACAGGAGAGCTCAGCTTGTTAGCACAGTTACGAATGGACTCGTAAACGAACTTGTATCCAGTTATCCAAAGGGAAACTTTCAACTAGTAAGAAACGGGTTTGATGAACTAGTCTTTACTGACGATTTACTAAATATTGAAAAAAGATCTGTTTTCTCTGTTATATACCACGGAAGGCTTGGTAATTTTTATAATTTAGATACCTACCTTGAAATTATGAACTTGGTTTACGATTCAGATAAATCCATTCGGTTTCTTATGGTGGGAAAACTTCCTCTGGAAATTCATCTAAATACTCCCCCTAATTTAGAAATACTTCCGGCAATGAAATTAGAAAGTTTAAGCAAGATTATCGGAAGTTGTCACTTGGGTATCTGTCTGTTGCGCGATCTACCAGCTATGAAAAATGCATTTCCTGCAAAGGCATATGATTATATTGGTGCTGGTATACCAGTATTGGCAGGTCCTGAGGGAGAATTTAGTCAAATGGTAGATAAATTAAATATTGGTATTAGTTTTGAAAAAGTATCTGCAAAAGAGGTTGCAGATGTAATCCTTGAGATCAAAAGTAATGAAGGAATTTGGTCCAATATGTGTGCTAATCTTAAAAAATGCCGTCATGATTTTGGGCGAAGAAAAATTGCGCGCGAATTTTTTAGTGAGTTGTTTAAAAATTAATATGAACCGCAAAGAGCACTGGAATTTAAGTAAAGTTAGCAANNTTTTTATTTTTCAGTGCTTTGCGATGGGTGCCTGCTTAGGTGTGGTAAGTTTTGGCTCTCCGGAAAGTGAAACTTTGCTAAGTGTTAGCAAGGAACGTTTGTTNCTGTACTCGATTCTCTATGGANTTTCTTGTTTGATTTTTGGTGAGATTATTGGTCTTTTCGCNAGTAATCATAGGAATTTAATCTGGAAAAAATGTGTACTTTCATTTGTTTCTCCGGCAATGGGTTCATTGGGCTTAATTCTGGCGGTTTGGACAATTGAATTCGAATTTGTTGGNCGTTTTGCAATCTTGAAAATGGTTTTCTTGACCGGTGCCTTTAGTTTTTTGTTTCTGTCCTTATTGGATCGAATCAATCGGCGAAATCCATGGAAAATCCTCGTTCATTTGCCCAAGGACGAAGCAGACAAAGTTACTTCAGNTTTCGAATTTTTGGGCGGACAAATCGAGTGGCTTCCTCAGATAAGTGCGGATGAAGATAAGAATCTTCTGGAATATTGTATAGAAAAGGGAGTGGATTTTGTCATATGGGACAAAGCNGATGCCGAATTTGATGTNATGGAAATGCTTGCTGCTGGTGTGCGAGTGATAAGTATTTCTGCCCTCTGGGAGATGTTTTCGCAAAAAATTCCTCACTCTGAAATTAACCAAGATTGGTTGACGAAATTAGACTTAAGGCAAAGAGACCCTATTGTTCGAAGAGTAAAACGGATCATGGATATTTTGATAGCCAGTCTNGGTCTATTATTTGCTCTGCCTCTTCTTTTTCTTGCNGGTCTTGCTATCGTTATGGAATCTGGNTTTCCCTTGTTTTTCAAACAAAGAAGGTCTGGCTATCTCGGCCGCNNCTACANTCTTTATAAATTGAGGACAATGAAAATAGATGCGGAAAAAGGTGGTGCTGAATGGGCTTCCCCGCAGGATAACCGTGTAACTTATACGGGCAGATTTCTTCGTAAAACNAGGATCGATGAAATCCCCCAGTTCTGGAATGTGATTAAAGGAGAAATGTCCATTGTGGGACCNCGTCCAGAACGTCCGGAATTAGAGANAGCTATTGTAAAAAAATTACCGTTTTGGAACTGCCGGTATTTGNTTAAGCCAGGTTTAACNGGTTGGGCACAAATTAAATACCANTATGCATCTGATTTGGAGACTTCCGAAGAAAAATTGGCCTACGATCTATTCTATGTCAAAAATGCTTCTTTCTTTTTGGATTNGGAAATTATTCTTTCCACATTGCGGTCTTTGACGAAGGGGAGTCGCTAATGAAGGTTCTTGTTACTGGTGGGGCAGGGTATATTGGAAGTCATACCACTCTGGCTTTNTTACAAGCTGGATATGATGTAGTGGTGCTGGATAATTTCTCCAATTCCTATCCGGAATCTTTGGTTCGGGTCGAAAAGTTAGCCGGAAAGCAGCCCGTTGTGGTTGAAGGAGATTTNANTGANCAATCTAAACTGCATGAAATCTTTCACGATCATTCGGATATTTCAGCAGTGGTTCATTTTGCTGCGTTTAAAGCGGTCGGAGAATCGGCTCAATTTCCTCTGAAATATTATCACAACAATGTTGCCGGCTCAATTTGCCTACTGCGGGCGATGGAATTAGCTGGCGTTAATTACCTTGTCTTTAGCTCTTCCTGTACGGTGTATGGCGAACCNAATCAAGTGCCGATCGATGAANCCCATCCGGTGGGGGCAGTTTCAAGTCCCTATGGNCGGACAAAGTTTCAAATGGAGGAAATAATACGCGACCATGCAACCGCTAATAAAANTTTTCAAGCAGCGGTNCTTAGGTACTTCAATCCGGTGGGTGCTCACCCNAGTGGAGAAATTGGGGAAGATCCCCAGGGGATTCCCGACAATCTTGTGCCTTTTGTTTGCCAAGTTGCAACTGGTAAACTTGAAAAGCTGAAAGTTTTTGGCCGGGATTACCCAACCCCTGATGGTACGGCGATTCGTGATTATTTACATGTGGTCGACCTGGCGGATGCTCATCTTAAGGCTCTGAAAGCCTTAGAAAATAACAGCACTGGATTTACCTGCAATTTAGGAACGGGCATAGGGTCAAGTGTGCTTGANGTAATTGTTGCTTTTGAAAGAGCCACAGGGATGAAAATCCCTTACGAATTTACAGATCGTCGGCCTGGAGATGTGGTGGAAGCCTGGGCAGATCCTTCTTTGGCGGAAGAGTTACTGGGTTGGAGAACTTTCCGCGGGCTAGAAGAGATGCTGGCCGATTCATGGAACTGGCAAAGGAAAAACCCGCAGGGTTATCGGTCAGCAACTTNTAAGTTGTAATCGGCTGGATTTCCCCCGCTTGAGATTATTGCATTGGCGACCATTTTAAGGTTTATACGATCGCCCAGTTTAATACCTAAACGACTGAACTCTCCCGCTCCTAGTTCCACTACAAATTGTAAGGAGTCGGACTTGGAAACTAGGCCAGTAAGATCGAATGGCCTGCCATGGTGAAGTTCTCTCAACTTTCCATTCTTAGAAAAATACCCTATATCTAATGGGATTTGAGTATTTTTCATCCAAAATCTTTGGGGTTGAGGATTTTCAAAAATGAAAAGCATACCNTCTCTCTCTTTAAGTTCTTTACGGTGCATCAATCCAAGTTCCCTTTGCTTGTGCGATCTTGCTAATTCTAATCTTAAAGTAATTTCNCCTATTTTAATCTGGTATTGATTATTGCTCTCTTTGTCAGAAGGTTTTGCTGNACCGNCTTCTTTGCAGCAAGTTAACCCGATAAGCAGGAAGACGATTGGCAGATAGGAAAAAAACCGCATAATTATTGTAATTTAATTGATGAAAGATCTTCTCAAACAGATCAAGAGCCTTCGGATTTTGGTGATTGGAGATGTCATGCTTGATCGGTATGTCATTGGCGAGGTTAATCGGATTTCTCCTGAAGCACCCGTGCCTGTATTGACAGTACATGAGGAACAGGCAGTTGCTGGAGGGGCTGCCAATGTGGCCCTGAATATTAGGTCTCTTGGTGCTCAAGTGGAATCGATCGGATGGTTTGGCCAGGATGATCGAGGNAATGAGCTGGTAGAGATTTTGCAGAATAAAGAAATCCTGGTGGATNAAGAATTCCGGTTTTCATCAACTGCCACAATTAGTAAATCCAGNGTAACTGCATCTAACCANCAAATATGCAGAGTGGATCGAGAAGCAAAAAGCGAGCACTATCAGCCCGATCTTGCAAAACTAGGCAGTTTAATTTCAGAGAAAGTATCCCAGGNTGATGCGGTTATTGTNTCAGATTACGGAAAAGGGTTTGTTACCAATGAATTNCTTTCCTTGGTCCGGAAATCCTCTAAGTTTCTGGCTNTCGATCCGAAGCCTAGTAGATTATTGGATTACTCTGAACCGGACCTGCTTACCCCTAACCGGATGGAGGCTTTGGAGCTTGCAGGAATGTCCAGGGAATCACGCGGAGTATTTCCCGCTCTTCAGGTAGTCGAGAGCATTTTTAATATTCATTCACCTGAGATGCTCGCGATCACTCTTGGGGGAGAAGGTATGCTCCTGGCGAAATCAGGAAATGTCGAACGAACAATTCCCACTGCAGCCCGCGAAGTATTTGATGTGTCAGGTGCGGGAGATACGGTCATTGCTTCCCTGACCCTCGCCTTAACCGCTGGCCAATCTTTTGAACAAGCAGCTGAATTTGCCAATCTTGCTGCTGGAGTAGTGGTGGGTAAGGTGGGGACTGCAACGGTTNCCCCTGAGGAAATCCTGAGTCTTTAGAACNAATGCAAAAAAAAATGGCCCTGTTTTTAGATCGTGATGGTACCTTGATCGAAGATGCCCACTACCTAAAAGATCCAGAAGAATTAAAAATTATTCCTTCGGCAGGTCCGAGTTTACACAAAGCTAAAAATGCAGGTTTTTTTCTGTTTATGCATACCAATCAATCGGGAATTGCTCGTGGATATTATGAATGGACTGATGTGCATGCCTGTAATGCCAAGATGTATAATGAGTTCGGGTGGTCGGTGGATTTCTTTNTTGAGGTTTGCATTGCCCCGGAATCTCCCCAGGAAAAGGGTGGTTTTCGCAAACCATCGCCAAGGTTTGAAAGGGAAATGACAGAAAAATATAACCTGGCTCCTTCACAATGCTGGGTCATCGGAGACAAATGGATTGATCCTCAAACCGCATTGGCATGTGGTATGCAAGGTGCCCTTGTCCGAACAGGTAAGCCGATCGATCAGAGTTTGGAAAAAAAAGCAGCTGATCACCAAGTTGGGATTTTCGATGATCTTGCACAGTTTGTCGGTGAGGAACTGAATTTATGAAGGATTCCAAGCTCCCAAGTTTATGGAATTTAGAAGAAGACAGATTGCACTCAAATTGTCGGATTTTTGAAGTTAGAAAACAACGATTTATTAGAAAATCAGATGGACTGAGAGGAGATTTCTTTGTCCTTGATACCAATGATTGGGTCAATGTGCTCGCCCTTACAGGAAATGATGAATTGGTGCTGGTCCGTCAGTTTCGTTACGGAAGCAAAGAGTTTTCCCTGGAACCTCCCGGCGGAGTGGTGGAAAAAGGGGAGGACCCTGTTTTTGCAGGATTACGGGAATTACAGGAAGAGACCGGTTATACCGGAAAAGATCCAAAATTGCTCGGAGTTGTCCGGCCTAATGCNGCCATTTTGTCAAATCGTTGTCATATTGTATTGGTTCGGGATGTTGAAAAAACAAGTGGGTTAAGTTTCGATCAACATGAAGAATTGGTAACCGAACGATACCCGGTATCTAAATTGAAAGAAATGATCAGTCAGGGAGAAATCACGCATTCCATTGGATTGAATGCAATTTTGATGCTTCTTTTGGAGTTAAAGCTCTGATCACGGTAATTGGAAAAAACCTTTGCCAAGCTATTCTCCTTTGTGTCTTTACCGAGTTATTCACAATTGCTAGGATGAATTCAACTTTATGAACGATTTACTTTCCATAATTCAGGAAACTGGAGATCCCAATCCTGCCTCTTTGGCCGAGATACTTGGCTGCCCAGTCAAGGAGGTGGAAGCGGAAATGCAACGCCTTAAGAAAAATGGATCCTTNCTTGGTTGGGTACCTTTGCTCAACCCTGCCAAGCAAGAAGGTGGCGAGGTGAGGTCTGTCATCGAGGTCAAGATCAGTCCCGAGCGTGAGGGTGGATTTGATCGGCTGGCTCAGCGTATTTCCAAGTTTAATGAGGTGGAGGCCTGTCATTTGATGTCGGGTGCCTACGATCTACTGGTCATTGTAAAAGGTAAAAATTTACACTCTGTGGCGACCTTTGTTTCTGAACGGCTTGCCACTATTGAGGGAGTGCTCTCGACCGCCACTCATTTTTTGCTCCGTTCTTANAAGGAGCACGGTCACNTGCTTAGTCAAGTAGGGGATAATTCCGAAAAACCTGCTGTCAGTGCTTAATTTAAGATGAACCCGAAGGACTATATTGCCGAGCATGTTCGTGGATTACCCAGATCGGGTATTCGTGACTTTTTTGCGATTGTATCGGAAATGCCTCAGGCGATATCTTTGGGGATTGGAGAACCTGATTTTATTACTCCGTGGAAAATAAGGGAGTCCTCTATTTTTGCCCTTGAAAAAGGAAAGACTTCTTACACTGACAACCGCGGCCTTCTTTCCTTACGGAATGAAATCTCCGCCTATGTAGAAAAGAATTTTGGACCAGCTTACGACCCCAAGAGTGAGGTCCTGGTAACTGTGGGCGTGTCTGAGGCAATCGATATTGCACTGCGATCACTTCTCAATCCGGGGGACAAAGTTCTCTACCACGAACCTTGCTATGTTTCTTATGCCCCCAGCATATCATTGGCCTTGGGAGAAGCTATTCCTGTTGCGACTAACTCTGAGAATTCATTTGCACTTGATCCTGATGCGTTTGAACGGGCATGGCAACCTGGCTGCAAAGTATTAATGCTTAATTTCCCTACCAATCCGACTGGGGGGACGGCCGATCGTGAAAAGCTTGAACGACTGGCAAAATTTGCAGTCGATAAAGACCTGATTGTCATTAGCGATGAAATCTATGCCGAGTTAACCTATGAAGGTGATCATCTNAGCATTGCATCTTTTCCGGGGATGCAGGAACGTACTATTTTTTTACATGGATTGTCCAAGGCCTTCGCCATGACTGGTTTTCGGGTCGGGTTTGCATGTGGTCCGGATTGGTTAATTGAGGCAATGATGAAAATTCACCAATACTGTATGATGTGTGCCCCCATTCTTAGCCAAGAGGCTGCTATTGAAGCTTTGCGTCACGGTGCGGAAGATGTTGCTAGGATGCGTGAGCAGTACGCAAAGCGCCGAGATTTTGTGGTGCGTAGATTTAATGAAATGGGACTGGAGTGTCATTTACCCAGAGGCTCATTCTATGCTTTTCCTGCTGTATCTCAGAGCACTGGATTGGATGAGGTTGAATTTTGCCATCGTCTCCTTCGGGAGTCCGAAGTAGCGGTGGTCCCCGGAACCGCATTTGGTCCGCATGGTAAAGGGCATGTTCGTGCGAGTTTCTCCACATCTTACGAAAAGTTGGTCGAGGCAACCAACCGGATGGAACGGTTTATCGACCAAGTTCGTGCAGAATCAGAAACGGTTCCCGCAGCAGGCTGAGTTATTTCTTGATCTTTTTTAATTGGTGAATCCTAGTATTGCCATTGTTGGTCGCCCCAATGTCGGCAAAAGCCGGTTGTTTAATCGATTGGCAGGTAAGCGTATATCGATTGTCCATGATCGTCCGGGTGTTACCCGGGATGTAGTNGTTGCAGATAGTCCCCAAGGGTATGTTTTAATGGACACAGGTGGAATTGGTATGATACCGGAGATGACACCNTCCGAGATACAAAATGCCACCGAGGACCAGGCACAATTTGCGATTGAAGCGGCAGACCTGCTTCTCTTCGTGGTCGATGGGCGTTCGGGTCCCTTGCCCCTCGATCAGACCCTTGCCCAAAAATTCCGCAAAATGGGAAAGCAACCTGTCTTGGTAGTCAATAAAATGGATAATCCCGAAGAGNACTATTCTTTTGAGGAGTTCAAGAGGCTTGGCTTTTCCAGNCAAATTGGGATATCTGCAGAGCATGGTGTCGGAATCGAGCACCTGAATGATCTTTTTCTGGAACTTTTACCAACTCCCACGCTTCCTTCTGCTAAACCCGATTCCCAGCGTACTCGAATTGCGTTTATTGGTCGTCCCAATGTGGGCAAGTCCTCACTCTGTAATCGCCTGCTTAATATGAAACGTTTGATCGTGAGCGATGTTCCGGGAACTACCCGTGAAACAGTGGAGCTCGATCTCGATTACCAGAAAGATGGGACGGAGGAACCATGGAAATTCCGTTTATTTGATACCGCAGGNTTAAAACGCCGCAAAAGAGTGGATACCTCTCTTGATTATTTTTCTGCGGTCCGTACCAAGCATGCAATTGANGAAACCGAAGTGGTCTTTCTCGTTCTTGATGCCCGGGAGGGTGTGACCAAGCAGGATAAATTATTGGCGGGGCATGTACTGGATGCAGGCAAAGCACTGGCGATTTTGGTAAATAAGTGGGATCTTGCCCTGGACGGTTTTCGTAAAGATCCTCTTCCCGGTTACGAGGATGAAAATGCATTTCGTAAAGCTTACCTTCAATCAGTGCGTAAGGAATTTGTATTTTTGCCAGACTCGCCAATCTCTTTTGTCTCGGCTCATTCGGGTTACGCAATGCAGGATTTTTTACAGGTNGCAAAAGATCTCGATGCAAGGATGGAAAAATCCATTTCAACATCTGCACTCAATAAATTGATTGGAGATATGTTCGAGCATCGTCCCCCCGCTAAAGTGCGGGGNAAACGGTTTAAAATATTTTATGCCGTACAAGTGGAAACAAGGCCTTTTCGCATTAAATTATTTTGTAACCGGGAGCACAAATTGGATGAGCCCTATCGTCGCTATCTTGAAAAGGGAATACANAAAAAATTTGGA
Source organism: Opitutia bacterium (assembly GCA_002686835.1). Taxonomy (GTDB): domain Bacteria; phylum Verrucomicrobiota; class Verrucomicrobiia; order Opitutales; family Seribacteraceae; genus Chordibacter. The sequence continues at coordinate 756 of NYYP01000003.1, read as the reverse complement.
CTTTCCGGATGTCCCTTAAAATTCTCCTTGGCGGGCAAAGAAGCCCGCTACNAGGAAGACAAAAAATCNGCCTAATTTGTAAGATCCTNTAATCTTAAACTTTCTTTTAAAAATNGCCGTTCATACAGAACGGCTTTTTTTATGGCATAAGGAATTTTGACGAATTTTCAATTACCCGTTATTGTCGCAAAGTTAAACTTAATGATGACAAAACGAAAGATTGCTTTTTTCGGATCCGATGAAATTGCTATNCCCTCNCTCAATGCCTTGAGGGAGTCTTCGAAAAACTGGGAAATTTGTGGAGTGCTTACCCAACCAGACCGCCGGTCTGGTCGGGGTAGGAAAATGCTGCCAAACCCAATTAAAAAATGGGCTGTCGAAAATGGTATACCTGTTATGGACCCGGAAAAACCGGGTGCTGAAATAGTTGAACGGATAGCAGGCTTGGGGGCGGATTTGATTTTGATCATGGCTTACGGACATATTTTGAAAGACGATCTTTTGAAAATTCCCTCCTGCGGGTGTGTGAATTTACACGCTTCGCTTCTTCCAAAATACAGAGGAGCATCTCCGATTGAAACTGCTATTGCCAGGGGGGAAGAGAAAACCGGAGTTACCTTGATGAGGGTCATTCCAAGAATGGATTCAGGACCAATTATCGATTCGGAGAGTCTGCTGATTGAGGGCAGCGACACTGGTTCTGATGTGAGAAGAAAAATTGCCCATGCATGCATTCCTTTACTTGCGAGAAATATC
>NYYP01000038.1 GCA_002686835.1 Opitutia bacterium | reverse complement strand
GGTTTTGTACGGGCAATTAATAAATATGCCGATGAAAGAGCACCGTGGAAATTGGCCAAGTCCGATGCCCCTGAGGATAAAAAAGCACTGGCTACCAGCCTGGCGACGATGCTGGAAGGGCTGCGATTGGCCAACGAGTTACTGGCTCCAGTTATGCCCGGTGCCCATGCTAAAATTTGCCACTGCCTGGGCCAAGAACCTGCCCAAACCTGGGCAGGCAGGTTGGTGTGGAGCGAGTGTCTGAGCGGGATTAAACTGGGCGAAAAAACAATCCTTTTTCCCAGAGATTAATAGTTCTTCCCAGAAAAAGATTGGGTTGGTTAAGCCTCTCGTTCTTGTGTTTTTGAATCTAAAAGGCGGACTTCTGTAAGCCCGATTCTTGTCTCATCCGCTTCCAATATAGTGACCTCGAGGTTTCTCAATAGTAAGGTTTCAAAAGCTCCGGGAATCTTTCCGAATTCCTGAGTGATTAAACCACCAAAGCTGGTGACCTCCTCCTCTTCTTCGTTGATGCCCAATGATTCGGGCAGTTCATGGAGTGGAGTGAGCCCAGATATTTTCCAACTGTGCTGGTTAAGTTGTTCGATATATTTCTCATCGGCATCAAATTCATCCTGAATTTCTCCAACCACTTCCTCGAGGATATCCTCTAGCGTAATCACCCCGTCTACTCCTCCAAACTCATCTCCCACCAGAGCCATATGCACCTTCCATTTCATCATTTTGCGCAGGGCAAGGGGGAGGGGGTCCTCCGCAGAAACCAAGGCAGGTGCCCTGGTGATGGAACGCAGCGAAAGCTCCCTGGAGTCCTTGCCCAGTAGGCGGAAGGCATATTTTACATGAATTATTCCCAGGCAATGATCCAAGTCCCCTTCGCAAAGTGGCAAACGGGTATGCCCACAGGTTCTGGCAATTTCGAGGTTTCTTTCCAGACCATCTTCTACATCCAGTATCTGCACCTGCTTCCTGGATACCATAACATCCTGAACTTTTAACTGCCCCATTTCCAGAGTATTGCCAACAATTTCGGCAATATCGGGGTCGAGGTTTGAGCCCTCGCGGGAGAGGGTGCGAATATGGTCTGCAACTTCATTTTCTTCCTGCTCACCTTCCGTTCCATTTGGGCCGGAGTGGGAAAATGCTTCCTCAATTTTGACAAGCAGGAAAGAAAAAGGCCAGGTTAGCAGCCGAGAGATCAGAGCAAAAGGATAACCAATGGTCAAATGCACGTCTTTCCTGCTCGCGGAAGCGAGCATTTTGGGAATAGCACCGGAAAACAAACGCTCGCTTAAAAATGCTAAGCCAAAGGATACTGTAAAGTTGAATAAAGAATTGTTACTCAAAATGGAGGAAAGATAAAAGAACCCAAAAAACAACTGGAGGGAAGAAAGCAGGGCAGCCTCCACATGGAGAGGGCGGGCATGATTGGGCTCACCCAGTATGGAATCCAATAATTTACCTGACCTTGAGCCCTCTCCTGGTGGAGTGGATATGCCAGCCCGTATCCGGTCGATCATTGAACGGAATACCCCCAGATAAAGCCCGGTTACCAAGCACAGAACCCAAAGGATTAGGAGGAAGGGTGAGGAAGGGAACGAGTGAAAAAAATCGGTCATAATGACGCCCCGTAAACCGAAAGAGCTTTCTCGAGTGCGGTCAGGAGGCGGATATTTTCTTCCTCAGTTCCAACCGATATACGAAGATAATCGGCAAGGGATTGGCCGAGGGCACGGGTAATAATTCCCTGCTTCTGAAGTTCCAAAAACAAGGACCTTCCATCCCCGGGCTTGGAAAGAATAAAGTTTGCATGGCTGGGGATATATTCGACCCCCAGACTATCGAGGCCTTGGGTCAATTGCTCCAGCCCATCGCGATTGCGCTTTCGGCACTGGGATACCCAGGAATTATCAGACAATGCACCCAGGGCTGCAGCCTGGGCCACCGCATTGACATTGAAAGGCTGGCGTGCCTGTTGGAGTAAACTGATCATCTCCTTTGAGCCATAACCGTATCCGATTCGTAAGGCGGCCAGGCCATGAATTTTGGAAAAGGTCCTCAAGCAAATTACTTTTCTACCCTCTGTGATTAAGGGGCGCAGGTCGGGTGGTTGTTCGAGGTATTCCGCATAGGCCTCATCAAAACAGAAAATAACATGTTCGGGCAAAGAGCGTACGAATTCAAAAATCTCCACCTCGGAATTAGCCGTGCCCGTGGGGTTGTTGGGACTGGGAAGAAATACCAGTTTTGTCTTATCCGTGATCGCTTCCCTCATTTTGTCGAGATTATGAGTAAGTCCGGACATTTGTACCTCCACTGGTTTTGCTCCCATTAGAAGGGCAACCAGTTTGTATACCACGAAAGCAAACTCTCCACATACCACCTCATCACCGGGTTCCAAAAAAACATGACCAAGAAGCTCGATCACCTCGTTGGATCCATTCCCCAAAACAAACTGATTTTCTTGGAGTGAATGAAGCTGTGCCAACCGGTTAATCAATTGATGGGCGGAACCATCGGGATAAAGGTGCAATTTTTCGAGTGTTTCCTTAGCTGCACTCCTAGCAGCTACCGAAGGACCCCACGGATTTTCGTTCGATGCTAGTTTGCAAACTTGATCAATTTCTATTCCATACTGCCGGGCAACTTCTTCAATAGGCTTGCCGGGTTCATAAATGGGTTGGTCTAGAATGCGAGGATTCGCAAGTTGGGATAAGTTCATTAAATCTCCCACCAATTTATCGTTTAGAAACTACTCATGCAAGCAAGGAAACCGAGCGGGAACAGGCCACAGGATATTTATTTCTCGGGTTGTGACTTTTGAAGTATGATTTAATCTGAATGAGAAAATGAAAATTGCGGTCATGGGTTCATCGGGTCTTTTGGGATCGGCAGTTTGCCGGGAGGTATTAGCCCGCGGTCACAAATTGCTCTCTTATTCAAACTCGAACCGGGCACTACCTGACCCCAATGGAGCATATGAAACCACTTCATTGCCACTAGGCCAGTTCGATGCGGTCATTCGTGAACTCTTTGATCAATGGCCTGATGCTCTGGTTAATTGTGCGGCTATTTCCTCTCCAGATCTGGTGGACAAAGATCCGCAGCGTGCCAGTTTGATCAATGTGGATTCTGCCCGGCGGTTGGCAGAGGTGTCGTCCCATCTTGGTGCAAGACACATCCATATATCAACCGACATGGTCTTTGACGGAACCTCTTCCCCCTATCGGTCCACCGACACGACCAACCCCCTGAGTGAATATGGTAGGCAAAAATTAGAGGCTGAAAAGCAGGTCCTGCAAGTCACGGATAAAGATTTGGTGGTATTGCGGATTACCTTGCTCAATGGTAACAGCCCACGGGGAGACCGTAGTCCTCATGAAAGAATACTTTCGGCATTGGCAAATGGCCAGACACCCTGTCTCTTTACCGATGAGTACAGACAGACCAGCTCGGCCGAAAATGTCGCTCAGTTGATTGTCGAATTAATTGAGCGACCCAACCTTAATGGTCTTTTTCATTGGGCCGGTTCGGAAGTGGTTTCTCGGTATGAGCTAGGCCGAAAAATCCTGCAACGGTTTGGATTCAAGGAGGACAGAATTGAACCATCCACCCTTTTGAAATCGATCGACCGGGTGGGGAGTCGACCGGCCCGTCTGACTTTTGAACTGGCTCCGCTGGAGAGCAAGGTCAAGACTAGGCCAGCCACATTGGAGCAACAACTTGAAGAGATGCATCTACCCGCTTCCCTTTATTATTGGTTTCGCCAACATGTCGATGATCCAAGTTGTTACCATCCACGATTTTAGAATGAGCCTTTTTCACATGTCTTTCCGTAAAGAATCGGGTGCAGAAAATATGGCCACGGACATGTGGCTTCTTGCCCAGGCGGATTCATGGGGTGGTCCAGCCTTCAGAAGATATGGTTGGACAAAGCCCCAAATCACCTTTGGTTATGGCCAAAAAGCCAGTTGGGTGGAAAAGGAAACCGGGGAACAAATCACTGCATTGACCCGCCGGCCCACCGGGGGTGGGATTGTGCGCCATGGAACCGATTTAACTTATTGCCTGATCCTGCCTCGCGGAAGTGTGGGCGAACAAATGTCCCCAATGGAATTTTACGGCCTTCTTCATCAGTGCTGGGGGGAGGCTTTGGATGAACAGAATATACCCAATCGTTTGATGGCATGCCCTCAAAAATCCACAGGTGGAATACCTGGCGATTGTTTCCGGGAACCAGTCGGGCGTGATCTAATGGACAAAGCAGGGGAAAAAAAGCTCGGGGGTGCCGCCATGAAGCGGACCCGCCAGGGGGTCCTTATTCAGGGAAGCCTGGAACTGGGGGACTTGCCCGTGCCTGATCATCAGAAAATGGAGAGAAAATTTCTGCAACGAATGGCCACTAGTCTTGAGGAGCAAATTACTCCAAAAGAATGGCCCGGTGAGCTTGCTTTCCAAAGAATGGACTTTGTTAATTCTTACAGTTCACCAAGCTGGACCAGGGATAGAAAAAGTTCCTGACTGGGATGTCCTTACCGGACCAAAGTCAGAACATTTTCCACATGTCTGGTCTGAGGAAATAAATCAAATGGTTGAGCGGCAACGGCTTGGTATCCAGCTGCCAATAAAACCTGGGCATCCCTTGCCTGGGTAGAGGGCTCACAGGACACATAGACGATACGTCGGGGGGAGAATTCGATGGCTTGATCAAGAAATTCCGGATCACATCCGCGCCGGGGTGGGTCCACGACCAATGCGACTGATTCTGTATCGGTATGAATTTCCTGAAAAATAGAACTGGCATCGCCCAGAAAAAACTGGGCATTTTCGATCCGGTTGATCTGGGCATTGGTACGGGCACCCTCAAAACCTTGCCGACTGATTTCAATGCCCACGACTTTCTTAAAACGGGATGCCGCACTAAGGCCAAAAAGTCCACCACCACAATAGGCATCGACAAAAAGAGAGTTCTCCTCCGCATTTGCCTGGGTTACGACATATTCGACCAACTGGGGAAGAATGTAAGGATTATTTTGAAAAAACTCTCCCGCTTTGAAATGAAAGATCAAATCTCCCACTTTTTCACTTACGAGTAGTTTGGGGTCAGAAACGACTCCCTCAATCACTTCCCTTAACAAAAGAGTTCCACCCCGTTTCTTTTTTGGTGCCTTGATCAGCTCCTCCCGTGCCTTGGGTAGAGCGTGATTGATTTTATCGGTTGCAATCGGACAGTGGTCCACATCGACCAGTGCCCTGCGTGAGCCTTGGCGTAAAAAGCCAATGGAAAGATCTTTCCCTGAACGTCCTCCCTGATAATGAGGGGTGAGTTTGGAACGATAACCATAAGGTTTGGGGGAGGGAACCACCGGATTGACCGGGACCGATATTCCACCCAAGCGAACCAGTGAATTTTCCACTTGTTGGCGCTTCCATTTTATTTGTGCTTCATAACGGGCGCCTTGGTACTGGCACCCCCCACAGTTGCCATAGAGTTTACAGAGCGGATCCGTCCGGTCAGGAGACGGGGTAATTACTTCAATCAGATCTGCCTCAGAATAGTTGGGGTGGTTGCGGTAGATTCTTGCCCTTATTTTTTCTCCGGGCCAGCAATAGGGAACCTGAATAACCCATCCCTCATCCCTGCCAATACCTATGCCCAGATTGGAAATGTCTGTAATTTCCAGCTCCAGTTCATGGTGGTAGGGGTAGGGGTCGGGAGAAAAGCCTTTTGGTTCACGATTCATGCACTTTGCTTCGTAACGGGCTCGCCCTCGATCGGCAAAACCCTTTTTCTTAAAACTTGATGAATTTGAAAATTGAGAGTCCGGCCAACCCACGAATTAAGGAATTAGTAAAGTTGCGTGAATCCCCTCGCCGCAGAAAGGAAAGGGGCGTTTTTTTTGTGGAAGGAATGGATGACCTGCTCAGTTTGAGTCGGGCTGGGCGCACAGTCGAGGAGATATATGTGTGCGAAGGTTCCAGCAGGGATGCACCGGAAAAGGAGCAAAGAAAAGAATTTGAAAAACTGGGGATTGAAACCATCGAAACCTCTTCCCTTGCTTATGCAAAAGCATCCTATCGATCTGCGACATATGGGGTCATTGGGGTCGTCAAGGCCTGGGAACTTGGATTGGTGGAATATACCACTATGGATAGTGGCCCGGTCGTGGTTTTGGATGAAGTGGAAAAGCCGGGAAATGTGGGGGCAATTTTGCGCAGTGTGGAAGCGTTTGGTGGGGCAGGCTTGATTCTTTCCGACTCCGCGGTTGACTTTTTTAATCCCAATGTGGTCCGCTCTTCCCGCGGGTTGATGGGTCGGATACCAGTGGCGATGGGAAGAAAGGGAGAGGTACTGGAGTGGTTACAAAATTCGGGAAGAAAAATTATTGCCACTAGTTCCCAGGCACAAAAAACAGTGGATCAGGCGATCTTTTCCTCACCCGCTGCACTCGTGTTTGGAAGTGAAAAATTAGGCTTGGGAAAATATTGGCATGAGCAAGAAATCGAATGGATCAGGATACCCATGAAAGGAACGGCCAGTTCGTTAAATTTAAATGTAAGTGTCTCTTGTTTGCTTTACGAATCCAACCGTGGCACAGGGTGCAACCTCACTTAACCTCAGAGGGTTTTTAACCAGGGAAGAGTCTTTCTCATCGCTTCTTCCATGCCGATGAGTGGACGGTAGCCCAAATCCTTTTCTGCCGCCAAGGAAGAAAACCAATGATCATGTGCTAGCTGAGTGGCAACAAAGCGGGTCATGGGGGGGTCGCCTGCCAAAGAAAATAATGCCCAGATTCCCTCGATCAAATGGCCCAGACGATAAGCGGTTCCATAAGAGACTGATTTTTCCAAGCGAGGAAGTCCCAGTTCAGAAAAAATTTCATTCAGCCAATCCCACAGGAGCACGGGCTCACCCTGTCCAACAAAATAAGCTTTTCCGCCCAGTTGCCTGTCTGAAACCATCGAGCGCAGGGCACAAAGATGTGCATGGACCACATTGTCCAGGTGGGTCAGGTCGACCCGGTTTTTGCCGTCTCCCACAATTTTTAATTTCCCTGCACGATGCTTGGAAATTACGCGAGGAAGCAGATGAGGGTCTCCGTGACCCCAGACCAAATGGGGCCGCAGGGCAAGGGTTCTCATCCCTTTGGGGTTATGTGCCGAAAGCACGGACTGTTCTGCCAATGCCTTGGTGGAAGCATAGGGAGAAAAAACCTCCTTCGAGTAAGGGAGCGATTCATCGCCTCCACGGATCGGTCGGGTAGAAAAGGACACACTTGGTGTACTGGTGTAAATAAAGTGGGAGACTTCCATCTGGGAGCATGCCAGCAGTAATTGCTCAGTCGCGATAAGGTTAGCAAGTTTATACTCTTCATACCTGCCACCCACGCCCGCTTTTGCGGCCACATGAAAGACTGTGTCTGTGCCTTCGAACCAATCCTTTTTCAGTATATGCCCGGATAGATCATGGCAGTGATAATGCAAACCGTGGATAAGTTTATTTAAAGGTGGGTCGGAGGTTCTGCCCAGTGCGTGAACTTCATGTCCTTGCGCAAGCAGGCTGCGGACAATCGCATTACCGACAAAGCCAAGACCGCCCGTGACTAAAATTTTCATGGTAATTTTCCAAGCTTTGCTTTTCTGGCGACCAGCCTGGTCCATTTTCGGGAAAGGGCAAGCCGGTGGATTTTGGCGTTATGACGGGCATCAACCGGAATTTTTTTTTGGAAAAATACCCTTTCAATATCGAACCCTAAAAATGAATCCCTGCAAATATTGAGGATCTCTTCACGCAGTGCATGTTCTCCCCTTTGGCGCATCTCTTGACGGTTTGGTTGCACCACCAAACATGGCTCTTGTTTGGGAACCGAGCCCAGTCCGATCAGGGCACATTTTTGGACGCACTGGAGTTGGTTGATTAAGGGCTCACACCGTTCTGTTTCAAAGGGACCATTGGTTGTATGTACACATTCTGCTTTGCGTCCGAGAAACCGCAAAGAACCGGATGGATCAAAATATCCAAGATCACCCATTCGATGAAACTCAGCATCTCCAATTTTAAATCTGGCATCGCAAGTTGCTCCGGGCATACGATCATACCCTGCGGTTACCATTTTGCCTGACACACAAATCTCCCCGATCTCTCCTTGATTCAGTCCGGCATAGTCCTTCTCAAAATTGGGCATAGGCGGTCTTACGGCAGGTAAAATTTTGACCTGTGCACCAGCAACTGGGCGACCGATGAGCGAACCATCACCCGCCAGAATGGAGGCCTTCTGTTTTTGGATCTCAGACCCTTCAGTCCAGGATACCGGGAGAGCTTCGGTTGCTCCATAAGGAACGAGAATGCGGCCGTTTGGCAAACACCNTCCCAATTGTTCCGTCAAGCNTGGGGGCACAGGGGCTCCGGCAAGAAAGAACCGTTTCATCTNCGGAAGCAGAACCTTTTGTTTGATACAAGCAGAAGCTACTTTTTTCCCGATAACAGGGGATGCAAACGCAGTGGTTATTTCATGATCTTTTAGTGCCCGGACCAGTTTTTGTGGGTCTGCACGGGATGGATGACGGGGATCAATTTCTGGAAGCACCGAAGTGATCCCAAGAGCCGGGTTAAAAAGCCCAAAAATTGGCAGAGTGGTAAGGTCAGTTTCCCCCGGTTGCATGCCAAAGACTGATTGAAGAGCATGAATTTGCGTGGCAAATGTTTGGTGTAAATACCGTACGCCTTTAGGCGAACCAGTGGAGCCTGATGTAAAGACAATGGCCGCTAATTCATCGGGTTCATTCTGGACAGAAGCAAAGGCTTTTTTCTCAGATAATTCACAGACTCCATTTTCCTCCTTTACAAGATAACGGAAATGAACTGACCGAAAAGAGCCCGGGAGCAGACGACTAATCCAAAAAGCTTTCGAAATTCCAACCATCGCTTCNGGTCTGGTGCGTTTGATACAGGACAAAAAAGATTTTATCCCCATCCCTGGATCGATCACCACGGGGATGGCTCCGACCCGGAATAAAGCAAACGCCCAGATGATCAGATTTGGGCCAGGATTAACNAAGAGCAGGGTCTTCTGACCTTTACTGATTCCGGCCTTGCACAGTTTACTTGCTGCTCGGTCTACGGAGAGATCGAGCTGGGAAAAAGAATAGGGCTTAAAAGCGGGTGTCGAGGCACCTGATACCAAGGCGGGCAAATCAGGATGTCTCTTTGCAGAATCAGAGAGGTAAGTCGCTACACTCCCCCTCGATTCATTCATTACCAGCTTGTTATAAGCTCTAGTTAGTATCTGCCAGCCAGCGCTCTGCCTCGATCGCAGATTGGCAACCCATGCCTGCAGCGGTGATTGCCTGGCGGTACACATGATCGGCACAGTCACCGGCCACAAACACACCTGCAATATTGGTTCTTACCATACTTCCATTACTCGGGACCAAATATCCATTTGTATCCAAATCAAGAATGCCCTCAAAGGGCTGGGTGTTGGGTAGGTGCCCAATGGCAATAAACACTCCTTTACAGCTAATCTCGCTGGTATTTCCATTCTTAAGGTTTTTGGTTTTGATTGCCNGCACCCGCCCATCTTCTCCGGGCAGGATTTCTTCCACCGCAGAATCCCACACTGCCTCAATTTTTTCATGGGCTAAAGTACGTTCAGCCATGATCTTGGAGGCCCGCAATTCATCCCTCCGGTGGACCAGTGTGACTTTGGAACAAAAACGGGTAAGGAAGAGCGCCTCCTCGCAGGCGGAATCTCCACCACCGACCACCACCACATCCATATCCCGATAAAAGGCACCATCACAGGTGGCACAGGTTGTTACTCCCTTGCCCCCATACATTTCTTGTTCTCCAGGAATTCCCAGTAATCTGGGAGCGGCTCCCGTTGCAATAATGACAACTTTTGCCTCATAGCTCTTTTCACCGGAATAGAGAACTTTTCGGTCATCAGAAAATTCGACCCGGTCAATAAAGGCGTTTTCCACACGGGCACCAAACTTAGTTGCCTGCTTGCGCAAATTATTCATCAATTCATACCCATCCACGCCTTCGGGAAAGCCTGGAAAATTCTCCACCTCGGAGGTGGTGGTCAGCTGGCCACCAGGTTGTTTGCCCTCCAGGATGAGGGGGTCAAGGTTGGCACGGGCGGTATAGATACCAGCGGTGAATCCGGCACATCCGGTTCCTAAAATAATTACATTTTCCATAGTTCAGTCGGTTTGAGAGATAAAAGATTTCTTCACAAGGGAGTGTTTAGAGTCGCGAATATGGCAGAACTTTTCGTATTGGTCGAGTAGATGTCTTGGTTTGATACACATTGTCACTTACAGACTTTCCTGCAAAAGCAGGAATTAGAGCAAGTTCTGCAAAGAGCAGAGGATGCGGGGGTAGAAAAAATGGTCACAGTAGGCACATCAAAAGAGGATTGGACGGATTACGGAGATATCGCTCAACGGTATCCAGAAAAAATTTATTTCTCAGCCGGATTGCATNCCGGATATGTGGATGAAAATTGGACCGAACAAATATCAGGGCTTAAAAAATGCTGGGATCGAACCTCTGCTCCCGTGGCACTCGGTGAAATAGGCCTGGATTATTTNAGATTGCCCAAGGACGAAAAAAAAGCCGAGAAAATCATTTTTTGGCAAAAAGAAGCATTTCGAGCACAATTACATCTTGCCAAGGAACTTGCTGCCCCAATCATTATTCATTCTCGTTGTGCATTTGATGATTGTGTGAGCGAAATTGACCAATCTGGAGTAGATTGGGAAAGAGTGGTGTTCCATTGTTTTTCTGAGGGAATAAATGAGATATCTCAACTGATTGAGCGTGGAGGAAGAGCCTCATTCACCGGTATCATTACTTTTCCAAAGAACGATACACTCCTGGAGGCAGTAAAATACCAAGGAGTGGAAAATTTGATGATCGAGACTGATTGTCCATACCTTTCCCCCGTGCCATACCGGGGAAAAAGAAATGAGCCCGCTCACCTTCCCGTAATTGGCAAATTTGCCGATTCTTTGCTATCCCAAAAGATACAGAGAAAGTGTTGGGAAAATTCTATTTCCTTTTACGAGGTTTGACAGATTCGTTTGAATCTATGTAGGTTTTTTATTCAACATTTTAAGTATCAAATTCCGTTTTTTAAGCTAAGTACTAATGAATCAAGAAGAGCATGCCGAGCAATCTGAAGTTAAGAAACGAATCATTGCTCGGCAGAAAGTTCAGGAAGAAATGGACGATTTACGCGGCCAAATCAGAGAACTTCGCAAGAAAAGGGACAACGGACAATCTGTAGATCAGGATATTGAAGCCTGCTTGGGGTACCTGAAAGTTCTGAAAAAAGAAAAGGACTCGATCAAAGAAGGCAGCCACACTACATTTCTGAGTGCCAAAAAATACATCTCCCCCAAGTTTAATTACGGTTCCAAAAAAGAGGTTTTACTCGCTAAAATCAAACAGTTAGCGCGGGAAATCAGGTTGAAGGAAAAAGAACTTTCTGGAGCCGGGTACGACTCTGCCCATAGGGAGTCGATGAATGCAAACTTAGCAGATTTAAAAGAACAGCATCAGGCAGCCCTGCTTGAACTCAAAGCAATCGAGCAATTTAATCATACGCGGTTTTTGGAACAGAAAGCGGTCGAAGAAAGTGCTCAAAGGGAAGAAAGGGAAGATGTGATTGATCACAGTACAGAAAACAAGCCTCCTACTCCTGATATCCTTTCGGAGACAAAAAAAATGCCACCAGATGGCACTGACGATTTTAATCCACCGCCGTTGATTTAATCTTTCAATCAAGCGAATTTGAAAAATTGTAAAAGGCTTAGGATTTTTCCTTCTGACCTTCTGCAACTATCGTAACTTTAGCTTGGCCACCTACAATCAGTGACTTGGACCTCCTGATCGCCTTTGCGGTGGAAAGGGTGGGGTTACTGGGAATGTAGGGGAAAACATTTCTACGATTCATTCTCGAAAGAACTCCGGAGTTTTTAAGAATGCGCAGGCAATCCTTGCGTACCTCACAGAGAATTACATGACAGTCTTTCTCTTTTAAATATTCCAGCAATTCTTCGAGTGCCAATACGGAGGTTGCGTCCATATTGTGGGCATTGAGCATTTTTAAAACTAAAACCTTCTGGTTGGGGTCCTCGCCAACCCGNCGAATTTGTTCATANAATAAATCGGCAGCCGCAAAGAATAATTCTCCCTCCACATGNACAATGAAGACTTCAGGCTCGGCCCGCTTTGTGTGTACGGATGCTTCGGCAAGGTCTCCTTCTGCGGTGTAACCATATTCAACCAACTGCGGCTGAGCGACCTTTCTTAGGAATAACAAAATGGAAGTAATGACGCCTGAAAAAATTGCCAATTGTAATGAGAACACGAGTCCAACCACCAAAGTGACTGCAAACGCAAAGGCATCTGACCGGGTTGCTCGGGCGACAGTTTTAATCTGCCGGAATTTGACCAATGATAATCCGATAAAAATAACCAAGGTTGCCAACGAGCAAAGGGGAACGAACCGAACAAAATCGTTGAGCAAAAATACTCCGACCAGAATAATTAGGCCGGTTAAAAGATTGGCCATATTGGATTTGGCACCGCTGGCCACGCTGAGGGTGGAACGGGTCAGGGATCCAGATGCTGGCATACCTGAAAAAAGGGAACACCCAAGATTACCCATTCCAATCGAAAAAGTCTCCTGGTTGGTATCTATTCGCCCGCCTGCTCTGGCAGATAACGATTTCCCTATTGAAAGGCCCTCAAGTAAACAAAGAAGACACACTGCCAGGGATGTGGAAAGAATCAGCGGACCGTGAACTGTAAGCAATTCAAGGCTGGGTAAGATTAAGAGATCATTACCCAGGGAAAAGTTTTCTAAACAAATGACCGGCAGACCGAGAGTTTCCATGAAATGTCCTGAAATGGATGCCACGACTAGAGCACCCGCAACGCTTGGTAAGGACGGAGAGAAAATTTTGAGCAGAAAATAAATTGCTACAGTAATACCACTAAGTATGACCGCTGGTAGGGAGATTAATTCCAGATGGGTCGATAAAAAATAAATTATACCAAGGAAGGTGGAGGGTGGGGCATCATCAGTTGTGGAAATGCCCAAAACATGGCGCCCCTGATTGGCCACAATCAAACAAGCCGCCGCCGTGATGTATCCGGTAATTACGGTTCTGGAAACAAACTGAACGATAAAGGAAACGCGGAACATACTTGCAATAACCAGCAGGAGACCGGAAGTGGCTAGAATGATGGGGAGGAGCAACAAAGCAGAACTTGTGGCCAATCCGTTTTGTCCGATGAGACCAGCACCGGCAAACGCCCCAAATAAAAGAACGGCTGTGGCATTCGTAGGACCAAGGGTGATAAATCTGCCACCTCCAAAAATGCCACCTAACAAGGCGGCGATGGCAGAGCCAAAAAGACCATAATGTATAGGAAGTCCTGCCACCAAGGCATAAGCCATACCCTGGGGGATGGCGAGCAGGGCAACATTGATCCCGGCTTTGAAATCACCGCCTGAAAAGTTCTGGAGCAGGGATAGTTTTAAGCCTGGAACCCGGGGAACAAATATATTTTGCAAAAACGTAAAATTATTTTTCTGCATTGGTTGATAAAGTCTGCTTTGCTTGTCGTTCCAATAGGGTAAAGCCGATTAATTTGAGACCCGGAAAAGAGAGTAGGAAGACTTGCATGACATCCACAAAAGAGTCGCGTCTTCGTATTCTTTTTTTGCATCAAGTGCCACTTTCTTGATTTGGTTAAACTTCTCCAGGCTGGCATTTTTGGCTTTGGCAATCTTGGTCTCGGAAAGGTTGTCAAATGCAGCCTGCTGAAGTTCCTTCTTTTGGAGTAGCAAACTGGCAACGTTTTGTTTGATTTCTTCAATCGCAGATACCACCTCCTTTTCNAGCTCTTTACTGTTTGCGAGGATATTCTTTTCCACTTGATCTCTGGTAAATGAATTAAGTGAACTATCAAGTCGCATGGATTTTAACTGTTCCAAAATATCGGCCAGTTGCGTAACTTTGCCAAAGTCTCGGATTGGTGGGATATGGAGATATTCATGGGGGCTTAATTTCTCTTTGTGAATTTGATCAATCTTCAAGAGGTACTGCTTAAACTGGTTTACCTCCTCATCCACCTGCATGATCTCCGAGCGGATGGCCATCACTTCAACGCTTTCCTCCGGAGTCCCTCTCATTTCTTCCTGAATTTTAATTTTGAGATCTTCCATTTGGGATTCAAGTTCCTGATATTTCGACAGTTTTTTTACCAAACTATCCGGAAGAGGAGAGTCCGAGGTTTCTGATGTGATTAACCAATTGTAATTTCGAATGATTAATTCTGATAACAAATTAGCGGCACGGGTTGAGTGACCCTTGCAAATGATTTCCAGAGACTTTTGAGATTTCGGACGAATCGAAACCAGAGACGAGAGAATTTCGATTTCATTACCTTCAAGTAAATCGCTAGTAAAGGGCTTTAAAATGAGATCTTTAGCCACTGGACTTTTGTTAAGTTCATCAAAAAGTCTAGTATGGAATGTTCTGGAATCGAGCGATTCTTCATGAAAAGAAAGGGCATAATCCTCGACAACTCCAGACTCGAGGACGAGAAAGACTTCCGCCCAGGTTGAGGAGATGTTTTGATCGGATTGCGCGGACTTATCTTCCTGTGATTGAGAGTGTTCCACAAGTGAAACAAGGGAAGAATCTGCAGTCTTATTAATATCTTCCAAATAGCTGGCGTAAAAAAATACCGCTATACTCACGACGATTAGAGCGATACACTGCCAAGGCTGCATAATTTGAATCAAAACTTAGAAAGTTCATTTTGGCAACCAAACGGTTAAGGAAAATTCATCAGTAATTGACTAATATTAAAAACCTCATTCCAATAGGAGTGTGACTGACAACTCTGTATCCTTTGAATTTTCTCAAAAACTGGTTGGGGTGCAAAGAAACCTTTACTCTTTCATACTCTGTTTGTTGCCCAACCGGAGTGATGCCGAGGATGTTTTGCAGGAAACCAATTTAATTCTTTGCCAAAAATCCAAGGAATACGACCCAGAGGGTAATTTTCGATCCTGGGCCTTTAATATTGCCCGGTATCAGGTGCTTGCCCATCTGACCAAAAGAAAAAGGAGCAAAATATATTTCAGTAATGAATTAGTGGAAACCTTGGCCAGCGAGGAATTTGATGCCCGCAAGCATCAACTGAGCCAACGAGCCTTACAAATTTGCTATGATTTATTACCCGCCCACATGAAAGAAATTTCCAGGATGCGATTTAAGGAAGACCGTTCGATGAAAGATATCAGCAAGGCGATGAGTCGGCCGATTGGGGCAATTTCTGGCACTCTTTTTCGTATACGCCAAAATCTTATCCAATGTGTTCGGCTGAAAATTCCGCTTTTGGAGGCCGAAAACGATTTATAAAAAAACTCAAAAAATATGTATCATATTGTGAATAAGTGCTAATTAAGCACAGAGACAAACAATATGAATCAAAGTATTAATGAGGAACTTGGCCATTTGACCTCCCAATTGCTGGATGGTGAAATTTCTGAGACAGACCACAAAAAACTATCTATGTTGTTGGCAAACTCCGCCGACAATCGGAGGACATACTTGGAATACATACGTCTGGAATCTTTGTTACATTGGGAGTCCAATGATATAGCTGATACGCCCCTGGCTTTTGAAAATTCCAAAAAATTTGTTTTATTGAGCTTCCCTTTCTGGGCTGGATCTTTGGCGGCGGTATTCTTAGCGATGACAGCTATTTGGTGGACTTACCAGCCCATGGGGTCAGACAATACACAATCTTATGCTGACCATTCGCCAACTCCTGTTTCCACGGACTCACAGGTTGGTAGCGTGGCACAACTCAGCGATACTGCCCAAACCCCGTTTGAAAAGTTTCGGGATTTCGAGCACAAGAGCTTTTCGTTGCAAAGCCCCAGTCTGGAAGAGCAAGCCCGAAGGGCGATTGAAATTTTACAGGATAGACAATCTCCTCCACAACATGGAATTTTTGAATATTTTGGACCGATCAAGCGGTGGAACCGGATGCACGCGATGCTTACCCCTGCAGAGAACGGGATTTTGCCCGCATCCGGTTCGAACATGATGGGGTTTGAAAAGATGGCAGTCAGTGTTGAGAGTCAAACTGCTGAGATCGAAGAAACTGTTCAAGTTCTGGATGTCCGTCAGGCAATCAAAAAGTCCACCAATGAAAAGGCGAAGATTTATGCCGCGGTTAAATTCAATCAAAGCTTCGGCGATTCCCAGGAAGGGGCAGAATTTGGTATTACCTTACAAGCTTTCAAAAAAGAAGAAAGTCTTTCACCACAAGAATTGGTTCGTTCTGACCAAAAACTTTCCGCAGACCGTGACCCAAGTACTTGGAACGAATTGAGTTCAGAACTGGAAATCCCCCACGATGCCGAATTTGTGGTAATTTCTTTGACTGCCCGAAAATTTGGGCCTGATTCTTTATTGGCCAATACGAGTTCTTATTATGCCGATGATTTAGAACTCNTTTTAACTTTTGATAATCAATCTACACTCGGTCCAATCTAAGGGCTAGCCGATATCGCAGGCTAAGGTCTGAAAATCTTTTCTTAGATGCAGTAAGTATGTATTGACTTTAATATAGCTTAACCCAAAGGGTTAGTGAAATGAAGTCACTGCTGTTCCTCTTTTTTGTTTTCTTCTTCGGGAAAATTTCTTCTTTTGGCTTAGACTGGCCAACTTATGGAGGCCCGCAGAACAACCACACTTCCCAAGAAAAATCATTACGACTTGATTGGGGTGATGAAGAGCCTGACATTTTGTGGAAGCACGAGGTTGGGCTTGGATACTCATCAGTAATTGAGGTGGATGGANTGGCTTATACCCAGGGATNTAAAAATAAAAAAAATACCCTCTTTTGTGTGGATGCAAAAAGCGGAGATATCAAGTGGACCCATAGTTATGATTCGGCCTTGGGAGACAAGTATTTTCAGGGCGGGAGTCGATCCACCCCAACGATTGCTAAGGGAAAAGTTTATTTGCAGGGGCATGAAGGGCCACTTTTCTGCCTGAATGCAAGGACTGGCAAACTCGTCTGGAAAACTCATTTGGTGAAGGATTTGGATGGTCGTTGTCCGACTTGGGGATATGCGGGGGCACCTTTGTTTACCAACGAAAAAATTGTGGTTCAGACAGGAAGTCCTCATGGATCTTTGGTCGCCCTAGATGCACAAACAGGTAAGAAAATTTGGCGTGGCGGAAGAGTAGAGGCAGGTTATGCCAGCCCTTATGTAAGAAAAGCAAACCAGAATGAAGTTGTCGTTTTTAACCAAGCCGGTTTGTCCATACATGACCTTGGGACGGGCCAAGAAAAAATTTCCTATCAGCACCGGACCAGGTATGAAGTAAATGCAGCGCAGCCATTAGATCTCGGGCATAAAATTTTAGTGGCAAGTGGCTATGGGAAAGGTGCGGCATTGCTTGACTTAGANGGCTCCCAACCGAGTGTTCTTTGGGAGTCAGAAGGGGTTGCATGCCAGATGGCAAGCCTTGTGTACCGGGAAGGTTGGGCTTATGGAATTCATGGCCAGACGGGGGCCAATGCCAATCGTGCCACTCTTTTTTGCCTGGAGCTTACTGAGGGCAGAAAAACCTGGGAGGAGCGGGGATATGGAGTGGGGACAGTGATTTTGATCAATAAAACATTGGCAGTCCTGAGTGATCGTGGAGAGCTTGCCTTAGTCGATGCATCCCCGGATGGGTTTAATGAGGTTGCCCGCTTTCAAGTCCTCGGGGGAAAGAATAACTGGACACCCCTGACTTACGCGAATGGACGCATGCACTGTCGTTCGAGTTCTGGCACTTGGGTGTGCTTGGCAATGGGAAAAAAGTAGAGCTCATTGAGAATTATGATTATCCAACCATGCCATGCTTGATTGACGTTATTCACTCTGGGGTTACCTATTAATCGCTAATCAAACATGTATTTTTTCTAGGTTTATGAAGTCTTTTCACCTGTTTATTTTTCTTTTTCCGATCTCTATTTTACTGACTTCCTGTATCCGGTTTTCATCCCCTACGCAGACATTGATCAAAGCAAGCAGCACGGTGCATTTGGAGGACAAATCATCGAACTGGCTTTTTGCCCGGGGGGACCTTGGAATGGGGGTATCTACCGAAACGGGATTGCCTGATGAACTCAATGGAACCACCGTTTGGACCTATGAAATTCAGGGTGGAGGAATTCCCGTGGTTGCAGGTAATAAAGTCTATCAATTTGGATACTATGGCAGCGGAGAAAAAGTCGAGGAAAGTTTGACCTGCCTTGATATAGAAAGCGGAGAATTGATCTGGGATAGGCGGAGGCAAGATTTCATTAGCGATATTGTTTATGATCGTTATGGAGTAGGCTCGGCCTGTGTTGATCGAGAAACGGGAAATGTTTTCTTTCAAACGAGCCCAGGCTTGTTGGCNGGATTTTCTCCTGATGGATCATTGTTATGGGAAAGATCATTGATGGAGGAATTCGCCCGCCTAACCTTTCCCAATGGGCGCACGGGAGGACCCTGCGTGGACGAGGACTTGGTGATCCTGCATGCAATCACAGCAAACTGGGGAACGAATGGCCCGGCCAGAGACCGCTTCTATGCGTTTGATAAAATAACCGGCGAATTGGTCTGGACATCAACCCCCGGCACCACGCCACAGGATAGCTCCTTTGCGCCTCTTGTCTTTGAGGATTTAGAAGATGGCAGGCGGGTTTTTTACAGTGGAACAGGTTGTGGGCATGTTGTTTGTGTGGATGCCCGTACTGGCCAGCCATTGTGGCGTTTTAAAATGTCTCACGGTGGAGTGAATGCCGGAGTAGTCCTTCATCAGGACCTGGTAATTGCTGTACATGGAAAAGAAAACATAGATAGTTCGAAGATCGGCAGGATGGTAGGCATAAGAAAGCCTCATAAACTCCCGGTTCTTGGTGAGCCAATTTTGGAACTGGGGCCAGAGGACGAAGCCTGGCGAAACGAGGAGCTCGAATCTTTCACGAGTTCGCCCGTACTCTACAAAGACCGGGTATACACTTCGGTGAAAACGGGTGAATTATTTTGCAACGACGCCCGCACAGGGGGGACCATTTGGGTGGTAAAGCTCGCTCCTGATCAAATACACGCTGCCCCCACTTGGGCCGATGGAAAATTATACATCCCCATGTTTGATGGCCATGTTTANGTGGTTGAGGATGTTGGTAATCATGGAAAAATTCTAAATAAAATTGACCTTGGTCACGCCTGNCTGGCAGCACCGGCAATTGCACAGGGAAAAATTCTAATCCAGGCAAAAAATAAACTGTATTGCTTCGGAAATTCTATCAGCCCCAAGCCTTTCCGTTCCGCAGAGCCCTTCAACAGTGACAAAACTGGAGAAATCAAATCCTTACAAATAGTTCCTTCTGAATTCAGTTTATCTGCCGGAAAAAAAGTAAAGTTCCGGGTGTTTGCACTGGATTCCTCAGGTCGCAGGATCAAACAGCTCGGAGATGGATTAACTTGGGAAAAGTGGATACCTCCAAGTGCAAAAGTCCGGGCAGAACTGGATGGCAACTTAACGGTGGTGGGTCCAGGAAGTTTACACGCATTACCATCAGCTAAGCTTTCCGCCGGGGCAGTTCAGGTTAGCTATGAAGGCCTGACTGCGGTTACCAGGGGCCGAATTCTACCGGCTCTTCCTTACCGCGAGGATTTTCAGGATGGATACACTCTTAATCAGATAGCGTCGGATGGCATATCTTTCTCTTATCCTCCCTTACCCTGGTTAGGTGCAAGGATGCGCTGGCAAGTTCAAGACCTTGGTGGTGAACGAGTGGCTGGAAATACTTTGGACCGTGTGCTTTTTCAAAGAGCGATCAATTTTGTGGGGTCCTGGAAAGACAGTGATTACATTGTGGAAATGGATGCCAAGGTGGATGGAAACCGAAGAATAAAGTCAACGATCGGAGTGATTAACCAAAGGTATATTTTTGCTTTGGTTGGAAATGCCAACACCCTGCAGGTGGTTTCCAATTATGACCGGTTTGAAAGGTCTGTGCCATTTCCCATTGAAGCAAACATATGGTATCGTATCAAAACCCAGATTGATTTGCAGGATGATGGCAGCGGATTAATCCGTGCAAAGGCATGGCCACGGGAAGAACCAGAGCCTGATGAATGGAGCCTGGAAGAAATCCATACTAAACCTCACAGGCAGGGAGCTGCAGGTATTTATGCCNTGTCTCCGCAAAGCAAAAAGAAAGTCTACTTTGACAACCTAAATATTTATAAAAAGCCATAACTCAGGATCTATATATTCTCGCAGAAAATGAAACACCCCACTTTTTTACTTTCCTTCATCTTTACCTTTATCGCTTGGTCTCATCTGCGTGCGGACGACTGGCCAACTTGGGGNAAAGATCAATCCCGCAATATGGTATCTTCAGAGGAAGGCATTACCTTTGAATTCAAACCAGGGGAACTCAGAGATGATGAAAGNGTCGACCTGGATACCACTCAAAATGTCAAGTGGGTGGCCAAGCTGGGCTCACAGGCTTATGGAAATGTAACCATCGGGGAAGGAAAAGTACTTGTCGGGACCAACAATGAATCCATGCGCGACCCCAAAAAGAAAGGAGACCGGGGGATTGTCATGTGCTTTAACGAGGTCGACGGATCCTTTGCCTGGCAATTGGTCATCCCAAAGCTAGGTGCCGGCAAGGTAAGTGACTGGGAATATATTGGCGTTTGCTCATCACCCGCAATCGAGGATGGCAAGGCCTATGTGGTTACAAATCGGTGTGAGGTTGTCTGCTTGGATTTGGATGGTATGCAAGACGGGAACGATGGGCCTTACAAGGATGAGCAAAGCTATGTGCGCCCCAAAGGATCGATTGATTCGCTGGATACAGAAATGGATGCGGATATTATTTGGCGTTATGATATGAGGGATGAANTGGGCGTATTCCCCCATAATGTTACCAGTTCATCCGCCCTGATCGTGGGAGATCAGTTATACGTGGCGACTTCCAATGGAGTGGACTGGTCGCATACAAATATACCCAGCCCGCTTTCCCCCAGCTGGATCGCACTTGATAAAAATACTGGTGAACTGCTTGGTGAGGATGGCTCAGGNGCAAGCCAGCATGCTTTACATGCGGCTTGGTCATCTTTGACTTATGGAAAGATAGAGGGCCAGGATATTTTGTTTTGGGGAGGAACGGACGGTTTTCTTTATGCTTACCCAAATGAAACCAGGCAGGACGAGGAAGGATTCGACCTATTTGTTCCACTCTGGAAGGTGGACTGCAATGAACCTAACTACCGGGTTGATAAGGAGGGGAGAAAAATCCCCTACGCCACCCCTCCAGGCCCCAGCGAATTGATTGCCACTCCGGTTTTGTACCAAGACAAAATTTACTGTTCGATCGGACAGGACCCCGAGCATGGAGATGGGGTGGGGCGACTATCCTGTATCGATGCAAAAACAGGTAAGGTACTGTGGAAAAACACAGAAATTGGCAGGACTATTTCGACTCCCTCGGTGGCGGACGGATTGGTTTATCAGGCAGAATATGCTGGCATTCTTCACTGCCTGGATGCAGAGACTGGTGAAGTTTACTGGACCTACGATTCTTACAGCAGGATTTGGGGGTCCACATTATTGGTCGATGGCAGAGTACTCCTGGGAAATGAGGATGGTGACCTCTTAATCTTTGCTCATGGCAAAGAATTTTCCGAGCCCGAAGCAATCAATCTTGGTGCACCGATATACAGTTCTCCCGTGGTGGCCAATCAAACGCTTTATATTTCCACCCAGACCCATCTCTATGCTGTGGGCAAATAAAACCCTCCTGTTTTCCAGTCCGACCAAAATAAACAATCTATGAAAATCTTCTGGGGATTATTTTTTGCATTATTGTTTTTACACCAGGACTTTTGGAACTGGTCATCTGAGGAAGTAATTCTTTTGGGAATGCCTATNGGTTTACTTTATCACGCCTTTTTCTCCATCGCCTGTTCTNTCTTGGGCNTCTGGGCAGTGGTGAAGACTTGGCCGAAGGAATGGGAGGAATATGCGGAGCAAAAAGGAGACAAGGGCGCTGGATAGTCCACACCCTTTTTGACTGATTTTTTCTCGATGAATGTTCTACTGATTATTGTTTGCTACCTTATGGTTCTGCTNCTTTTGGGCTGGGGNAGCAGTCGAATGTTCCGGGGAACAAGCAGGGATTTCTTTGTGGCAACGCATAGCATCGGTCCATTTCTTCTTTTGATGAGCGTGTTTGGTACCACGATGACTGCATTTGCACTGGTCGGTTCAACCGGCAAATCCTTTGAGCGGGGGATTGGCACTTACGGATTGATGGCATCCATCAGTGGTTTAGTGCACATGGCAATCTTCTTTCTCGTGGGTATTCGCTTGTGGGCCCTGGGCAAAAGACATGGTTATCTCACCCAGATTCAATTCTTCCGTGAACGTTTTGATAGTGTGGGCATTGGCTATCTGCTTTTTCCTATCCTCGTACTACTGGTGATTCCCTATCTTTTGATTGGGATCATCGGGGCAGGAAAAGTAATTGAGCCGGTGACCGCAGGTGCCTTTCCGGAATTCTTTACCAACCCCACAATTCCTGCCTGGTTAGGAGGTGTGCCACCATGGTTGACCGGACTGGTCATATGCCTGGTTGTGCTGACCTATGTCTTTATCGGAGGTTCTCGTGGCGCGGCCATTGCAAATGCTTTTCAAACGCTCGTTTTTATGGTTATGGGAATAGTTGCCTTCTATTTTGTGGTCCAGTCCCTTGGAGGATTGGAGCAGGCGGGCAAGGTGCCGATGCGTATAACTGAGTCAGGTGATCTTGTGCAGGATTATCGGTTTGATTCGGCAACCAGATCATTGGCCAAGCACGAAAAGTCCAAAAAGGTTGGGCGGGTACTGGATGGACATAGTTCCGAACTGACGGACCGCCATCCTCATCTTGGTCGTGATCCAATTGTGGCAGAATTCAAAAAGAAAGACCCCAAAAGTGGAGAGTTTGTTTCTTTCCGCAGAGAGCTCGGTATGCCCTTGATTACTTTTGTCACTTATTTATTCATTCCCCTGAGCGTTGGTATGTTTCCTCACCTTTTTCAGCATTGGCTGACCGCCCGCAATGCAAAGGCATTCAAGCTTACTGTTATTGCCCATCCAATTTGTATCATGATTGTATGGGTTCCATGCGTACTTATTGGTTCGTGGGCGAGTGGCCTCCTCCCTCCCGCAATTCCGCCCCCTGCTGTGTTGTCGGCCATGTTAAATATGCTGGTGGGCGACCCGTTACTCACAGGCTTGTTAACCGCCGGGGTTTTAGCCGCGATCATGTCCTCACTCGACTCTCAGTTTCTTTGCCTGGGCACTGTATTTACCAATGATATTGTAGTCAGCCGGGCGGGAGAAAACGCCTACACCGATGCCCAGAAATTAAAAATCGCCCGTACATTTATTGTTTTGATTGTGGGGATCACTTACCTTCTCGCAATGGTCCTGAAAAATGTGAATGTTTTTGATCTAGCCATTTGGTGCTTCAGTGGATTTTCCGCCCTTTTCCCTCTTGTTTTTTCTGCTCTGTATTGGAAGCGGGTAACCGGAGCAGGTGCGATTGCCTGCATTGTCACTGCACTGATTACCTGGGCCTATTTTTTCCACCAGTCAGGGTATGGAGGTGAATATTTTGTCGGTCCCGGAATTGTTCCGGCGGCGATCTGTTTTTTTGCATCTGCAGGTTCATTGGTGATCGTTTCTTTACTCACGCGTCCACCGGCACAGTCCACAATTGATCGATTTTTTCCGCCTCAGTCTTGATTGCGAATATCCCGGACTGCGGATAGGAATTTAACTATTATGGCTAGCGAAAATCAAATCAAAGAGGCAGCTCAAGCACTTGATAACCATGTTGCAGAAATCATCCACTGGCACTTTTCCGAAAATACGGGATGTCCTTTTTGGCTGAACTGGGCAAAAGAACAGGACTGGAATCCTTTGGAAGAAGTTCGCACCTTTAGCGATCTTTGTGAAAAATTCCCCTATTTTGAGGACGGATGGTTGAGGGATTTGCCCAACGAAGTTTGGGTGCCCCAAAAGTTTTCGGATCGGCCTTTTAATGTGTTTGAAACAGGTGGTACCACCGGTATGCCCAAGCAGAGGATCGGGTGGGATGATTTCCGAATCGATTACACCGAGTTTTCCAAGACATTGAATGACCAACATTTCCCCAAAAATCAGTATTGGATGATGGTTGGCCCGACTGGGCCTCGTCGTCTGCGTCTCGCCATTGAACATTTAGCCAATGAGAGGGGGTGCTCCTGCTACTTCGTGGATCTTGACCCCCGTTGGGTAAAGCGATTGATTGCAACGCAACAGTTTGACCAGGCCCGCGCCTACATGGACCATGTGGTCGAACAGGCACTCACTATTCTGAAACACCGCAAAGTAAGTGCTCTGTTCACAACGCCAAAATTATTAGAAGCACTGGCGGAGCGGCGGGACCTAGTCCAGGCGGGTATAAAAGGAGTGTTTTGTGGTGGCACTACTATGGATCGTCAATATGCCCGTTTTCTTGAGGAAGAAGTTTGTGAAAATGGCAAAATCGGGTTTGTGCCAACCTATGGCAATACTTTGATGGGGCTGGCGCGCCATCGTCCATTCGGTCCTGAAAATGATTATTCCATTGCGTATTATGCCCCTCAGCCGAGGGCAGTTTTGCGAGTGATTGATTCCACCACTGGACAGCCTGTTGAATATGATGATTGGGGGAGGGTGGAGCTTACTACCCTGACCAAGGAATTTTTTATGCCCAAGTTCCTGGAACGCGATGAAGCGATCCGCAGAAAACCATGGTCTGAAGCACCCTGGGACGGAGTGGCTGAAATCCGTCCTTTTGGAGCGATGGAGAAAAAAATCGTGGAGGGGGTCTATTAATTATTATGAGAACCACACCTCACTTGCCATGTCTTCGCTTGGGACAACCATACCAAAGCTTAAATCATTCAGAAGTAATCGACTACCGGGATGGAACAATTCGGGCAACTCTCAGTCAGGTAAATCCGGGCGTTATTCGAAGGGATCTAAAAAAAATTGGTTCTGCACGGGCGGCCCTGCAAAAATTCACTTCCATTGAACTTTTGGAAATTTGTAAAAAAGCAGGGGATATATTTTTGCACGATGACCTGCCCATCGGGTTAGACGGATTAGTTCAGAGCCCAGAGGAATATGTAGGGACGCTTTCATCCACCAGTGGCCTCCCCCATGTGATGGTTCGTAGGAATATGGAGAAAATCCACCATGCACTCTCCCACATGAGCACCATATTGAACGGTTTGACCCGCGGGTTGGACTTGGAGGTATTGGACCGGGGGTATGGGGAACAGTCCGGGTCACCGGTGTGCTTCCATCCCACCACCAAGGCATTGGGACTGGTCATGCCCAGTAATTCCCCGGCGGTTAATTCCCTCTGGCTACCGGCGATCCCCTTGAAAATTCCCGTAATTATGAAACCCGGCAAGGACGAGCCATGGACGCCATATCGATTGATGCAGGCGTTCATTTTGGCTGGATGTCCCGCCCAGGCGTTCGGGTTTTATCCGACCGATCACGAAGGAGCTGCTGATATTCTCAGGCTTTGTGACCGTGCCTTAATTTTTGGTGATAAAACAACCACTGATCAATATGCCGGGAATCCGGGGGTTCAGGTACATGGACCTGGATTCAGTAAGATTTTAATCGGTGATGATGAAATAGAGAACTGGCCAGATTACATCGATCTGATGGTGTCCTCCATTTCCGAGAATGGAGGAAGGAGTTGCATTAATGCATCCGCCATTATTGTCCCCAAGTATGCCAGGGAAATTGCAGATGCCCTGGGCAAGCGGCTTGGACCGCTCAAGCCCTTACCGGTGGATGATCCCAAAGCAGTCCTTTCTGGGTTTGCCAATCCCAAAATGGCAGAGTGGATAGATTCCGCCATCGAGTGTGACCTTGCGGAGGCGGGTGCCTATGATGCGACTGCACCATATCGCGATGGGCCCAGGTTGGTCCAGACTGAGGATGGTACCTATTTACGTCCCACCATTGTTGCATGTGAATCGATTAACCATCCTCTATCAAACCGTGAATTTCTCTGCCCCTATGCCAGTGTGGTGGAAGTTCCCCAGTCAGAAATGCTCGATATAATCGGTCCAACACTGGTAGTTTCGGCCATTACAAAATCAGATATATTCAAGAATGAACTCTTGATGGACTCCCGCATTGAACGATTAAATATCGGGCCTATTTCAACTATGAAAGTATCCTGGGACCAACCACACGAAGGAAATCTGTTTGAATTTCTCTACAAGCGCCGATCCATCGGTATGGCTGCGTGAGAAAAAATGGATGTTTTAATACATGACAGAATGTTCCATCCAGAGTGCTTCGAATGCCTCCTTTTTTCATCCTACTGATCCAATTCAACAGCAGGTTGTTTTTGGTGCGGGAGTATCGGTCAGGGTTGGGGAATTTGCCAAGCAACTCGGAAGTCATGCATTGGTAATCACGGATGCGGGCGTGCTATCTGCCGGACACCCCCAAAAGATTATTGCATCATTACAATCAGCGGGTCTTAAAACATACTTATTCGATGGTACGATTGAAAACCCCACAGATTCTAGTATTCGCACATGTGCACGGGAGGTGGCACACCTGGGGATCGATCTGATCGTGGGCGTTGGTGGCGGTAGTTCTCTTGACACGGCCAAGGGTACGAACTTCATACTGACCAACGGTGGGTCGATGCAGGACTATTGGGGTGTCGGAAAAGCAGAGCGTCCATTGCTTCCCATGATTGCAATTCCTACAACTGCGGGGACCGGGAGCGAGTGCCAGTCCTATGCCCTGATCTCTCAAGATCAGACCCATCGCAAAATGGCCTGCGGAGATACAACCGCGTTACCTAAAGTTACCTTGCTTGATCCTCAGCTTACTTTGTCTCAACCTTTTTCAGTCTGTGCTGCTACAGGAATGGATGCCCTTGCTCACACCCTTGAATCGGTGGTGTGCAAAAAACGCAACGCTAGGTCGGATAGTCATGCACGAAAGGGATTTTCCTTATTGATGCAAAATCTTACCGCCGTTTGGAACGAGCCGGAAAACCTGGATGCCCGTGGGAAGGTGTTGCTCGGTGCCGCCCATGCCGGTGCGGCGATCGAGAGAAGTATGCTTGGTGCCGCCCATGCCATGGCCAATCCATTAACTTCGCACAGAGGAGTGGTCCATGGTCAGGCAGTCGGGCTGACATTGCCAGCTGTTCTTTCCTACAATCAGAAAGACCCGAAGGTGGGAATGGTTTATGCTCAATTGGCCCGTGAAACTGGGCTTACAGATTCTGGGGCGTCGGACTCACTTGCTTTTGATATACTCCTGAAAAAAGTTTTATACCTGCGCAAAATTTCCAATCTTCCCACCCGTCTTTCTTCGGTTGGGTTTGAGCCTTCCTCAATTAAAGAATTATCAAAAGATGCGGCCGATCAATGGACTGCTGGTTTTAATCCCCGACCAGTCGGAGAGCCTGAATTGTCTCGGATTTATCAATCGATTGATTCCTATGCCGGGTAAGGAATGACTCAAAAGTGTAAAGTATTCTGGATCTGCCCGGTCCTCTTTTTAATATTTCTTTTGAACCTTCATGCAGACTGGCCTAATCATCGTGGCGATCCTTCGCTGTGTGGAATTGCATCTGGAAATTTGGGGGATGAACTGGTGCTCGAATGGACCTTTGAAGTGGGCAAGTTTTTAAAGTCTTCCCCAGTTGTTGAAGGTGGAAAAATCTTTTTGGGAGGACCAACGGGTGACTTTCATGCAATTGATGCCAGGACTGGAAAAACCCTCTGGCAGGCGGAGGCGGGCATCGGGGTGGATGCACCTGCTCTGTTGCAATCAGACAGAGTATTTGTTGGAAGTAAGGATGGCTGGTTGATTTGTTTTGAGCAGGCAAGTGGTAAGCGACTTTGGGCGTATGAAACTTTGGGAGAAATAGTGGGGGCGCCTAATCATGCTCTTCACCCCGTCAGTAAAAAATCCCTCATTTTGGTGGGAAGTTATGATAACTTTCTGCACTGTGTGGATGGGGAAACAGGCCATCCCGTATGGAAGTTTGAAACCATGAACTATGTTAATGGGACTCCTGCCATTTGGAACGATCAGTTCGTGGTGTTTGGTGGATGCGATGCACAACTCTATGTGGTTTCTCTAAGCGATGGAAAATTGATCAGGCAGGTGGATTTGGGAGCACCGATTGCATCTTCTGTAGGCGTGTGGGATTCCATAGGGTACGTTGGCAATATGGACAGGGC
Organism: Opitutia bacterium; assembly: GCA_002686835.1. Classification (GTDB taxonomy): domain Bacteria; phylum Verrucomicrobiota; class Verrucomicrobiia; order Opitutales; family Seribacteraceae; genus Chordibacter. The sequence goes on along the minus strand of NYYP01000038.1, from coordinate 4,328 downwards.
GGTGCAAGCAATTGATCTGGAGAAGGGCGAGATATTGTGGAACTATGAACCAAGAAATTTCCCTTACTTTTCTTCACCTGCAGTCACCCAGAAATGGGTGATTATTGGAGGGCGGGACAAGGGATTGCATGCCATTGATCGAAGAACGGGCAAGCAGCACTGGCGCTACTCCGCTCGTGGGCGAATAGATGGACCCCCGGTCATTGCCGGGGATAGAGTAGTGGTCGGATCGATGGATGGAAAACTCTGCCTGATCGATTTAAATACAGGAAAAAAAATTACCCAGTACGAGATAGGTGCCTCTATCTCAAGTGCCTGTGCCTTAGCGGAGGGATGGATTTTCGTTGGATGTGAGGATGGAAATCTCTATGCCTTTAATACCATGCAAGTGCGACCATGAGTGATTCCACCTTTATTAAGCCAGATCGGGAAACCCGGGAGGATACCAAAGCAGGAAATTACTTCATTGCCAATTATCCGCCTTTTTCATTCTGGAATGAAAAGGATATCCCTTGTGTGGACTCGCTGCTTAACAGTCCATCTCCTGGTCAAGCACCGTTAGGACTGTATTACCATGTGCCGTTCTGCCGTAGGCGATGTCACTTTTGTTACTTTCGTGTCTACACTGATAAGAATTCATCAGATGTGCGACGCTACCTTGATGCTACAATAAAGGAGTTGGAAAAGTATTCAAAGTCCCCCTACCTGGCGGGTCGTAAGCCAAAGTTTATCTATTTTGGAGGAGGCACACCGTCTTATCTTTCTGCTCAGCAATTGACTGAACTGACCAACCGAATGAAAGATATCCTGCCCTGGGATGAGGCGGAAGAAGTGACCTTTGAGTGTGAACCGGGCACCCTGACGGAAAAAAAAGTCCAGGCAATCAGGGACTTTGGAGTCACCCGGCTGAGTTTGGGGATCGAGAATTTTTCTGATCGTATTTTGGAAACCAATGGTCGGGCGCACCGATCGGGCGAAGTGTTCCGTGCTTATCAATGGGCCAGGGATGCGGGGATTGAAAATATAAACATCGATCTGATTGCCGGAATGCTGGAGGAAACAGATGATAACTGGTCAGAGTGTATTGAACGTGTGTTGGAATTGTCTCCCGATTGTGTGACCATTTATCAAATGGAAGTACCCTTCAATACCACAATTTATCAAACGATGAAGGGGGAGGGGAAATTATCTGCTCCGGTGGCGGATTGGCCAACCAAGAGAAGATGGGTCGCGGAAGCTTTTTCCAAGTTGGAGGAAAATGGGTATTCGGTCACTAGTACCTGCACCGCGGTAAAGAACCCAGACCAGACAAAGTTTCAATACCGTGATCAACTTTGGGGAGGTGCGGATATGGTGGCTCTTGGGGTTGCATCCTTCGGACACCTCGGCGGTATCCATTATCAAAACATTACTCAGTTTGAAGAATACTGCAAAAGTATGGAGCAGGAAAAACCAATCGTTCGTCGTGCCCTGCTTACTACGGAGGAGGAACGATTCATTCGAGAATTTATTTTGCAGTGGAAGCTAGGCGCGGTCCGGCCGAGTTATTTCCTGGAAAAATTTGGAATCGATGCCGGGGCAAGATACCAGGGCATTATTGATGATTGGGAGGGGAAAGGAATTCTTACAAAACATTCTGACCTTTGGATACTCTCTCGCGATGCTCTTCTGCGGGTAGATTCCCTACTGCATCAATTTTTTCTTCCTTATCATCAGGACGCTCGCTATGTCTAACCCTCTTTTTCCCTTCGTATGGCAGAACCTGAAAAAATATATCCTGGATTGCTTCACCCATTAAGCATGATGCGTCGTGCCCGTGGTCTGCCAGGCCTGGAGTACGAGGTGCTTGAACCAAGTGCTCTCCCCCAGCCTTACAAACAATTGCTCGTACATGAAGGAGATATGACCAGTCGTTTGGAAAGCGCTTACCGTTCATCAATCAAAGTAAGGAGGTTGCATTCTTCCAACGACGGCAAAAATTATTTTCGGGAAGTTATTCTGGAAACCATCGAATCAAACCCACGACCTGTGGAATATGGGGCGATCGAAATTCAATTGAATCAATTGTCGGAGCCAGCCAAGGAAGCAGTGATTGCCGCCCAAATGCCCCTGGGTGCGATTCTCAACCAGGGACGGATTCCCTATGCCTGTTCCTTGCGTGGATTTTTTACGATCATTCCTGATGAAGCACTCAAAGGTGCATTTGCTATCGATATTGACCGGCCTTTATTTGGGCGAAGCAACCGGATCGAGACCCGTACTGGCGAGACCATTGCCCAGATTGTTGAAGTTTTACCACCGGTTTAATACCCAGATCTCAGCTTGAGTTTATTTACCGGGCAGATTGAATAGTTAATAGAAAATAATGATATCCTCTAAAACAGAATACGATGCCATTGTGGTGGGGGCGGGCCCAGCCGGTTCCACCACCGGTGCATTGCTTGCTGAGAAGGGAAGGGATGTCTTGATCGTGGAAAAGGAAAAATTTCCCCGTTACCATGTTGGAGAATCCCTGATGCCTTTTTGTTATTTCCCATTGGAGCGGCTCGGACTTATCGATCAATTGATGGAATCGGCAAACCCAAGAAAATATTGTGTTCAGTTTGTACGGGAGGACGGCTTTCTTTCCCAACCCTTTTATTTTTTCCAACATTTTGATCATCCATCCTCCACCACCTGGCAGGTATGGAGGGAAGAATTTGACCAGATGATTTTAAATAAGGCCCGGGAAAACGGAGCTTCAGTATTAGAGCAAACCAAGGCCAATCGACTGATTAAGAATGGTGGGCGTGTGACTGGAATCAAGGCGAACTCGCAGGAGTTTGGTGAACTCGTTCTTACTGCCCCTGTTGTAATCGATGCTTCAGGGAGAGACTGTTTTGCTGCCCACAAGGAGAACTGGATGGTCCGTGATCCTGAACTCAAAAAAGTCGCCTTGTGGACTTATTACAAAGGTGCCAAGCGTGACCCCGGTCTTGATGAGGGAGCAACTACAGTAGCCTATCTGCCGGGCAAAGGATGGTTTTGGTATATTCCTTTAAGTGAAGATATGGTCAGCGTGGGCATTGTGGCCGAACGGGATTATTTGTTTAATGGATCGACCAAGAACCATGCGAAAATTTTTGAGCGCGAGATAATGAACAACGCATGGATCGAAGAACATTTATCTGTAGGTGAACAGGTGGGGGAGTATCGAATTACCGGTGAATATTCTTACCGCAACCAGTACTGTTCGATGGATGGCTTGGTGCTGGCGGGGGATGCTCTGGGATTTTTAGATCCAGTGTTTTCTTCGGGTGTATTTCTCGCTCTTAAAAGCGGTGCGATGCTCGCAGATGAAGTGGATGCTGCTTTGTCTGCCGGACCGGTCACCGCACAATCCTTTGATGGCTATGGGAAAAAAATGCAGTCATCCATCGAAACGATGCGAAAGATCGTTTATGCTTTTTATGATCCTGATTTTAGTTTTGGGGACTTGGTCAAGCGGGGCGAGCATCTGCGCGGTGCGTTGACTGATTGCCTGATTGGCAATGTTGATGATCAGGATTTTAAAGAATTATTTGAATCGATGTCCGATCTTGCCCGCCTTCCAAAACCCGTGGAGCACGGGCTTGCCAAGACCCCCGCGTGAGGATTGCTTTCCTTACGCCCGGCACGGGCAATTATCATTGCGGGGTATGTATGCGGGATAACTCACTGGCCCGTCATTTAATCGATGATGGTCATGAGGTTACCATGCTGACCACCTACCTCCCTCATCTCTTGGATGAGGAAAGTGCTGGTGCTAAGAACAGCCCGATTTTTTTGGGCGGGTTAAATGTGTACTTACAACATAAATCCGCGATCTTTCGAAAGACCCCAAAATGGTTGGATGATCTGTTTAACCATGAATCCTTACTCCGCTGGGTGGCGGGAAAGAGGGGAATAACCACACCTCGCCAGCTTGGTGAAATTACCCTCTCCACCTTTCGGGCAAAGGACGGCCCGCTCGCCAAGGAGGTGGGAAAAGTGATCGACTGGTTCAGGGAGCATGGACAGCCAGATGTACTAATTCTTTCCACCATCTTACTCGCCGGGGTGGGGCGGGCAGTTCGTGAGGAATTAGGCATTCCTGTGATTGGTTTCTTTCAGGGCGAGGATGGCTTTCTCGATTCCTTATATCCTCAGTACCGTGAAGAAGCATGGAAGCTTTTAAGTGGTGGTGCAGGGAAACTGGATACCTGTGTTTCCCCAAGTCTTTACTTTGCCAAACATATGGGTAATCGGTTGGGCATTCCTGAAACCAACATCCAGTATTTTCCTAATGGGATATCATTGGATGGCTACGA
>NYYP01000037.1 GCA_002686835.1 Opitutia bacterium | reverse complement strand
ATCCAAAGAACTGGTTGAGTTCTCCGATATCATGCCGACTCTTTGTGAAGTGTCTGGAGCTCCACTGCCCGAGAATTATCCGGGAGATGGGGTAAGTTTGTGGCCCGTACTATCCGGAAAAGGTGAGCGCGTTAAGGAGCATGTCTACGTCTGGTACCTAAGAAGTGGTCAGACCTGGGCTCGTAATGTCGACTACGGTGTTTTGTTAAACAACTGGAATAATAAATACACCTATCAAAAGTTCACGGGTCATTTTGCAAAGAAAAATCTCAAATTTGACTCCGTTTCTGAGCGCGAACAAACGGTCCTGACAAATTTGAAGTCAGTAATTGACGATATGGCAAAAGAACCCATTTCCGTGCGGGTAGCTGCGTACAATGTGGAGTTTGGCAAAAATGCTTCGCCTGAAGAAATTGGCAAAATGTTCAAGCCCTACAACTTGGATATCATCGGATTTAATGAAGTCCCAGACGGGGAGTGGACCGCTCGCGTGGGCAAAGTCCTGGGCATGAAGCATACTTATGTGGGCAAAATTTCATCCGCCAATCATAAGGACAAATACAAATCCATCCTCAGCCGGACACCCCTGCAAAGCACGTTCGAGCATGAACTCACTGTTCAGCGAAAGCGTTCATGGAACCCGGCATCCGTGGTCCGGGCAGTCACTCAGATAAACGGCATTCCCATTTCTTTTTATTCCCTCCATATCTGCCGTTCGACAGACAGTCATAATACAGGCCATGCCTACCGGTTGGCCAATGAGATCCTGCCCAAAGATAAAACTGACCGGATCATTGTGCTCGGAGATTTTAATAACGAGATGGGAGATCATGCTCTCGAGGAAATTCAGCAAGCGGGCATGCGGGCAACATGGGAGGATCTCAAAATTGATGTATCCAAAGAATTTACTTACAATGCCCTGGATCCCACAAAGAACCACGGAGTGATCGATCATATTTTTTACAGCACCAAGTCAAAAGCCAAGGTGACGGAAGGTGGAATCATTGAATTAAAGAAAGCCTTGTCCGACCACAAGCCGGTCTGGGCAGAATTCAGCTTCCCGAAAAACCTGAAGTAAGTANAAGTAATAGGATTACCACCATGCCCATTACCCTAGTACCCATAACCCGCCGAAACTTTATCAGAGGTTCGCTTGCCTTGAGTGGTAGTGCATGGATCAAATCTCATGTGGTGGGAAAGCAGCCAACCTTTGACCCCAACCGGGTGGCCCTCCTTGCGGATACCCATATCAGCGACGATCCAAAACGCTCCTACCCCGGTACCAAATGGCCGGGTTCCCCGGTTAAGGAAGAGGAGCACGAATGGGTAAATATGGCGGATTGCCTTACTCAATCCGCCAGGGAGGTGATCGCCCTCAATCCGCGGCCAGCCAACCTGATCATCAATGGGGACTGTGCCCTAAGCCGGGGAACCGAAGCAGAGTACAAAGAATTTCTCCGGCTGATTGAACCGATCCGTAAGGCGGGCATCACTGTTCATATAACCATTGGTAATCATGACACCCGCGAAAAACTTTGGAAGTTACTCCCTTTTCTCAAGAGAGAACAAATCGGTATCCACGCGGATGTATTGGAACTACCCCATGCAAACCTTATCCTGCTGGACTCTGGCAAAAGAGGGATGCTTGGAGACAAACAATTGGACTGGCTGGCTCAACAACTCGACGAACGAAAAAATAAACCGACTCTTATCTTTGCACATTACAATCCTTCGCGTAACCGTGGCGTCCGGCCAATCCGAGGAATGAAGGATGGGGAAGCTCTTTTAAAAGTACTCACCCAAAGAAAACATGCCCATGCCTACATTCACGGGCACACCCACGAATGGCTGAATAGCAAGCACGCACATCTGCACATCATTGGACAACCCGCGGTCAGTTACTACTTTGGGAAAGGCCACGCCCATGGCTGGATTGATATGAAAATGACCAAAGCTTCAGCCAACCTTGAATTACACTGCNTAAAGCCCGAACATTCGCAGCAGGCCGAGCAGGTAGAAATCGAATTTTAAGGGGTAAGAAAAATATTCTGAACTGCTTCACAATTATCTGTGAGTAGTCAGCAAAATTAGGTAGCATGATTTTCTTACTTCGATGGTTACCTTCTTAATGTACCTTACTAAATTCAAAGCAAAGTGGTGGTACCCAATCCTCTCGCTAGTCCTGTCTTTGTTCACTTTCCCTCAAACTACTGAGGCAAAGATATCTTCCGACCAGCCAAACATCCTCTTCTTTCTGGTCGATGATTTGGGCAGACACCAGGTGGGTTGCTATGGCAGTTCCTTTTACGAAACTCCCAATATCGATCAGCTAGCCAAGGATGGTATGCGCTTTGATCATGCCTATGCAGCAGCTGCGGTTTGCTCCCCGACACGGGCAAGTATTATGACTGGCAAATATCCCGCCCGGTTGCACCTCACCGATTACATTCCAGGTCACAAACCCAAAAGACGATTGGTCACTCCAAAGATGCAACAGGGACTACCGCTGGAAGAAGTTACCCTTGCTGAATCGTTAAAAGCAGCTGGCTATGCAACCGGACATTTTGGCAAGTGGCATCTCAACCACGACAAAAAGTACGAACCTGGCCGCCCGGGCGATCCTGGATCACAGGGATTTGATGATGTATTCACCACCCATAAACCAAGAGCCGGACCACCCAGTAAATATAAGAATGACTGGCACCATGTCAGGGAAATCACCGAGCGTTCCCTTGCATTTTTTGAGGCAAATAAAGACCGCCCTTTTTTCTGCTATGTCACTCACAACAGCATACACGATCCGGAAATCGAAAAGCCCGAACTCATTGAAAAATACAATCGCAAAAAAGGTGCTCAAAAAAATGGTGTGCTCAACCCAAGGCAGGGAGCGATGCTCGAAACTCTTGACCAAAGCTTTGGACAGTTGATGCAAAAACTTCGCGATCTTAAGCTCGAAGAAAATACCCTGGTTGTTTTCTTTTCCGACAATGGGCAACTCGGCCCCAAAGTCGGTGCCCCCCTCCGTGGGAGCAAGGGAGATCTTTATGAAGGAGGAATCCGCATGCCATTAATCCTAAGATGGCCAGCGGTGATCCAGTCAAACACCACCTGCGATGAAGTGGTAATCAGTAATGATTTTTTCCCTACCTTTACCGAACTGGCCAAAGCTAGCTCTAGTTCTGGTGTGGATGGAATCAGTTTGGTATCACTCTTTAGACAGCCTGATCAAAAGCTAAACCGGGAAAGTGTCTTCTGGCACTTCCCACACTACCATGGTTCCGGACTTGGGCCACAGGGAGCGATCCGCCATGGGAAATACAAACTGATTGAGTGGTTTGAAAAATCAGTTTTCGATGAAGCCGAAGCCTTCGAATTGTATGACTTGGAAAAAGATCGTGGGGAGCGCCAGAACCTGGCATCCGAGAAACCAAAAATCACCAATCAATTAAAGCAGGAACTTCAGGACTGGCGGTCTAAAGTGAATGCTCAAATGATGACTAAGACCCAGTAGCATATGGATGTGCAATCCTTAAAAACTTAAAAAAGTAACCAGGTTAAATCAGACCATATTTTGTGGATCACCCTTTAAGTAAGCTGATAAATTGGCCACAGCAATACCGATGAGTCGCTCTCTTGCTTGTTTGCTTGCCCAGGCAATATGGGGGGTAATTACGCAATTTTTAGCACTTAGCANAGGATTATCTGAACGGGGTGGTTCAGAACTAAGAACATCCAANCCAGCACCTGCAATGATTCGATTATTCAATGCATNGGCCAGTGCCTCCTCATCGACTAGTTGACCACGACCGGTATTGATTAGGACCGCAGATCTTTTCATCTTTTTCAAACGTGAAGCATTGATCATTTTCTCCGTATCCGGAGTAAGTGGACAATTCAAAGACAGGAAATCCGCCTGAGTGAGGACATCGTCGAGTGATTTCCATTCCACATTAAATGATAACTTCAAACGATTCATACTTGATTGAGGAGCGGCAAAAATCCGCATACCAATGGCATCTGCCACTGCAGCCAACTTTCTGCCGATTGCACCCAAACCGACTATCCCAATTGTCATACAGCTCAATTCATTCAAGCTACCAAGAGTAAAACTAAAATCTTTGGATTTCTCCCAATCCCCTCGATGCACCGCATCATTGTGCGGGCTCACCATCGAACTGAAATGAAGCATAAAGCCGAGAATCAACTGAACCACTGAATCAGTGCTGTAACCGGGTACATTGGTAACACATATCCCCACTTGCCTGGCAAAGCTCAGATCGATCACATTGGTGCCAGTAGCCAAGACACCGATATATTTAAGTGAAGGCAACTGTTGCAGAATTTCTGCATCGAGAATTACCTTATTGGTCAGCACGACCTGACAGTCCAAACATCTTTCAACAACCTGCTCTGCTGAGGTGCGGTCATAGACAACAAGCTCCCCATACTTTTCCAACGCCTTCCAACTCTGGTCTCCTGGGTTTGTTGTGTATCCATCCAAAATGACAATTTTCATAAGAAATAATAAAATGATAATTTATATAAAAGGTCACCTAACTGGGACACATACCAAAANTTTTCAGGCCCATTTTCAGAATGCAAAATTCAAAGAAGGTGCTTTCCCGCTTTTTTCAAGACCCCCAATCATACTGTAAACAAAGTCACTGCCCGCATGAAAATCTTCGCAAACAATTGCCAGGGTGAGGAATTGATTTTTGTCCTTCTGGATGAGGGAAAGAAGGTCTTCCGATTTAAATCGATATTCTGCATTGTGGCGACCCCGAGGAACACTAAATTCCCCTAGNCGCCTGGCAAATTCTGTATTCAAAATACCAGCATCGTCTATATTGGCTGGAGCAGTTGCCCAGGGAATGCGTCCTTGCTTCCAGGTATCAAGATCATCAGAAAGAATTCCCCAAACTGAGAAAGTGGAGGTCTTACTTAAGGCAGCCGCACCGTAGCCACTGTACACAAAATTCATTATCAATTCCACAGACTTTGCATCCTCCAGGTTTAATGTTGAACAATCAAAACCGAGGTACCCCTTGCGGGAAAATTGATCATTTGTATTTTTTATCATGACCAAGGAAGGATCATGATGGAAGTCAAAGTCCCCTCTTATCACCGTTGCATCCCTGCCACCAGGATCAGCTGTACTGATTGAAACAAACTTAGTNACACCTGTNTCTGAAGCAGAAGATTCAGCCAGTGAGAACTCCCCTCTTTTATGAGTTCGTTTGGCAAAGCCATCTTTTTTCACAGAGATTGAAGCTCCTTCTCCCCCATTAAAAAATCGACTCTCTTTGGTACGATCATCGACCAGTTCAACTTCTCCCTCCAAAACATCCATCACAGTAGTGCCTCCTCCCTTCGAAACCTTGGTTAAAAACCTGGTCCCATGATCAATCGCTTTGGCTCCGGGGGTAACAATAGTAAATCCATGTGCTGACTCTGGAATATCTGAGACAAGCAAACCTTCCTCTAATTTGAGTGACATTGCGGAAAGAAGCTCAATGGAAACAGCACCATCCAGAATAACCTCTGCACCTGAAATAAAATGTAAAGTAGCAAGACCCTCTTTTAATTCAAGTTTACCGGTCGAAAGTTGGCTACCCTTGGCTGTCGGGAGAGTACACTCTCCCCAAACTGCGTAATCAGTTGCTGATATTTCAGCAATTANCCCGCCTGCTTTTCGGCTTTCTTGCAAATTAAAGNTAATTACAAAAGAAANNAGCAAGGTCACACANGCGGCAACTGCCAGCCAAAAACTATATGGTTTTTTGNATGTTTGCTTTTGTGTTTTNAAGGGAANCAACCTATCGCCCTTNCCTTCCTCTTCACTTAAAAGATCCACCATTTGACCATGTATTACCAAAAGCTGAGCAAACTGCTTGGAAAAAGACTTATCGGTATTAATCAAAGCATTCAGGTGATCCGTTTCTTCTGCAGTCAATGAACCCGCAAGGTATTTCTCTGCCAACAACTCGATATCTATCTTTTTATTCATACACTAATGGATAGATGCATGTGCATATACACACTTGCGTAATGACTCACGAATTCGGCTGATCACACGATATGTCGCAGTAACCGTACGCTTGATTGACCTGGATACTTCCTCAACTGATTTACCATCAGTATACCTAAGTCGAATAATTTTTAGATGTTCCGTGCTTAATTTCTGAAGGCATTGTGAAAGAATCTCCTGATGGGGTCCCTGCTCCACAACTTTTTCAACTGCGTTGTTTATGGAATCATAGAATTCCCGCGACAACTCAGCCCTCCTCGCTTCCCGTGAACGATTAGTTCGAAAAGTAAGAATTCGATGATAAGCAATTTTTCTAGCCCATGCCTTGAAGTTTGTCCCCTGCTCAAACTGATCAAAATTCTTCCACATTGCCAGTCGTACATCCTGAAGAATTTCTTCGGCATCACAGACCTTTCCAACCATCGCAATTACATAAACCCGGATATCTCTCTCATACATAGACAAGAGTTTGAGAAATACCTCGGTTGGATCTGGATCTTCTTTTGTGATCAAGTTATGGGCAAGTTTAGTTCACTGCTTTTATTTCGACTATCAAATTCGAATTATTCATAAGTCAGCATGACAGTAGCGTTTGTTTCTGTATCGGTAATGAACCGTATCCAGTAAGCCTGAAATGAGGATGGAAATTTGTATTTAATTTCCTCGCCTGACTTTAATTGAAATTCCTTAAAGACATGCCAATCCCCCATGCCCGATATATCCACTTCGGCAGATATTTTTGTATTATTGGAACTGGCTAGAAGGAGTGACTTTTTGTCGTACCCAGTCATTAGATAAGGGTCCGAATACTTACCTGCCATTACCTTATCTTCCTTCCATACTGCACCTAAACCAACTGGTTTCCCCAAAGACCAAAGATCATCAATTGCACCTACCCAAAGTGCAGCTTTCCCATCATCACTTACAATGATGTTCCGATTGGTTCCAATCCTGGTCATATCAATTCCAGAAAGAACAAGCAGTCCCCGGTAGCTACAGTAATCCTTAATTTTAAGGTTGTGAGTGGATACCGGACGAATCATCGAAAAACCACCGGCATTTTCTGCGGGCAACTCAAAAAATGTGCCATGACAATTGAATAAGTCCCGCTCAGTTGCAACTTCTCGGCAAAGACGGCCAAACCCAAGTGAACCGGGGTTCAGGTAGCCCGGATTCATTGGTAGTCGGAACCGTCTTCCTTTATCGTCCAGATAAATTACTGATGCATGATCTACTTCCAATATTCCCTTCCTCGATGGAATCGCTGTACCCTTGTGAAGACTGTGCCATGCCTTCTCATTGGGGATTAATTTGAGCTCCATCGACTTATCCAGAACATACCTGCCAATTTTCCCATCTTTGTTTACTGCCCCAAAATCTAGGGTTCTTTGGTTATGGTCCTTCGCCTGGAGGAGACCGCCAACTACCACCTCGGAAGAACTTTCAGCTAGTCCAAAAAATTTTGAAGACTTTGGCTCATACTTCTCTTCATCATTACCCAGATGAAACCAGGCGGTGGCCTTGCCCAATGAATTTGCGGAGCGAAGCCTTACCCAGGTTGCGTTCAAGTCAGGATCTAATCTGTACCAAGCATACCCATCAATCTCGACCTCTTCGAATTCCTCCCACTTTCCATTCCCTTTCGTATCAATTTCGATGGTCAACTTTGCCTTCTGATCGGTGACAAGATGAAGTGCTCTTTTTTGAAACCCCGAAATGAGGAATGGATCAGATGGTTCATTCGCTTGAACTTTGTCATTTAGCCAAACTGCCCCTCGTCCAATAACCGGCCCAATTTGATCGAGCATTTCTGGTTCTATAAACCAAAGATTTGATTGAGATTGAGGAGCGGCAAGATGCCCCTTCGCTTTTCTTCGATTAAGGAATTCCCTGTTGGCAGTGTCATCACACCCAATAGCAATACGGTCCTTGTATCGACAGAAGTCTCCAATTACTTTCAGGTAGGTCGAAAGGGGCTTAATACCTATGGAATTACCACTACTAAATGTTCGTGGAAAACTCCAAAACATGCCGTGCATGGTCATTAATAAATCCTTCTCACCGATATCTCGAATGCGTGGCCATTCTGTATTCCAACCATGTGCTCCATCATAACTATGGCTAGCCTTTGGTAAGCGATAGGCATGCCATTTGCCACTCTCAAACAGCATAAGAATGATAGAACGAGCGTCCCACCCCAGGGCCCAAATCGGATCAGTCTCCGGGTTTTCATTTCCATAGATATCGCCAGGTCCGGTAACCTCGGTAAACTGATTACGACGTATCAATTTCCAATCGCCCACTCCCTGCCAGGAGGCCAATGCTCCGGATGGAATTAATGGATTGGTCAGTGCTTCCGGGTTCTTATCTTCTCCGTTATTTGAATAAATGAGAAATCCCTGCCCACTATACAGTCCTTTGCCGTGGTAACCGGGTAACCTAGATGAAGCCACCCCTCTAAATGGATCGTTGCTTTTTGGATGGTTCCAATTTCCATCTCTTATTAAACACCCAACCTCTAAGGTATGGACATCGACCTCGTAAAGTCCTTCCTCCATGGTTGCATAGTAAACCTTGTTGGCAGGATCTGTTAGATGCCGAGCAATCGCAGTTATACGGCCAGGCATTTTCGATACAGGAATCTCACGAACTTCCCCTTTACGATTTATGGCATAGGAACCGATAAAAAGCTGGTCACTCTCTTTATGGATCAAGCGACCAGTCGGAGTGCTTCCACCAAGCTCTGGCCGTTCCTCAATCGAGGAAAGATCCGAAGCTATTTGGAACAGCCTATCCGTCTTACCATCAAGCACATGGGCGGAGTATGTGGTGATCCATAATCGGTCTGCCCATGGGACAACTGTCCCTATACCACATTCGGTTCCATCATTAAACACAGCAAGGTGTGGATAAATCCCACTATATTCTTTTTGTGCAAATGAAATGGGATGCGTGAAAATAATGATAAGAGTAAGAATTATGGACCTGGACATTGCTTGTTTCATAAAAATTGATTGGTTCAAGGTATAAGCACTCCAAGACTAAATTTTGGACACTTAATCAAAAAAAGATCATCGAACTTGGAGATTTAACTTCGGGTTTAGAATTGTTTTCTTAATACTAGCCTTCTTACCAAAGCCCTCATGAAACAATTCTATTCCATCTTTGCCTTCTTGCTTCTTTGCATTACCACAACTGCATCGGAAAAACGGCCGCCCAATATTATTGTGATCCTCGTCGATGATATGGGATACGGAGGGTTGAGTTGTTACGACAACCAATACTTCAAGACTCCAGAAATTGATAAACTGGCCTCCCAGGGGCTGCTGCTTACTGACTTTCATTCCAATGGTGCGGTTTGCTCACCTACCCGTGCCGCTTTGATGACGGGTCGTTATCAGCACCGATCCGGATGTCATGTGGTAATCAATGCCGACCGGAAGCACAAAGATCACCAGCGAGGCTTGCCAGATAAGGAATGGACTTTTGCGGAAGCTCTTAAGCAAGGTGGATATGCCACCGCAATTTTTGGCAAGTGGCACCTGGGATACAAGCCGGAGTTTAATCCCATAAACCATGGGTTTGATCAGTTCAATGGATTCATTAGCGGGAACATTGATGCACATTCCCACTTTGACCGCATGATTATTACGGATTGGTGGCAAAACGATAAACTACTTGATGAACCCGGCTACCACACCGATCTAATCACCGAGCACACCATCAAGTTCATCAGAAAAAACAGAGATCAACCCTTCTTTATTTATGCTGCTCATGGAACACCCCATAATCCCTATCAGGCACGAGGTTCCAAAATCCAACGCGGTCCGGAAAAAGGAAAAGTTCCCCAGTGGGGAGAACAGGGAATGACATATTCAAAAGACCCCAATGACGAGAACTGGTTGATCAAACATTTTATCCTCCCCCTGGATGAAGGAGTCGGGCAAATTCGCGAGGAAATTGAAAACCTTGGTTTGGCAAACGATACCATCCTCTGGTTTATATCCGACAATGGAGGAACCGGTGGCAATAAAACCACCAGCCCGCTTACCCGTGCCAGTAAATCATCGATGTATGAAGGCGGGCACCGTGTGCCCGGGATTGTCTGGGCACCAGGTAGAGTTACTCCCGGCAAATGCTCGGAGTTAATCATGGGGATGGATATCATGCCCACCAGTCTGGCCATGTCAAAAATTGAACCGCCCAAGGATCACCAGTTTGATGGGGTGGACGCAAGCCCTGCCCTTTTTGAATCAAAACAACTTGCTGAACGCACCATAATCTGGGGACGGGATGCAAATGGAGCCATTCGCCGTGGCCCATGGAAATTGGTTAAGGACGAACTTTACAACCTAGGCAAGGACCCACAGGAAACCACCAACCTAGCTACCCGTTTTTCCAAGAGGGCTACCCGGATGAAACGTGAACGAAACCAACTTTTTAACCAAGCAATTAAGGACTCGCCCTATGAATAAGCTATTATCTGCATTCTCCACTTACGCTCTCTGCATTGTCCTTCCTCTTGGATGTCTCGCAAAACCTAAATTTGATCCTCTGGCTTGGAACCGGCCGGTAGATAATCCAGTCTTCACTTTTGAGTATGGGAACAACCACGACTCTGTAATCTTTGTGGAGGAAGGAGCGGAGTATCCCTACTACCTGATCATTAGCCATGTGAAAGAGTATGCTCAACTCTGGCGGGCAAAATCCTTCTCGTGGAGCAGTGCGGACTGGGAGTTAGTGGAGAAGAAATACAAGATTGGCCCACACTATGAATTCGATGACGGGGTGAAGGTCGGCAACACCTATTATATTTACGAGGAAGGAATTGTTTACACTTACCAAGGCGACCTTGCCCAATCCAGTGGCCAGTGGAAAGCGTCCGGAACATTCCCATCCAAGGAATGTGATGACCTCGGGGTTTTTTACGAAGATGGAATCTTTCATATCTTTGGGGAGCATGGGTATTTTCCCCATGGTCCGGACGGTACCAGCCTGGCCCATCTCACCTCCATGACTGGCTTGGGCGACTGGAAAATGATCAACCCAAAAGCGGTAGCCCCGAATCCGGATGGTGGTCACAAATATGGCGTGGGCGATGCCACTATTGCCAAGATCAACGGTGAATACTTCCTCTACTGCGACCGCGAATCGAAAGGTAGTCCCTACAAAGTAACGGCGTGGAAAACCAAAGATTTAAATGAACCCTTTACCTACCTCGGAAAAGCAATCACTCCCCGATCCGATGAAGTTGATGACTGGGACAACCACCGCATTCAGGATCCCGACATTGCTTATATTCCCGAACTTGGAGGATATGTAATGACCTGCAACCTCAAGGACAACGACGGAAATCCGGGGGGCAACTTCCCCACCTTAAAAGGGAACCAAACAAGAGTGATTGGCGTCTTCTACCATGAGGATGTTAAAATTCATGAAGGTAAGAAAAAATAAGGTATTATGAACTTACCTAAATTTATTCTTTCCAGTTTCTTTTTCGTCACCGCTTTGAGTGCATGGGGGAAACCTGCATCCGCGGAAAAACCAAACATTATCTTCATCCTCGCCGATGATATGGGGATCGATTCCGTATCGGCTAACAATGAGGCGATGGGCCCACTCAAGACCCCCCACATCGACCGCCTGATCAGCCAGGGCATGAACTTTACAGATGCACACTCGGGCTCGGCCGTCTGTACTCCCACCCGCTACGGCCTGCTCACCGGGCGCTACTGCTGGCGCACCCGTCTGAAAAAGGCAGTGCTCTGGGATTGGGGGAATCCTCTGATTGATCCTGAGAGGCTGACGGTTGCCGAACTTCTCAGAGAGCAAGGATACACCACGGGCATGGTCGGCAAGTGGCACCTGGGTATGACCTGGTTCGACAAGGAGGGCAACTCCGCCAATGCCCACCTGAAAATTACCGATGCCCGTTACAAAAAAGAGAGTGCCGAGCGGGTGGCCGCGGTCGGCCGCAATATCGATTTCACCAGAGCGGTGCGTGGAGGGCCCATTGACCATGGATTTGATTACTACTTCGGGGTAGATGTACCAAACTTTCCGCCCTACCTCTGGATCGAGAACGATAAAACGGTAGGCATCCCCTCTGTTCCTAAGCCAAAGAATATGTATGGCACCCCTGGCCCTATGCTTCCGGGATGGAAACTGGAAGACATTCTGGTGGGACTTGGAAACAAGGCGGTGGAGTGGATCAACGAGCAAAGCAAGCAGGACAAACCTTTCTTTCTCTACCTTCCTCTCACCTCTCCCCACACTCCGATTGCCCCAAGTAAATCTTTTCAGGGAAAAAGCGGAATTACCTTGTATGGTGATTTCGTCATGGAAACGGATTGGGTGGTTGGGCAGGTCATGCAAGCCCTCAAGGAAAGCGGACAAGCAAAGAACACACTCATTATCTTCAGTGCGGATAATGGAACCGCGGTTCCGGCAAATTTCGAGGAACTTGAATCCAAAGGCGTGGACCTGCGGCATAATTTCAAGGGGCGAAAATGCCAAATTCAAGAGGGTGGTCACCGGGTTCCCTTCGTGGCAAGATGGCCGGCAAGAATCAAGGCAGGTTCGATCTGCAAGCAGACCATTTGCATGAATGACTTCATGGCCACCGTGGCCGACATTCTCGATGTCTCGTTGCCGAAAAATTCGGCCGAGGACAGCACCAGTATCCTGAAACTGCTTACCGGGGAAGCAACTGAACTCCCTAACCATCCAAGTGTGGTCAACCACAGCCTCGGTGGGCAGTTTGCTATCCGCAAAGGCAAGTGGAAACTGATTCCAAAACCGAGAGTTCAATTGTTTGACCTGGACGCAGACCCCAAGGAAAGCAAAAACCTCGCATCGACTCATCCTAGGATCGTCCAGGAAATGACCGAGACCCTTGAGAAGTACAAGAGAGACGGGCGTTCCACCACCAGATGATTTAACTTAATGTATAGAACTTAGTAATAATCTACTGTAAATATGATCCACCATAAACTTTACCTCTTTCTTAGCCTTTTATCAGCCATATCTGCTTTTGCAAAGAAGCCGACAATATCAGATCATACCCCTACCCGACCCAATCTTCTTTTGCTCTATGCGGATGACCAGCGAAACCATACCCTTGGTTGTGCCGGGCATCCGATTGTAAAAACTCCCAACATTGACCACCTGGCCAAGAATGGTGTGCGGTTTGAAAATGC
>NYYP01000036.1 GCA_002686835.1 Opitutia bacterium | reverse complement strand
TTAAAAATTCCTTGGGGACATATTTCAAGTGGGTGTATCTATTCGGGAAGAAGATCCGACGGGAAGGGGTGGACAGAAGAAGATGAGCCCAACTTTTCTTTTCGATCTTCCCCCTTTAGTTTTTACAGCGGAACAAAAGCGCTTGGGGAAGAGGTTTTGGAAGGTGCACAAAATTGCTTCATCTGGAGATTAAGGATTCCGTTTAACCACGAATCAAATCCAAGGAACTATTTACAAAAATTGCTCAATTACGAGAATCTATTAGAAGCAGAAAATTCGGTTTCGCACCTTGATGAATTTTGCCAGAAATGTATAGAGTGTTTTACCAAAGAAGTTGAACCAGGCGTGTACAACATGACCAATCCCGGTTCGGTAACAACTAGCCAAGTGACTAATTGGATGATTGAAGAGGGTTTGACCGGCAAAAAATTTAATTTCTTTGCGTCTGAGCATGAATTTATGGAAAAGGCGGCAAAGACTCCGCGTTCGAATTGCGTGCTTGATACTACAAAGGCAGTAAAAGCTGGAATTGGGATGAGGCCGGTTGAAGAAGCGATGATTGACTCGATTCGTAAGATGCGTCAATCAGTGTTGTCGTGAATATTCTTGTTACCGGAGGACTCGGTTTTATCGGGTCTAATTTTATTCGTCTGCTGCTGGAACAAACCGATTGNAAAAAAGTAATTAATCTAGACANGCAAACCTATGCTGGAAANCCNGAAAACTTAGCCGATTTTGAGGGCGATTCTCGTTATATATTTTGCAAAGGNGATATNTGTGATGGTNNATTAGTCTCGAATTTACTTTCTGACCATNAGCCTGATGCGGTTGTTAATTTTGCCGCCGAAAGTCATGTGGACCGATCGATTGATGGTCCTGAGCCCTTTGTACAAACCAATGTNGTCGGGACCTTGNGATTATTGGAATCTTTCAAGGTATATCATAACTCGGTNTCGGATGACCGAAAGTCAGACCTTCGTTTTTTGCATGTGTCCACNGATGAGGTTTATGGTTCNTTGAGTGCAGATGATNCTGCATTTTCTGAATCCACATCCTATTCTCCCAATAGCCCATACTCTGCATCGAAAGCAGGNGCGGATCACCTAGTCCGTGCTTATCATCATACCTTTGGTTTACCAGTTCTAACAACGAACTGTTCCAATAATTACGGACCTTATCAGTTTCCGGAAAAATTAATCCCCCTCATAATTTTAAATGCGAGTGAAGGAAAAAAGCTGCCAATCTATGGAGATGGTGCAAATATTCGGGATTGGTTACATGTGGAAGATCACTGTTCAGCTATTTGGGAGGTTCTTAATCGCGGACGGGTAGGGGAGACCTACTGTATTGGCGGTAATTCCGAGAAAACGAATCTTGAGGTGGTGGATACTATTTGTGGCGTGCTCGATGAGTTGAAGCCGCATGGTTCTCCTCATCAAAANCTCAAGACTTTTGTNAAGGATCGCCCTGGACATGANNGGAGNTATGCCATTGATGGATCCAAAATAAAATCTGAGCTTGGTTGGACACCCAAATACAGCTTTGATACAGGAATGAGAAAAACAATCCAATGGTATCTGGATAACACCCAATGGTGCNAGAATGTAACAAGCGGTAAATACCANCGGGAAAGACTTGGTACGGCATGAAAAAGCGTAAAGGAATTGTATTGGCAGGTGGATCTGGCACCCGTCTTTATCCATTGACCATGGCCGTGAGTAAGCAGTTGATGCCAGTTTATGATAAACCNATGGTTTATTATCCGATATCCATTCTCATGCTTGCTGGAATTAAAGAAATTTTGATTATTTCGACTCCTCGGGATCTTCCAATGTTTAAGGAATTACTGGGGGATGGTTCCCGCTTTGGAGTGTCTTTCTCTTTTGCGGAACAACCCAGTCCGGATGGATTGGCTCAGGCACTGATCATTGCAGAAGAATTTTTGGATGGTGCTCCATCGAGTCTTATCCTGGGAGACAATATTTTCTACAGTAATGAACTGGAGCAAATTCTCGCTGAAGCTGATAATCGTCCGAGCGGTGCCACAATATTTGGTTACCATGTATCTGACCCGACAAGCTATGGAGTAGTCGAATTTGATCAGACAGGAAAAGCAATTTCCCTGGAGGAAAAACCATCTCAGCCGAAATCAAATTACGCAGTTCCCGGTTTATACTTTTACGATGAGCAGGCACCAAACCGTGCCAAGGCACTCAAACCATCTCCCCGTGGTGAATTGGAAATCACGGATTTAAATCGCGTNTATTTAGACGCTGGTGAACTCTCCGTGGAGGTGATGGGGAGAGGAACCGCTTGGCTGGATACCGGAAGTCATGATAGCTTAGCCTCTGCTACCGATTTTGTGAAAGTAATTGAAAGGCGACAAGGACTCAAGATCGCTTGTTTAGAGGAAATTGGGCTTTATAANGGTTGGTTGAGTCTCGAGGAACTTAAGAAGGCATCCAAAAGACATGGTTCTTCTGCATACGGTAAATATTTAACCGATTTGCATTCGAGGAAATCAAAATANATAAAAACATATCAACGCATCATGATGCGTTGATGAATAAACTTGCGCCTCCTTAGGGATTTTGATTCCATGTTGGAATGTCGAAATCATTTATTTTNTCTTCTGAATCAGTGGGCGAAGGACATCCGGATAAAGTCTCGGATTCCATATCTGATAGTGTTTTAGACGCTTGCNTNGAGCAGGANCCACATAGCAGGGTAGCTTGTGAGNCTNTGGTCAAAAGCAATTGCGTCACCATAGCGGGTGAAATTACCACTGATGCAAAATTTGATTATGAAGGTGTCGTTCGTGAAGCGATTCGCAAAATTGGGTATACCAATGATGATGATATTTTTCATGCGGACCAAGTCTTCATTACCAATCAACTGACTGCCCAATCCCGTGACATCGGCCAAGGGGTGGATGCTGCTGCTGCCGAGGGTAAGGCTACCGCAGAACAGGGTGCGGGTGATCAGGGAATTATGTTTGGTTATGCCTGTAATGAAACCGAAGAGCTGATGCCAGCCCCAGTTATGTTTGCACATCGAATTTTGCGCAAGATGGCAGAAATACGCCATGCTGGAGAAAAAGCTCCCTGGTTGCGTCCAGACTGCAAGTCTCAGGTAGCCTTGCAGTATGAGGATGGTAAAATGGTAGGTATCAAAAATGTTGTGGTTTCGACCCAACATGCAGCAGATGCATCCAACGAAACCATTCGTCAATTTATTACAGAAGAAGTGGTAAAACCTTCCTTACCCGAGGAATTACTTTCATCTGAAACCGAATANNTGATTAATCCCACGGGACGATTTGTAATAGGTGGGCCACAGGGGGACTCAGGATTAACCGGACGTAAAATTATAGTCGATACCTATGGCGGATGGGGTAGGCATGGAGGCGGNGCTTTTTCTGGTAAGGACCCAAGTAAAGTTGACCGTTCTGCAGCCTACATGTGCAGGTGGGTTGCGAAAAATGTNGTNTCTGCTGGATTGGCGGATCGTGCAGAGATTCAGCTTGCGTATGCAATCGGACACCCAGAGCCAACCAGCGTCACTCTCGATTGTTTTGGAACNGAGAAAGTGGAAGAAAGCAAGATTGAAAAAGCAGTCCAAGAGGTTTTTTCATTCAAGCCCGCAAATATTGTCAATCAGCTCAACTTGCTTCGTCCAATCTATCGGGAAACTACGCATTACGGACATTTTGGAAAAGCTGGATTACCTTGGGAGGATACCAGTCGTGCAAGTGNTCTTCTCCAGGCAGCAAGCTAGTAATCCAAAAATGTAATCTATATCACCCACAGGTTCGTTATATAACCCATGACAATTATGACAGAAACAATCGCACCCGCATCCCTTGACTATAAAGTTGCAGACATNACACTTGCTGAGTTTGGACGCAAAGAAATNTCCATTGCCGAGCATGAAATGCCAGGACTGATGGCTACCCGTGCAAAATATGGNCCATCGAAACCATTGGCAGGGGTAAAGATAATGGGTTCACTTCATATGACCATACAAACAGCGGTGCTAATTGAAACCCTGATCGAACTGGGTGCAGATGTTCGTTGGTGTTCCTGCAATATATTTTCCACACAGGATCATGCAGCTGCAGCGATCGCTGCAGCGGGTATACCAGTNTTTGCTTGGAAGGGTGAAACTTTGGAAGACTACTGGGATTGTACATGGAACGCCCTCACCTGGCCTGATGGTTCCGGTCCCGACCAAATTGTGGACGATGGAGGTGACGCAACCTTGCTCATTCACAAAGGTGTTGAATTGGAAAATGGTTCAAACTGGGTGAATAGTTCTTCCGACAATCACGAAGAACAGGTTATTAAAAATCTCCTCAAAAAAACTTTAGCAGAGAAACCNGGGCATTGGGCAAAGGTTGCACAGGGTGTGGTAGGAGTATCAGAAGAAACCACCACTGGCGTTCATCGCCTAATTCAAATGGAAGAAGAAGGAAAACTTCTCTTCCAGGCAATCAATGTCAATGATTCGGTAACCAAATCCAAATTTGATAACAACTATGGCTGTCGCCATTCCTTGGTTGATGGCATTAAACGNGCCATGGANGTTATGATTTCCGGCAAAGTTGCNATGGTATGCGGTTTTGGAGATGTGGGCAAAGGTTCTGCTGANTCNCTCTTTAACGAAAAAGCCCGGGTGATGGTGTCCGAGGTTGATCCAATTTGTGCATTACAGGCATGCATGGCAGGATATCAGGTAACTACTGTGGAAGATGCTCTGGCAACTGCAGACATTTTTGTCACAACAACTGGTAACAAAGATATCATTACTGCTGAGCATATGAGCAAAATGAAAGACCAGGCNATTGTATGNAATATCGGACACTTTGATAATGAAATCCAGGTTGCNGANCTTGAACAAATGCCAGGNGTGAAGAAAGAAATNATCAAGGAAGACAGCGTGCCTGGNGGCCCGGTCAGCCGTTTTACTTTTGCAGACGGTAGAAGCATTTATTTATTAGCGGAAGGTCGGTTGATCAATCTCGGTTGTGCCACCGGGCATCCAAGCTTTGTTATGTCCAACAGTTTTACCAACCAAACCATTGCCCAGATCGATATTCGGAATAACCAGGACCGTAAGATTGGGGTTACCCGTCTGAGTAAAGAGTTGGACGAAGAGGTTGCCAGGTTGCATCTTGACAAACTGGGTGCCAAACTAACCAAGCTTTCTACCGATCAGGCTGATTACATCGGAGTGCCTGTTGATGGCCCTTACAAACCTGAACATTACCGGTATTAATCTTTCAGATTTAAAGTAAATTTCTTTCTTGAAAGCCCCCATACAAAGGGGGCTTTCTTGTTTTTGTACGGTTGTTTATTTTTGTCGATTGTCTTATAAAAAACTTTTACCACTCACAATAAGTAACCCAATATGTTTTTTGACGAGACCAAAGTAATTCTCAAAGCCGGCAACGGAGGGGATGGATGTATGTCCTTTCTCAGGCAGAAGTACATGCCCAAGGGTGGTCCAAATGGAGGAAACGGTGGAAAAGGCGGAGAGATTGTTCTGCAGGCAGATGAAAATGTTTCCGATCTTAGAACCTATCATTTTAAAAAACAATGGAAGGCAAAAAATGGAGAACCTGGGCGAGGCAGTGATCAAAATGGCAGGGGAGGGAATGCCTGTATATTAAAAGTTCCCTTAGGCACAGAAGTGCGTGATTTAAATTCTGGAGAAATTATTTGTGAATTGCTTGAGCATGAACAGGAAATTCTTCTGCTTGAGGGCGGAAAAGGGGGGCGGGGGAATGCCACTTTTAAATCTTCAATTAATCAAACCCCAAGACAGTTTACAGAAGGTAAACCGGGCGACGAGGGAGAGTTTGTTTTTACATTAAAAACGATTGCTGATGTTGGACTGGTAGGATTTCCCAATGCTGGTAAATCAACTTTGCTTAATGTATTGTCCAATGCCACTCCCAGGGTGGACTCTTATCCCTTTACCACTCTCGTTCCTACGGTTGGGGTGATTGATTATCCCGATGATTTTAAGACAGTAACTATGGCAGATGTTCCCGGTTTGATTGAAGGTGCAGCAGAGAACCGTGGTCTTGGCCATCGTTTCTTGCGTCATGTGGAACGATGTCGATTAATTCTTTTTCTGCTCGATCTGGCAGGTACTGACGGCAGAAGCCCAGTAGATGATTTTCTCCATCTGCATAAAGAATTACAGGATTACGATGAAAGATTGATTCAAAAAGACTTTATCATCGTTGGAAATAAAATTGATGAAGAGAGCGGTCAGAAGAATTTAGATCATTTTCGTACCCGATTTCCTGACAAGGAAATCTTTCCTATTTCTGCCATTCTGGAAGATGGACTTGATGAATTGAGGGACCATCTCCTTGCTCATTTCTCCTGAATTTTCACAAAAAAACTGCGGTGAATAACTTTTTTTTTTTGATGTTGTTTTGCACAAACGCTTGTGCAAATAATGAACGGATGGATGTGGATAAAAAAAATGGGGGAGGTTTAGCACTAAAAATGAAAAGGAAAGAGAGATATAAGGAAGAGAATCCTCAGGAAAGGGGACTTTTTATCCCTTTGATACAAAACGAAACCAAAGAGGAAAGAGCTAATCGGATACTTGAGATGATGGAACAATCAAATGATCGATTAAGTCGGGTACTGGAAATCTTTAACAGGATGAGCCGATAAGGATGGCTGAAAAACCAAAAGCAGCGATTAACCAGGCAGCTGCCCAAATGGGGCGAAGGGGAGGAAAATCGGGCAAAGGAGTGAGCAAAAGACGGGGGAATATTTCTTACTACCGGGATATGCAGAGAAAATCGGTTGCCTCCCGGCTAAGGAATTCAGTGGGATCTGAAAAGAAACCCAATTCAAAGTAATTTAAGCGGCAAGTCTCGCTTTTTCGGTTCGTAAGAATACGGGTTCATTAGCTGAGGAATCATTGGCTGAGTAAGAATAGCCATCCATCGAGAAATCCTTTAAATCATTCACCGCTTTGATCTTGTTTGTGATTATGAAGTTTGCCATCAGTCCTCTAGCTCTTTTGGCGTAGAAACTAATAATTTTGAACTTTCCGTTTTTCTCATCCTTAAATGAAGGACAAACAATATTGGCATCTATATTTTTGAGCTGGGCTGCTTTGGAATATTCAAGAGAAGCTAAATTTATGATTGTTTTAGACTTGGACTGTACCAAGTCCCCTGTGATTGAATTGGCCAGCTTATCTCCCCAGAATGCGTAGAGATCTTTACCTGCCGGATTCGCAAAGACTGTGCCCATCTCCAAGCGGTAGGGTTGTATAAGGTCCAGGGGTTTTAAAATTCCATAGAGGCCGGATAGAATTCGCAGATTGGCCTGTGCATATTTAAAATCATCCTGATTAAAATTCCATGCTTTCAGGCCTTCATAAACATCCCCTTTAAATGCAGATATGGCTTGCCTTGAGGCACTTCTGTCATGCTTTTTGGTCCATGTTTGAAACCTTTCGCAGTTAAGTTGGGCTAATTTTAGACTGATCCCCATCAGGCTACTGAGTTGTTCGACACTCAGTTCCGAAAGCCCTTTGATTAAGTCTTCAGAAAGATCAAGAAAATCTGGTTTCGTGCAGATTTGGGTGGGCGTGGGACTTTCAAAGTCCAGGGTCTTAGCAGGGGATAGAAGTACGAGCATTGTGATAATCTATGCCCAAAGTGCTATGAATCAAGTGGAGAAATCCTCTTAATGTGAGTAAAATTGATTGTAAAATTCCGATCAAGGTTGCCCTATTGCATAATTGTTTTTTTAAATGGTGGGGCTTGAACTGAGTAATTATTGCTGTGTACCCCATTGTCATATTCATATTGTTATTAGCAAACTGGATTGTTTTCTCCGGAAAGTTTGACCTGTTTCATTTGGGACTGGGAGTGGTAAGTAGCTTGTTTGTCACCTGGATATCACACGACTTTCTCTTTCATGACCGTAAGAAAAGTTGGGATGAGCGCATGCGGGAGACGGGTGCCTTCTTGCAATATATACCCTGGCTTGTCATCGAAATTGTCAAAGCCAACATGCATGTTTTTAAACTGGCGATGACTCCCAAGGGCTACGAGGAGGTGGCTCCTAGAATTGTTACTATAAAAACCAAGCTAAAAACTGATTTTGCTAAGTATGTCTTTGCCAATTCTATCACCCTTACCCCTGGTACCATTACCATGCTCATACGGGGGGATGTTTTTCATGTTCACACGATGAGCCAGTTTTTGGAAGATGATCTGCTGGAAGGTGCGATCGAAAAAAAGGTGGCGGAAGTCTTTGAACCTGAAGTTCTCAAAACCAANGGGCGGAAAAAATGAAAGAGTGGTTTGCGATCATTATGGGAGCATCTCTGCTNGTGCTCATGATTCCTATTCTTTATCGAATCGTGAGGGGTCCAACCGGGTTTGACCGGATACTGGGAGTCAATGTGATCGGTACCAAGACTGCGGTCATTTTGGTAATTATTGGAACATTGTTTGATCGGGTGGATATGTTTGTAGACTTTGCCATTGCCTATGCATTGCTCAATTTTGTCGGNGCGATTGTGGTGTCCCGATATTTCAATCGTACTGTCCCTTTGCAGGAGATGGAAAAGACAAAGTCCAGACCAAGAAGGAGGCCAAAGGAATGATCGAACTTTTGGCGACTACTGGAGTCTCTGAACCTACGAACAATCCCGGTTGGTTCCTTGTTCATTCCATCGGAGTTGGTATGGGAATTCTAGGTCTGATTTTCTTTCTTGGTACTGCGGTTGGAATGGTTCGCTTTCCTGATTTTTACACGCGTATGCACGCAGCAGGAAAGGGAGATACCTTGTCCACCATGCTTATGCTTGCAGGGTTTGGGTTGGTGATGATGGAAGACTTCTCTGTCAATAGTTGGTTNNTGCTGTTAAAAATTCTNGGAATTGTATTATTTATTTTCATTACCACGCCTACCAGCTCGCATGCTTTAATGCGGGCGGCCTTTGAGGATGATGAAATGCCTCTCGGAGAGAAGGATTTGAAAAAGCTCCGTGGGCGGTCCCGTAAACCTCGTTCTAAATAAAATATGGGACTGGAACTATTTAATACTTTGATTTTGAGCCTGCTCGTGGTGGTTGCGGTCNTGTCCCTCTGGGTGCGTGACTTGGTTGTTTCTGCGGTGATCTTTGCAATCTACAGTTTTTTAATGTGTTTATTGTGGGCGGAAATGGGTGCAGTAGATGTTGCCTTTACCGAGGCAACCGTAGGTGCAGGTGTTAGCACAGTGGTTTTAATTGCCACAATTTTTAATCTTAAAAGAAAGGCAAAGGACTGATGAAACGGGCNGCATTTGTCTTGGTCCTTGTGATCGGTCTGCTCCTCTCCTGGGCGGTTCAGGACTTTCCNAGCTGGGGAGATNCCCATGCTCCTGCATCTTCCTCCCCTGTNTCTTCACACTTTATTGCCAACACCGGGGTNGATACGGAGGTGCCCAATATGGTAACTGCAGTTCTGGCAGATTACCGTGGGTTTGATACCATGTTTGAAACNGTTGTNGTATTTATTGCCGGATTGGCGGTGGTTTCCATTCTTCGAGGAGGTCCAGCACGGCGAACACGCGACCGGGAATTTGTCGTCGATTTTGAGCCCGACCTAATTGTTACTAATACGGTCAGGCTTGTCGTTCCGGTCATTCAGATCTTTGCTTTTTATGTTTTGGCACATGGGCATGTCAGTCCGGGAGGAGGATTCCAGGGAGGAGTGGCAATGGGGGCCAGTTTTATTCTGATTGCCCTGTCATGGGACTTACGAACCGCACTCTCCCGTTTTCCGATTGAGCGTTGTTTTGCGATAGCTGCACTTGGAATTGTAATTTATGCGGGGATAGGTTTACTNTCGATGATGTTGGGTGGTGAATTTTTNGATTACGCCCATCTTTCCACGGTCCTTCCAGTCAGTCCGGAAATGGCACGTTATCACGCGATGCTGGGAGTGGAAATCGGAGTTGGGTTCACGGTNACAGCAATCATGTTTGCTCTTTATGCGAGTCTCTCCACGGATGGACGGATGCAGGACGGACTCTAAAGTGATANATTGGTAAGAAAATGTTCGAGGACGGGTCCATATTTAATCAACTTCTTGTCGAACGACTGAATTATTTCATTTATGTTGTGCTCCTACTGATCGGACTGTGGGCCATGATTGCAAAAAACAACCTGATCAAAAAGTTGATTGGGATGTCGATTTTTCAGACCGCGATNATTNTATTCTATGTCTCGNTCGGNGTNAAAGAGGGNGCCACCATTCCTATCTACTTGCCCGAGCATGATCCTCATGGCACTCACTTGAGNANGGAATTAAANGNAACAGATTCTTTAGCATCTGGCCCACAAGTCTTGGACCCATCCTTTGTACCTGNGTATACNAATCCCCTGCCACATGTTCTTATGCTTACTGCTATTGTGGTAGGAGTGGCTACACTTGGCTTGGCACTTTCGGTATGCCTTCGGATTTACCGAGCTTACGGTACGGCAGAGGAGGACGAACTTCTTGAAAAGCTTGAGCGTGAAGATGCCCGCAGTTCGACGGGGAGGAACAGGCGGAGGCCAAGAAGACGGCGCCCGGCCCNCAAACCAGCCGAAGGTGGTCAATCTCAACGCTCGGCGACCATTGAGAAATCCAAAACGGGCAACCCGAAGACAGGACCTGTTCAGGCTGGTGCAAAAAAAACAACCCCTGGGAATTCAACAAAGAGATCACAGAAAAACGATAATTCAGAAAGCCCAAAACCAAAGCGTGCTCGCAGGACTCGACAGTCCTCTCCCCGCAAACCCAGGGAGGACAGGTCTTGATGAGTGATCATATTGTCTGGGTTGTCTTGTTTCCACTCTTTGGTGCAGTTGCCTGTGCCTTAGCTGGTACATGGTCNAANAAAATTTGCTACCCCGTTTCCGTTCTGTCGATGCTTGCTTCGGTGTGGGCATCTATTCATACCCTGCTTCAGGCAATCCAATCTCCNGCACATGAAGTGTCTTACATTCTGGGTGGCTGGAGTCTGGATCTTTTTCCCCGGGGAGTTGGGATCGAATTTCGGGCAGATCTTCTTGGTGCTTTAATNACACTGGTGGTTACCGGAGTTGGTTTGATTGTAACCTTGTANTCCAAAGTACCAGTCCAAAGGGAAACNCCTGGTAAAGAACCGATGTATTATGGACTTTTTCTNCTGCAGATTGCNGGTCTTGCGGGAATTGCCCTTACCGGAGATGCTTTTAATCTCTATGTACTTATCGAGGTGGCTGCACTGACTGGTTATGGACTTATCGCACTGGGCTCTAACCGTGCAGCNGCAGCCACATTTAATTATATCATTCTTGGCACAATTGGAGCATCGCTATATCTGCTCGGGGTTGGATATTTGTATTTGAAGACTGGCACCTTGAACATGGTGGGGATTCGTGAGGTAATTGANGCACANAATTTGTATGATTCTCCTGCGATGCAGGTTGCCTTCGTTTTGGTGCTGCTTGGTATCCTGATCAAGATGGCCTTCTTTCCCTTCCACGCTTGGTTGCCCAATGCCTATTGTCATGCACCTACCACGACCTCCTGTCTGCTGGCTCCTCTGGTCACGAAGGTGATGATTTATGTGATGATCCGCATGTTACTTACGGTGTTTGGGGTGGAATTTTCTTTTGAATCAAACTGGTGGACAGAAGTTCTTCCATGGTTGGTTGTGGTGGCAATTGTATGCGCTGCGGTTATGGCATTGGCCCAGCGGGAAATCAAAAAAATGCTNACCTATTTGATCGTGGCTGAGGTNGGNTACATGGTGGGCGGGGTATGGATCTACAACTATTATGGATTGATTGGGTCGATCTTTCATGTGATCAGTGATGCCTGTATGACCCTGTGNCTGTTTTTGGGTGCTGGTATAATTTTGGAAAAGTGCAGGACCACCCATTTTGATGGTCTGCGTGGACTTTTTGCCCGTATGCCCCTGACTATGATTGGTTTTTTTGTGGGTGGGTTTTCGATAATTGGACTGCCTCCGACTTGTGGTTTTTTTAGTAAGTGGTACCTGATTACCGGAGGCATGGTTTCGCAAAGGTGGGAATATATGGTCACCCTGATGTTTTCAACCATGGTAATGGTGGTGCTCTTTTTTCGCTTGATCGAGCGCATACATCTGGCGGTGGATGAGAGTGGGAAAAATTTGGGTAAGGGGCATGGAGATCTTGGATTATCAAAAGAGCAAACCCGTTTTGATGAGGCGCCCCTGAGCATGCTTATTCCTCTACTAATTGCCGCATCTATCGTAATGATTATCGGAGTATACAACCAGGAGGTGGTCGATCAAATTGAGGTGTTTCTCAAGGCATACGACCTTCCAACTGGAGTGAGTTACAAATGAATGCACCNATGATTGTCGAAGATATCCGGCCACTGATTGCCCTGCTCGTACCATGGGCGGGAATGATCGGAATTATGTGGGCTGGAGAAAAACGACCAAACCTNAGGGAACTTTTTACCTTCGTGGCGGCTTCATTGCAGGCTGCCGTGGTCCTATCTCTGGTACCTCTGATTCTTGGCGGTGCGATTGTGGAGTTTCATATTTGGCAGATCTTCTCTTATGTTCCCATGTTGCTCAGGGTGGATGGACCGGGCTTATTATTTGCCTGCGTGGCATCGATTCTTTGGATCGCCACAACCCTGTATTCAGTTGGTTATATGCGTGGGTTGCACGAGCACGCACAGACCCGTTTCTATTCCTTCTTTGCTCTCTCCCTGTCCGCTACCATGGGGGTGGCATTCTCGGCCAATCTTTTGACCATCTATTTCTTTTATGAGATGCTTTCTGTCTCCACTTTTCCTNTGGTCACTCATATGCAGGACAAGGAGGCACGCACCGGTGGGCGNACTTACCTTGGGTATTTGCTCTTTACTTCTCTATGCCTGCTATTGCCTGCCNTGAGTTGGTGCTATGTCTGGTTGGATGGTGGCCATC
Source organism: Opitutia bacterium (assembly GCA_002686835.1). GTDB lineage: Bacteria > Verrucomicrobiota > Verrucomicrobiia > Opitutales > Seribacteraceae > Chordibacter. The sequence continues at coordinate 7,238 of NYYP01000036.1, read as the reverse complement.
TGACCATGGACTTTATTGAAGATGTGGGGAAGGTCGGGCACTTTGGAGAAACGACTCAAATTGTCTTGCTTTTCCTTTTTACCTTTGGGTTTGCCAAGGCTGGTCTGATGCCTCTTCATTCCTGGCTTCCCGGTGCTATGGTNGCTCCTACTCCGGTCTCTGCACTTTTGCATGCGGTAGCGGTTGTGAAAGTGGGAGTTTTCTGTGTGTACCGGGTATACGCTGATGTGTTCGGGGCTGATGTACTCGCCAATATGGGTGGTGAGGAATGGACTATGGTTGTGGCATCCGCGACTATTATAATTTCCTCNCTGGTTGCCTTGTCACAGGATAACTTGAAAAGACGTCTGGCATTTTCTACGATTGGACAGTTGGGGTATGTGGTTCTTGGTGCTGCGATTGCCACAGATCGTGGGCAGGGNGGGGCGGTCCTTCATATTGCCATGCATGCCTGCGGAAAAATCACCCTGTTTTTCTGTGCCGGGGCTATCTTTGTCGCAACCGGAAAAAAATATGTCAGTGAACTGCGTGGTTTGGGTCGAAAAATGCCCCTGACCATGGGTGCATTCATGATTGGTTCATTGAGCGTGATTGGTCTGCCTCCATTGGGTGGATTTATCAGTAAGTGGTACCTTGCCCTGGGTGCACTGGACCGGGATGCGATCTGGGTGGTTGTCGTTCTTCTAATCAGTTCGTTGCTTAATGTGTTCTATCTTTTGCCCGTTGCGGTAACGGCATTTTTCAGAACATCGGAAACCGAAAAAGATCCATCCTTCAAAGAGGCACCCTGGCCGTGCGTTGTTCCCTTAGTTTTGACCGCATTGGGTTGTTTCTTTCTGTTTTTCTGGTCGGATGTTCTTTTGCAAATGGTCGGACTGCAACCATGAACCCAGGAATGAAAATTTTACCATGAGNGCGAAGNCCAAAACCCGTAAANCAAAGGAAACTCCCCGGTGGCTGGANAGTGCTAAAAATGTCCGTAAGATAATCGTGGGGTTTTACGGATTGTGTGCTTTGATTATCCTGATTGATTTGATTTTTAGTTTGGGCTGGCACAAACATGCCGCNCTTGGTGAAGACTCCAGTTTGCACACGATTGAGACGCTGCCCTCTTTTTATGGGTTATACGGGTTTCTTGCCTGTGTCGCTCTTGTCTATGTGTCCAAACTGATGCGCGGATGGAAGGACAAAAATATNCTGATGCGGGAGGAGGACTACTGGGAGAAATAAAATGAGTGTATTGGCATCCACATTTGAGATTGGGGCACATCCTGCCACCGCTTTGCTTGTCGGAGGATTGGCGGCTGCAGTTCTTCGTGGAAGATTTGCATCGTTTGCACTGATTCTTGCCCCTTTATTTGGTCTGGGATATGTGGCCAGTCTGGATGTGGGGACAGTATCCAGTATCCATTTATTTGGTTATGACATACTCGGCGTGGTGGTTGACAAGCAGGCCAAGCTGTTCGGTTACCTTTTTCATATAGCCGCATTGGTTGCCGGTATCTATTCCTTTCACTTGCGCGANCCCTGGCANGTTTCCATGTCTTTATTCTATGCTGCAACGGCAGTGGGTGTGGCTTTTGCCGGAGACATGCTCTCCTTATTTCTGTGGTGGGAAGGATTGGCCATAACCTCTGTATTTCAGATTTGGGGAAGAAGAACCAAGCAGGCTGAAGATGCTGGCTTTCGTTATCTCTTCTTTCATGTTGCTTCCGGGCTTCTTTTATTGGCTGGTATTCTTATCCGTTACCATGGAAATGGACCGGAAGCACTTTCACTCGCTCCTCTCACTGCCGCCTTGGAAGGGGGAGACACTGGTTCNTTNCTCATTCTCTTGGCTATCGGGATCAAAGCCGCTTTCCCAGGTTTACATGTTTGGTTAAAGGATGGATATGCTGAAGCCACGCATTCCGGACCAGTCTGGTTGTGTGCTTTTACCACCAAGTGTGCGGTCTGTATGCTTGCCCGTTTGTTTCCGGGTGCTGAAGTATTGATAACAATTGGTGGATTGATGGCGATGTTTCCTATTTTTTATGCGGTGATTGAGAATGATCTCCGCAGGGTACTATGCTACAGTAAGATTAATCAGATTGGCTTCATGGTTGTGGGTATTGGTATAGGTACTGACCTTGCCATAGACGGAGCAATCGCTCATGCATTCACTCATGTACTCTACAAGGGATTGTTGTTCATGAGTATGGGAGCTGTCCTTTTTCGCACGGGTGAAATCCGGGGGTCCCACCTCGGAGGATTGTACAAAACCATGCCTTGGACCACAGGTTTTTGTATTGTAGGGGCAGCATCCATTTCTGCCTTTCCCCTATTCAGTGGGTTTGTGAGCAAATCGATCATTATAACCGAAGCGGCAAAAAATGGACATTTANTGGTTTGGCTGTGTTTGCTCTTCGCATCCGCCGGAGTATTTCANCANGCTGGTATCAAAATTCCGTTTTTTGCTTTTTTTGCTCACGATTCAGGTCTGCGTCCCAAAGAAGCCCCCTCGAATATGCTTATTGCTATGGGTTTATCTTCCTTTCTTTGTATATTTTTGGGATGCAACCCACAGTGGCTCTATGACATGCTTCCAAATGGGGCGGCAGGTTATAACCCCTATGATGCCACCCATGTGATCACCCAGTTGGAGATNCTTCTCTTTTCAGCCCTTGCTTTTACCTTGTTAAATTTGTGGGGGAAATATCCGCCCGAACTTCCCTCTGTCAATTTGGATATTGATTGGGTTTACCGAAAACTGGGCCGTGGTTTTCTAGCCACAGGGGANGAGTTNTGGAATGGTCTGAATGATCGTGCTCATGCNTTTTTTGTNGGGGGAATAACTGNTCGAGTATGTTTATTTTTGAAGAAGGGACATGTTCATACGATGNAGGTACTNTACCAACCATTTTGCAAATCCGGATTATTGAATGATGAGCAAAAAGGAGCAGCGAACTTTGCAAAGCGTACTGCANTGGGTGTGCATCCTGTCGGATGGACTGCTCTGTTTTGTATGATCTTTTTGCTCGGTTTTCTGGTATTGATTTTTACCTGAGAAAGGGGGAACTTCCTTGCCCCCATTCTGCTCAAATGCTTGAGTGTGAATGTGAAATGGGTGGTAGGTAGAGCGATTTTCAGTTTACAGTTAATTGGTATTATGTGNCTTTCGGGGGGNTGTAAGTATTTCGACCCGGGTGCAAACTTTATTGATGAGAAAAAAGTTTGGGCAAAGATAAAGAAAGAAGCGCCGGAACTAGGCTTAGATCCGGGTTTTGTCTATGCAATCTGTCATGCCGAAAGTAGTCTTGATGCAAATGCAGAAAGCTCTATAGCTAAGGGAATTATGCAACTTACCGAGCCTGCTTGGTCCGATGTTACCAATCTCCATTACCGAACTGCTTTTCAATGGGAAACAAATATCGAAGTGGGCATGCTTTACCTTAAACGGCTTAAGAAAATGTTGGAGAGCGTGAACATGTTCAACTATCCGCGTTTGGCTGCCAGTTATCGTTATGGGTATGGTGCACTGAGGAAGGAACAATACATGGTAAGTCGGATGAAAACTCCAATCAACCGGATTTACCGNAAANTATTTGCCGGTCAACTCTCACCNGTGGTCCCACCGAAGGAATAGAGGTTTTNCATTGATTTGATGGTTTATGGGATCGAAGACGGAAGTGAGTCTACATAAGNACGGTGGGCAACCACTCGAACCTCCGTCCGGTTATGAATCCGAAATAAGTGCCTTNTTGGCATGGGTACAATTGGAACGTGGTTTATCCAGGCACACTGTAGAATCCTATGAGACCGACCTTATTCAATGTGCGTGCTTTTTNGGGCAAAATGGCTCATCCAATTGGCAGAGTATCACGCTCGAACAAGTATCTTCCTGGATCTCGTCATTGACTTTGGATGGTTATGCAGTGGCGAGCCTGGCGAGAAAATTATCCGCTCTTCGTATGCTTGCCCGTTATTTAGTNGGCGAGGGAAANCTGGAAAATGATTTCACTGAATTGTTGAGCAATCCGAAAAAGGGAAGGTTCCTTCCGCATGCATTAAGTATTGATGAGATGGAACGCTTTCTTTGTGCACCCGATTTAAACACTGCACTAGGTAAAAGAGACAGGGCGATTTTTGAATTAATGTATGGGAGTGGTCTGCGTGTGTCCGAGGTTTCAACCGTACTGGTCAATGCGATAGATTTGGACGATGGGTTTGCCCGGATTTTTGGCAAGGGTGCAAAGGAACGGATCGTGCCGGTTGGTAAACAGGCAGTGGTGGCAATCCGTAATTATTTACACGGAGGCAGGCCCAAACTGGTAAAGGACAGATCGGGCGGAGAATTATTCCTGAGTAAGCGTGGAACTCCAATTTCAAGAAAAATGATCTGGGTACTGGTCAAGGAATATGCAAGAAGGGCAGGGATTGAGAAAAACCTGACTCCGCACGGATTGCGGCATTCCTTTGCNACTCATTTGTTAATGGGAGGGGCGGATGTTCGTGCCGTTCAGGNGATGNTGGGCCATGCNGATGTGGGAACCACCCAGATTTATACGCATGTGGAGTCCCAAAGACTGCTGGAAGAGCATGCAAATTTTCACCCGCTTGCCCAAGATAGAGAATAAAAACATCCAATCTACCACAAAAATACCAATAAATGATTGAAAGTGAGGATGGTCCCATTTCNTTAGATGGAATCAATTGGTTAGGTTTGTGGANTCCTCCTAATCCGTTATTGCTTGTTCAAATTCCTTTTATTTAAACCGCTAAATAGAAATGAAAAATTCCTGCTTCTTATTATCTCTCCTNGTCTTCCTTATGATATTATCCGGATGTGGGNTCCANGACACCGCTCAGGAATCAACCCGACCTGCNACANCNGGAGGAATGGTTGNGGACCAGTTTAAGCCCAGTTATGGGGAGAGGGATCCGATCGCATTGGCCAACACAATAGCGGGGGGTACATTTACAACTTGGGGTGGTTCCTTTCCCAAATCTTTAAATATGTTTTTGGATTACAACCGTTTCTCTGCCAATGTAATGGGACTTCTTTATGAACCATTGATTTCTCTGCACAGCACTGAGAACCGACCCGTTGGTGTCCTTGCAGAATCCTGGGAAGTCGCGGAGGATGAGATGACCTTTACTTTCAAAATTAGAAAGAACGCAACCTGGAGTGACGGTAAACCAATCAGTTCAGCGGATATTCAGTTTTTTTANGATGTTATGCTGAACCCCAAAAATTTGACTTCTTTGTTCCGGGTAAGTCTTAAAAGGTTTGAACGACCGGTTGTGGTTGATGAAAAAACTGTGCAAATCAAAGCAAATACCAAACATTGGAACAATTTCTTTCAGGCGGGCAATATGGTGGCCTTTCCCTCTCATATCTGGAAGGGAAAAGATTTTAATAAAATAAATTTTGAATTCCCGGTGGTTTCGGGGCCTTATCGACTGGGGGAAGTCAAAAAGGGCAGGTCAATAAGTCTACAAAGAAGACATGACTGGTGGGGGAGGTCCAACCTCTATAATTCAGGGAAATACAATTTTCATAANATCGTTTATCGTTCCATGACTGATCGTAACAAGGCTTTGGAAGCATTTAAAAAAGGAATCTTTGATGCCTATCCCATTTATACTTCCTCGATCTGGATGAAAAAAACTCAGTTCGAACAGGTAGAAAAAGGATGGGTGGTCAGACAGGCAGTATACAATAAACAACCAAAGGGTTATCAAGGACTTGCGGTCAATCTCCGTAACCCAAAGTTTGAGGATGTTCGGGTGCGCCAAGCACTGGGCTATCTTNTAAACCGGGAAGCAATGAACGAGAAGTTCATGTATAATCAATACTTTCTGCTAAATTCCTTTTATCCTGATCTCTATGAGAATAACATCAATCCGGCCCGAGAGGTAACCCCTTACAATCCCGAAAAAGCCAGGCAATTGTTGGCGGATGCGGGGTGGACGGTCAATGAGGAGGGAATACTTGTCAAGGCGGGCCAGGTATTTGATATCACTTTTCTCTCGGCTGCAGAAGACTTTCGGCATCTCAACCTTTATATAGAAGATTTNAAGTCTGTGGGCATCCAAGCGAGGATTGAGAAGATAAACCGCTCTTCCCTGACCAAACGGATAGATAATCATGATTTTGAAATGTTCTGGACGGCATGGGGNGCNTCCCGTTTGCGCGATCCTGAATCGGCGTGGCATAGTTCGACCGCCGATCAAAAAGCCTCCCAAAATTATNCAGGAGTCCAGGATGCAGAAATCGATCGGTTGATCGATCAGCAAAAAGTCGAGTATGATATGGATAAACGTATTGAAATTATCAAACAGATAGATGACCGGCTGGCAGAAATTATTCCTTATATTTTTTTATGGCAGTCAGACCATGGACGGATTCTTTATTGGAATAAATTTCAAACTCCGGANTATGTATTCGATAAATTTAGNCAGGAGGAATCCATTATTACTTATTGGTGGGAAGACCCAGCCCTGGCAACTTCCCTGACGGAAGCAATGGAAAGTGACCAATCCCTGCCCAAAAAACGCTTTAAGGTGGTTTATCAGGAATGAGGATATATCTAATCAGGCGACTGTTGTTNCTTATCCCTACTTTGCTTGGGATTACAGCAGTGTGCTTTACTCTTATTCAATTTGTTCCCGGGGGNCCAGTTGAGGAATTGATTGCCCGTGTGCGTGCACAAAGTAGTTTGGAGGCAGGAGGAGGCGCCGCTGCCCAGCAACAGATAACTGAGGAGGAAATCGAAAATATACGAGCATACTATGGTTTTGATAAACCTGCCCTGACCCGTTACTTTGAATGGTTAGGCAAGGTTGTCCGGTTTGACTTGGGTACCTCTTATTTTTACGAGGAACCGGTGTGGGATGTAATAAAATCAAAATTTCCTATCTCTTTGTTTTTTGGCCTCGTTTCGTTTGTTCTCTCCTATTCAATATGCATTCCTCTGGGGTTATATAAAGCAATTTGGAACCGGAGCAGGTTCGATCTGATTAGTACGATTATGATCTTTGCCGGTTATATCATACCAGGCTATGCCTTGGGTATTTTATTAATTATCTTTTTTAGCGGGGGAAGTTATCTCGACTGGTTCCCACTGGGAGGAATCGTCAGTGAGAACTTTGAAACTATGGGTTTTTGGCGAGGAACATTCGATTTTCTGCACCATATGTGCCTGCCCATGATCTGTTTTATGGCCAGTGAGTTTGCTTTTTTGACTATGTTGATG
>NYYP01000035.1 GCA_002686835.1 Opitutia bacterium | reverse complement strand
TGGTCACCCTCGTGGTGCAGGGCTGTATTTTTTTCCTACCCTGGATTATGGCAACTTTACTTTTCCTCTGTAATTTGTCTTCCTCTTCCTACCTGATTGGTTTTTTGGTGGTTTTGGTTTTGCCCTCCACCATAACAAGTTGTGTGGTCTATACACGGGAAGCGGGTGGGAATTCAGAGTTTGCGTTGGGGCATTCCTTTCTTTCCAACTTGGTGGCTCCCTTACTTTTTCCTATTTTATGTGGTGGTTGGCTTTACGGGGTGGGATTCATAGGAGTCTCTTTCTTAGGTATGGTTGAGCGGGTTTATCCGAGGCTTGGTCTATTGATTTTACTACCATTAATTCTTGGATGCCTTTCCCAAAAAATTCCACTGGTGCGAGTGCAGAGAGATTGGGAGAAAAAGGCACCTCAGGCATGTATTCTATTTCTTTCCTACATTGCATTTGCCTCAGGATCTTCTCTCGGTTTGCTCGACCAATCTATCAGCAAATGGTTCGAGTTGGTGGCTTGGACAATCGCATGCTGGTTGGTTCTATCTCTTTTGGGATGGGCGAGCGGAATTCTTGTGGGCTTAAATTCTACTGAGCGGGTAAGTGCTTACTTTATGGTTTCTCAAAAATCTTTAGCTACCGGGATTCCGCTCATTTTTGCGGTGATGGGAACTCAAAGCGTGGAGGGATGGATTTGGATTATTCTACCCCTTACTTTTTACCATTTGTTTCAACTGCTCGCAGGGGCAGGTGTCATTGCCTATTTGAATCGTGAAGTGCGTAAAGATAGGNAGGACTTTTGCATGGATGAATGATGCACCCTTTTGTAATGTGAAACTTTTTATATGACCGAATCCAATTCAGGACATTCTGCGATCAATCAATTGCGCGAACAATTGGGCGATTGTGTGGAAACTTCATTCGAGCAGCGAGAAGNCTATTCCTACGATGGATTGAAGATCAGTTCCTTGCCCGATGCGGTTATCCGGGTAAATGAGGCGGAGCAGGTTGGAACCGTTTTGAAAATTGCCAATCAGTTGGGTATCCCCGTTACAACCCGGGGGGCGGGCTCATCCCTGACCGGAGGTTCTACACCAATTCGGGGAGGATGGGTGCTCGATCTGTCCCAGTTGAACCATTTTGAAATCGATGAGGAAAACCAAATTGCCAGCTGTGGGCCGGGAGTGGTGGTTGCAGATTTGCAGGCGGTGGCGGCTGAAAAGGGTTTGTTTTATCCGCCCGATCCTTCTTCCAAAAAGTTTTGCACATTGGGTGGAAATGTAGCCTGTAATGCGGGTGGTTTACGCTGTGTGAAATATGGAGTGACCCGCGATTACATTCTTTCGCTGGGTGGTTATCTGGCCAATGGAGAATATGTACGCTGGGGGAGGGCGACCCGTAAATTTGCCACCGGTTACAACCTGCGTGATCTGTGGGTAGGAAGCGAGGGAACACTAGGGGTAGTGACAGAGATAACTGTAAGTCTTATTCCTTTGCCCAGAAAGACCCGCACTTTTCTTGGGGTTTTTNAGTCGGACAAGCTGGCCCTTTCCTCTCCGCAATCCCTACGCAAAATCGGACTGCGTCCCTCAATTCTCGAATACATGGATAGGTGGACGATTGACTGCCTGCAGAAGTATGTGGGCACGGAAGTGTTTCCGGGCATTGAGCCGCATCCCATGCTCCTGATTGAAGTCGATGGTAATGAGCACGAAGTGCAGGAGCAGAGTAAGCTTTTGGAGAAGTGGTTGGCGGATACTGCTTTGGCACACCGTTCTGCAGTTACCCACGAGGAAGCAGAAAAACTATGGGATGTGAGGAGGCAGGGTTCCTCTTCGATGAAGAAACTCGCTTCCACAAAATTAAATGAAGATGTGGTGGTTCCTCTTAACAGGCAGATTGAACTGGTACAGTCAGTGGAAGAACTACGAAAGAAATATGGTATCAAAATCGGAGTTTTCGGACACTGTGGGGACGGGAACCTACATGTGAATTTGATGTACGATGAGGAAAATAAGGAGGAGACAATTCGAGCGGTAGCAGCCTTGCGGGAACTGATGAGCAAAGTGATTTCCCTTGAAGGTGCAATTAGTGGGGAGCATGGAGTGGGGTTGGCCAAAACACCTTTTGTCCGCGAACAATTTAATGAGGCTGAATGGGATGCTATGCTGGCGGTAAAAAAAGCATTGGATCCAAAGAATATATTAAATCCGGGGAAAATTTTTGACGTTTACCGTCCTTGGGAACAAAAAAAGATACCTGTGACTTTGTCATGGGAACTTGAAAACGAAGAATCAAAACCACAAGAAGCATGAAACTGCCCTATTTAATCGCTCTTATTCTATTTGCCCCATTTTTATCAATCGTGGGCCAGGATGAAACCCTGCACCCCTGGACGGATACAAAGGGACGCACATTGCAGGCGTCCTTCATTTCATATGATGCTGCCGCTCAGACCGTTACTATTAAATGGAATGGACAGATTTTTCCTTTGCCGCTTAACACTCTCGCCCCTCAGTCACAGGACTTGGCGAAACAGTTAGGGGCACCTCCACCCGTTGCTCCATCTCCAGGTTCCTCCTCTCCATTTGACGAAATACTTGATGAAGTTGTGGCCGAGATGCCTATGGATGCTCTCGGGCCTGAGGCATTGGATGCTGAGCATGATTGGACCAGTGCGGATGGCAGGCCATTATCGGCTAAATTCATTTCATTGGTGGGGGATCAGNTGACAATTGCCATGAATGGTGGAGCGAAGGAGTTCACACTTCCACTGAGCAAATTTTCAGTTGAGTCTCAGGCCCTGGCCAAAGTCTTGCAGAAGGTTGCCCAGAAACATCGACCTGCACCGCCAAAGCCAGCAGTTTCGGCAAAGCCGGANAAAGTAGTACCACCCAAAGTTGTGGAAGCAGACTTGGATAAGGTGCACACTTGGACCAGTGCAGACGGACGTTCCCTGGAAGCATCATTTGTCTCTGCAGATGAAACTGGAGTTGATTTGAAAATGCGTGGCCGTTCCAGTCCCATGAGCCTTACTTGGGAAAAATTGGATTCGCAATCAGTTGCCCTTGGTCAGGCATTGCAAAAACTTAAGAAATCTCTCATTCCAACGGTTCTGGGAGGAGGGGAAAAAATTCTTGAGCGATATGGTTCAGGAAAGTGGAAAGGTTATAATACCTACCTTGAAAGTACTGCATTTGAGGTAGGTCTGCACGCAAATGGTAGATTAGCTCATGTTTGGCTTTTAAAAGAAGATGGTTCCAGGGTTCAGTCATCTCCAATTTCAATAGACTTTTACGGATATTCAAAATCGGAAGGACGAGGATGGTCAAGAAGGCGTTTGAAAAAACTTGATTCATCTCCTCCCGTTTCAATGGAGCGTAGAGTCACTAATGTTAAGGGGGAATGGGAAAATGGATCTACTTTCGAGTATAACTACGAGTTTACTCACACTGGAATGTCTTTTTGGGGAGAAGCTAAAGAGCCAAAGAGCGAAGAGTATCCATCCGTACTGCGTATTGATCTGCGCGCTCCTGTGATTCTTGACGCAGCGAGTGCCACAATGGACCAAGTGATGGAGGCTGCCGGAGATGGTGCTTTGTATGTTGATCCAATTGAGGGTAAAACCCTTAAGTTTCCATTCAATGAAAAGTGGGATGATATAAAGCNCAAATTTGAAAAAGGCGGGAAGAAAGCGGTGAGTTATAATCCTATAAAGTATGCTGAATTTAGGGGGTCACCTTTTGGGGAGCATAAGATCAAAATCAAATCCGCTGGGAGTCGGACTACCTACNTAAATTGGTGGGAAGGTTATTCCCAGGTATTTCCTNTNCAGGGAGCTTTTATCATTTTGCGCAGTTCGGANGGTTATGAAGCAGGTAAGTCGGCAGACCCAGGAAGTTTTAAAAATAGATTAGAGATTAAGAGGAATGAACGATTGGAGCTAAGAGTCATCCGNGGNGCGGGTTGAGGGTAGTNTTANTTAGCATTTTTCTTTTCAATTTTCTCCTTTTTTTAAGTTTTTCTCTATTTGGAGAACGGATACGNGTAGCTTCTTACAATGTTAAAAATTATCTGTCTATGGACCGCTGGGCGGGCGGTGGATGGAGGGAAGATTANCCGAAGCCTGAAATCGAAAACGGTATTGTCCGCTCCATAATCAAGCGGGTAAACCCTGATGTGCTTGCTTTGCAGGAAATTGGAGAGATTGGCTATCTCTATGACTTGTGGCGGGATTTAAATAACACAGGGATAGGAAACTACTCTTTTTCCTTTTGGGTAAGGGGAGAAGCGGATGAAAAGCGCCATCTTGCTTTGCTTAGTCGTTTGCCNATGCAAAANAAANCCGCCCATTTGGATCTGAACTTTTCGTATTTTGGTGAGAATACCCGTCCACGCAGAGGGCTTATGGAGGTCGAATTCCNTACGAGAGGGAAATCNTGGCGATTGTTNAATCTTCATCTGAAAAGTAAATGGACTGAACGCGACGACGATCCACNAGCAGAAGATTTAAGAGAAAAAGAAGCNAGGGTAATTCGTGATTATATCCGAGCAACTTATCCGCCAGAAAGCAATCACCGTCATTTAGTTGTGGGAGATTTTAATGATTATAAAAACACAGCACCTATCCGGCGCTTTCTCAAAGTAAACAAAACAACCCTGCACCACATGCTACCCTGCCGTGATACTATGGGCTACTTTTGGACACATTATTATAACAAACAGGACAGTTACGACCGATTGGACTACCTTTTTTCGAGCCCTGCCATGTTTGGGCATTATATTAAGGGCTCTGCACGAGCAAACGATTCCTTGCGCTGTCTGGAGGGGTCAGATCACCGCATGGTCTATGCGGATTTCGAATTTTAATTAGAGTGTAAATCTGTGGAGGTTACTCCTTTCTTAGCACTGCCACAACCCCTTGGCGTCAATCATTTTAGCAACTGTCTGAGGTAGGGGGGACTGCCAGCCATCTTCACGTTTACAGACTTTTTCAAAGACATCACGTGAGAAAAGTTTCATGTTTTCTCTGTCACAATTCTCAATGGTTTCCAAAAAACCATTTTCCCGGATATATTTGTATAAGTTACGGAGGTTTTCTGATACCACTAGGTTATCGATAGTGATTAGTCCATCCTCGTCCGCCACCGCCTCCACATTGTCTCCCCGGCCCATTTGTTTGCTGTAAATCTCAAAGGTTTCCTGTTCAATTGGGTAGCCATAAATTCGTAGGTTTTCTTTAAGGAGTACCCCAAAAGCCTCAAGTATGCCCCCATCTAAATTTTCGTAATATTGCTCCTTGAAAATATCAGCCAAGTTATTCAGCCCAAGTACGAGCCCAATGGGTTCCCGAACCAGTCTACGCAAATACGCAGATAAGCGGTAGTACTCAAAATAATTGGTAACGAGAACACCATAACCGCAGGCATTTATCACTTCGATACGGGCAATAAAATCATCATGGTCAATATCACCACCGTCCTTGAGGGCACCCAGAGTTAATTCCATGAATACTTTTAGCCGGGATTCATCCACTTCTTCCCGCTGGATGAATTGACTTCGGGCTTTTTCAAGCATGTCGATGTTTACTTTGGTAAGAGGACGAAAACTTCCTCTCTCTATCAAGCAGGCTTGTTTGTATAGCTTCTCCGCTGCCTGTACCACAAAGCCCTCTTCATCAAACATTACCGCATGGGTGAGCCCATTTCTGATCAGCTCAAGGCAAAGAATGCGGTTGTCGAAGGGGTTGAAATCAGGGCCGTTAAATTCGATCATATCCACCTCGATGCGGTCGGGACCAATTTCATCGAGCAGACTGGCAATAAATTTACTGGGCTCGTTGCGAAGGTGGAAGGCTCCGTAAACAATGTTTACCCCAAGTCGTCCAATCGCATCCTGCTGAAGGCGGTTGTCTCTGTCGAGCATGCGGACATGGAGGATAATATCATGAGGTTTCCCTTTAGGTTCCAGTTGAAGGCGTATCCCCATCCATCCATGGCATTCGTTTGTTTTGTTGTAATTTAGTGCAGCTACAGTGTTGGCAAAGGCGAAGAAGGTGGTATCCTCCCCACGGGCATCGGACAGGCGCTCGTCGAGTAGATCAAACTCGTGCCTGAGCATCTGCACTAAGCGTTGCCTCGATACATAGCGCCCCGCATCCCCATAGATGGAGTCACTAAACTTCATGTCATATGCGGATATGGTCTTGGCCACTGTGCCGGCAGCTCCTCCTGCCTGAAAGAAGTTGCGCCCGACTTCCTGTCCGGCTCCAATTTCAGCAAAGGTACCGTATTTTGCGGGATCCAAATTGATTCGTAAGGCTTTGCGTTCCACGCTTAAAGGTTCATCGTTCATCACTATCGCAAGATGCTTGATTTTTGGGGGCAGGCAAAGTTTTTCTTCGACCTTTAATCAAATCAGGTGTTTTTTTCATCTTTTGTCACAAATGAAAAAGTTTTTCTTCGAAGTGTTGCGCAAATTTGCGGTGTCGATAGTATCGACCATTCTTTTTGCTCTCGTATTTTTCTTTCTGATCGGGGGTATTTTTGCCTCCTTATTGGAAAGCCCTAAACCAGAGGTTCAGCCATCCTCTTTTCTGGTTGTTGATCTGACCATGAATCTTACTGAACGACCTGGGGGCATTACTTTTGAGGATGTTGCAGAGCAAGCCATTACTGAACAGCCCAAACCCACTCAGATGCATTTGCTGGAAGTGCTGGATGCGTTGCGCAAGGCCAAGTCTGATCCTAAAATTGCCGGTATTTTGGTGGAGGGAAGCTTTCAGCCTCTTGATTACGGGTGTGGATACGCGACCATTCGCGAAATGATTGATGGGCTGGATGATTTTAAGCAATCAGGGAAACCGGTAATTGGGTTTTGCCACAGCCCTACGCAGCTTGATTATTTGGTCTATTCTGCTTGCGATGAATTGTACATGGATCCTGCAGGTACATTGCTTCTAAATGGGCTTGCCAGTCAGGATTTGTTTCTGGGCGATACCCTTAAAAAATATGGGGTTGGTGTGCAGGTTGTACGGACGGGAAGATACAAGGGAGCGGTAGAGCCTTTCACCTCTTCTGAATACAGTCCGGAAAATAGGGAGCAAATCCGCCGGTTGCTTGAGGTGCGATGGGCGGATTATCTGAGCTTTATTGCTGACCGAAGAGATTTCTCCCCCCTCGAACTTAATCGTACCTTACTCAACAATTACTTGTTCGAGGCCGAGAAAGCCATTGAACTGGGCTTAATTGACGGTATTTGTACCCACGATCAATTGATCGATCTGATCATTGAAAGGGGTGCACTAAATGATGACAACGACTGGTTTTGCGAAGTTACCCTTATTGATTACCTCGACCGGCCTATGCCGGGAGATTCACTGGAAGGTGCCCAAAGTCATTTCCAACAGCCTGAGGTTGTGGTCATTTATGTGGAGGGTGTAATCGTGGACGGTGGTATCGATGATGGTTCCATGGTTGGTGGCAACGAGATTGTAAACCGGATTCGAAGTGCCTGGAATGATGAAAATTGTAAGGCAATAGTTCTTCGTGTAAACAGCCCGGGTGGAAGCGTCTCCGGTTCCGATGCCATCCTAAATGAAATCAAGCGGGCAAGAAAAGAGGGCTTGCCCGTTGTAGTTTCCATGGGAGCAGTGGCTGCATCCGGTGGATACTGGATTGCAACGGATTGCGATCGACTTTTTGCGAATGAACAGACCATTACCGGGTCAATCGGTGTATTTGGATTGCTTCCCAATTTTGAGGACTTAAGCAGCCGTTTTGGAGCCTCGTTTGATGCGGTTAAGACACATCCATCTTCCGATTTATTGGGAGTTTCTCGGCCTAAATCAGAAAAGGAAATGAAAGTTCTGCAAACCCATGTGGAGTCCCTCTACCAAAAATTTCTCAATCTTGTGGCCAAGGGCAGGGGAATGAAGATTGAAAGAGTCAGCCAAGCTGCCGAGGGTCGGGTATGGATGGGATTGGATGCCCATGAACTTGGTTTGGTACAGGAACTTGGCGGGCTTTATGATGCGATTAAACACGCCGCCGAATTGGCCGGTTTGAAAGACAATTACGAGGTGATTGAAATGCCCGAAGTAAGTACACCCATGGATGATTTTGTGAAGATGATGGATGGACAGGCAAAAGCTAACCTTAAAACACACGCTTCATTATTTGACCAATTGCCCGGCATAGGTGGCTTGATGGAGGCAAATAAACTGATAAATTCCATGGATGATCCTCGCCGTACCTATTCCTGGCTCTCCTGGTACCGCGGTTCCTTCGGATTTAGATAGTGATCAAAACAAAATCGATTTATGAATAAAAATATTACTCTCATTCGTGCCTGTAAGGCCACCATTATTCCTGCTGGAGATGAAGTTACACTTGCGGAAGGAGCCACTTTTACCATTGCCCAGTCCCTTGGTGGTTCGGTTACTTTGCGTGATAATACCGGAATGTATCGGGTAGGGGAGACCGAGCTCGATGCTCTGGGAGAGGAAATCAAAGATGAGGTAATGAAATCAAAGGAGGATGCCGAGGATCAGGGGCCCTTCAGCGAGGAAAAGGTATGGGATGCGATGCGTGGATGTTATGACCCCGAAATTCCGGTGAATATTGTCGACTTAGGATTGATCTATGATCTCCGGGTGGAAGAGGGAGAAAGCGGTAAACAGATTTTTGTAAAAATGACACTTACTGCTCAGGGATGCGGAATGGGCCCTGTTATTGCCGATGATGCCAAGCAACGTATCCTTCGCTTGCCCTCAGTTGAATCTGCCGATGTGGATATCGTCTGGGACCCGCCATGGAACCCCCGGATGATCTCAGAAGAAGGAAAGAAGGTTCTTGGTTTGGAATAACTTTTTCTTAAACGGATAAAAAATTCTATTTAAGTACAAAAAAGCCCGGTCGAGTGACCGGGCTTTTTATTTAAATCAGGTTGATCTGGTCTAGGCTTACTTCGCCTTGGACCGGATCTTGCCCACTTTTTTCCAGCGGCCGGACTTGGCGGAATCCAGAACTGCTTCGCAGATGTACTGGGTTTCCAAAGCGTCGCGGAAGTCAGGACGAAGTGGACGTTTCTTACGGGAACCATAGCCAGCCACAAAATCAGCGAACTGATTGATGAAACTGTGCTCGTATCCGATGTTAAGTCCAGGAACCCACCATTTATCCATGTATGGATGCTCACCATTATCGGTTACATGAATGGAACGCCAGCCACGGGTCTTGGCATCTTCCTTGTCGTGCTCGAAGTAATCGAGACGGTGAAGGTCATGCAAGTCCCAGAAGAGGGAACCGTCCGCGCCATTGATTTCAAAGGTGTAAAGGGCTTTGTGTCCACGGGCATAACGGGTTGACTCAAAGATAGCGAGCGAACCATTGGCAAACTTGGCAAGGAATGCACAGGCATCATCGATAGTTACCTTTTGCTTCTTGCCGGTAGCGGTGTGCACACGTTCCTTAATGAAGGTCTCGGTCATAGCACTTACTTCCACAATCGGTCCGTTCAGCCAGATCGCGGTGTCAATACAGTGAGCAAGCAAGTCCCCGGTCACTCCACTTCCAGCCACTTTGGCATCGAGACGCCACAAGCCTTCTCCACCCTGGGGAAGATCGGTGCTGATGGTCCAGTCCTGCAGGAAGTTTGAACGGTAGTGATAAATCTTACCCAAGCGCCCCTCATCAATCATTTCCTTGGCCATGGTGACCGCAGGGATGCGTCGGTAATTGTACCATACCATGTTGGCAACACCTGCTTTTTCCACTTCGCGTACCATTTCCTCACCTTCCTTGCAGTTGAGTGCAAGGGGTTTTTCGCAAAGGATACCCTTACCAGCACGGGCCGCTGCGATGGCGATTTCGTGGTGTACATTGTTGGGGGCAGCGATATCGATCACATCGATATCATCACGGGCAATCAACTTCTTCCAGTCGGTTTCCACGGACTCGTATCCCCATTGATCGGCAAATGCTTCCGCACGGTCTTTATTACGGGCACAAACAGCAGCGAGTTGGGGTTCGTACTTCAACTCCGGAAAGAAGTTGGGTACCTTACGGAATGCGTTGGAGTGGGTACGGCCCATGAAGCCATATCCAATCAGTCCGATGCGCAGTGGTTTTTTCTTAGCCATATTTCTGTGTAGGTTTTATGGGGTTGGGAGGAAACCGCTAGAAATTCCGGTCCTCAGGATTTACCTTCTTCAAGCTCGATGGGCTTATATCCACCGCGTCCCTTGAAGTAGAAAATTAGTGCCAGATAGCAGGCAAGCATAAAGGCAGGGAAGATCGCAACACTGGCAAGGGAGGCTTGTTTGCCAACCTGCATGCTATGCTTCACGGTTTCTTTCTCTTCGCCTTCCAAGTCGTCAATTTTAGCAAGTTCAACCGCAGTGTAATCACCAAGGAAATAGGTGCTATCTTTGGAGATTTTTCCGTAGGTTTCTTCGGAGGTTGCAGAAATAACAGATTGTTTAACGGCATCTTCAGCCATCTTTCCAATAACTGGACCACCGAGAATACCTACAGCGAGCATGCCGATACCAGCAATCGCGTTGAGGGTGAGAGCACCGCCCTTAGGGCATTGCTCAGATACCACTCCGAGAGTGGTAGGCCAGAAGAAGGTTTTTCCGAATCCGTAGAGGGTTGCGAAAACGAAGATCATCACCAATCCGGTAGCGGAGCTGAGCATGTAAAGACCGGCAATAGCCAGAACTGCGGAAGTTGCGAGCAACCCGAGAGGTCCAAGTTTTTCCACGATTGGACCAGCGAACCAAAAGCGCAAAACCATCATGATTGCGGAAGTGTATATAAGAACCCACAAACCATTGTATCCAGCTGCTTGCATTGGCTCTTCCATTAATCCAGAAATGGCTCCGTCTGTACCAAGCTCAGTGGTGGCAAGAGGAATCATGATGATACACATGAAAATCAGCAGTGGACGCCCAAGGGATTTGCAATACAGGTAATAACCAATGGTCGATGCCGCGGTAAGTCCGTAGACTATACTGTCATCCCAGCCAAAAACCATTCCAAGCTGCCTGTAGATCAGGTAACCTGCGATGAGGGCACCAATGGCACCAAATTCAGCAAGCATTTCCTTGTAGGATGTCCCAGAGGAAACACGCTCGTTAACAGGGAACTCAGCCTTGAGGAGCATAACTAAGTAAACCACAGCTGGAATAGCGATCAAATAAACAAGAATCCTCCAGTCCTCTGCTGCCTGGGCACCGAGTAGGATTGTAAGAATACCACCAAGTACCAATCCGCCTGGCCATCCAGCATGGAGGATATTCAGCCACTTGGTTTTGTCTTTCTTGAACATGGTCGCAACCACTGGATTGATAAATGCCTCTACTGTACCATTTCCGAGACCCAATATAACCGAGCCCCAGTAAAGCTTTGTAAAAGCTTCACCTTGTGCTGCTTTTAGGGCATCGCCAGCAAGTCCTTCTGCTGTGACAATTCCATAAGCCTGAAAGGCAAACACCGCGTAAAGAGCGTAACAGATAAAGCTGAAAAGCATGGCGATACGGTAACCCACCTGATCAATGATCAAGCTGAATACAATAATACTAATTGCAAAGGGCCAAATTCCGGCTCCGAAGAGTTCACCAGCCTGAACCTGATTCAGTCCGAATGTAGTGGGCCAAAAGGGCTCTGCGTTGACCAGGAATGCCCTGGTGATAAAGGCAAATGCAGTTGTGATGAGGGCGATGAAGCATCCCCAAAACAATTTCATATCAGGTTCTGAATTTTGATTACTCATAGTTTATTAGTGGGCTGGTTATTGTAGTAATTAACTAGGGTATATGGTGAACATCATTACAAATCATAGTTTCATGGCAAGCCCGAATACTGCTGCACGCAGTTGATAAAAAAGTATGCTATTTGTTTGCTTTTGCCCAGCTGTCCCTCATGGCGACGGTACGGTTTAGTACAAGTTTTGCAGAACCTGCTTCATCCGGATCGATACAGAAATAGCCCACGCGCTCCAATTGGAAGGGCTTGCCAGTTTGCATTTCAATGACGGATTTCTCGACCAGGGCAGTTTTAATCGTCTGAAGGGAATCAGGATTTAAGTTGTCAGTGAAATCTCCGCCTCCTTCCACTTTGTCGGGATCAGGTGTTTTGAATAAGCGGTCATAGAGGCGGACTTCGCAGGATTGAGCCGAAGATGCATCCACCCACTGAATGGTTCCCTTGACTTTACGCCCATCTGGGGTGTCACCACCGCGACTCTGTGGATCGTACTCACAGATTAATTCAATAACCTTACCACCCTCGTCCTTAATCACTTCAGTACAGGTTATGTAATAAGCATATTTCAAACGAACTTCCCGGCCGGGAGACATGCGGAAATATTTTTTGGGCGGATCTTCCATGAAATCATTGCGGTCGACATAGATATGTTTGGAAAAGTTGACCGTTCTAGTACCTGCATCAGGATCTTCCGGGTTGTTTACTGCATCCACTTGCTCCACCTGACCGTCTGGATAATTGGAAATGGTGACTTTTAAAGGTTCGAGTACACCGAGCTTTCGGGGAGCACAAAGGTTGAGGTCGTGGCGCAGGCAATGCTCCAGTAATTCGACCTCGATTACATTATCGCGCTTAGCCACGCCCACTTTCTCGCAAAAATCCCGAATGGACTGAGGAGTGTATCCTCGGCGGCGCATTCCCTGTAATGTGGGCATCCGAGGGTCGTCCCACCCGTTTACATGACCTTCTTCCACCAGACGAAGCATCTTGCGCTTACTCATAACGGTGTAGTTTAGGTTCAGGCGGGCAAATTCAATCTGTTGAGGGTGGTAAATTCCTAGGTTTTCGCAAAGCCAGTCATACAGCGGGCGATGATGCTCGAATTCAAGGGTACAGATGGAATGAGTGATACCTTCAAGTGAATCGGACTGGCCGTGAGCAAAATCATAGGATGGGTAAATCTTCCATTTGTCCCCCGTTTTGGGATGCTGCTGATGAATGATTCGATAAATTACAGGGTCACGCATGTTCAGGTTGGGGGAGGACATGTCGATCCTGGCCCTAAGGGTCTTGCTCCCATCGGGGAATTCTCCGAGTTTCATTTTTTCGAAGAGCTCGAGGTTTTCCTCAATGGAGCGGTCGCGGTATGGACTATTGGTACCAGCCTCCACCAAATTCCCGCGATATGTTCGCATCTCCTCAAAGGTCAGATCGCAAACAAAGGCTTTGCCATTCTTGATTAATTGAACCGCCCAGGCGTGCAGTTGATCAAAATAATCTGATGCATGAAAAAAGCGCTCCTCCCAATCAAAACCTAACCATCGGACATCGCTCTGAATGGCTTCGGCATATTCTGTTTTTTCTGCGACCGGGTTGGTGTCGTCCAGTCTTAGGTTACAAAGCCCCCCAAATTCCTGGGCGATTCCAAAATTCAGGCAAATGCTTTTGGCATGCCCAAGATGAAGATAACCATTGGGCTCAGGAGGGAAGCGGGTATGCACCCGGCCTTCATTCTTTCCTGATCGTTGGTCTGTTTGTACACGGGTACGGATAAAATCGAGATTTTTTTCGGTTTGTTCTGAGTCGCTCATGGATAGGAAAATTGTGGGGCCGGTAAATTAATCAATTCGACTGCCATAACGGGCAGTGTAATCTTTTTCCAGTGCTTTTAATCCTTTCTTGCTCAGTCCATTGCCTGATTCACCGAGTTGATTGATCGCTTTGCGCAAACGAACACGGGTTAGGTCAGGACCAAGCAGGGCAAGGCCATCAAATAAGGGAAGTGAGACAGGAGCCCCACTCATCGCCACAAAGAAAAGGGGCATCAAATGCTTTAGTTTAATTTCCTCGGTTTCAGAAATATTTTGGAAGATTGAGGAAAGAGTTTGGCGGTCCCAATGGTTTGCTTTTTCAAGTTCCCACTCTGCAATTTTAAGTAATTTGGCAGGCTGATCGGGTTGCAGTTTTCCGGTGAGTGTCTCCAGGTCAAATTCCGGTTGCTCAGAAAGCAGAAATTGGGCGAGCGGGAAAAAGTCGGAAAAGGTTTCCAGTCTTTGCAGGGCGAGTGGCAGGATCTTTCCTAAGAAATCGGGATTTGCCTTCCATGCCTGCAAGCGCTCGACCACTTCCTCGGGTTGAAGCTGTTCTCGAAGGTAGCGACCATTGAGCCACTTTAATTTGGCAAGATCGAAAATAGGACCTCCCAGGCTGATTCTTTTGATGTCGAAACTCTCCGATAATTCACCGAGTGAAAATATTTCTCTTTGGTCGGGCAGGGTGTAACCCATCATCCCAAGGTAATTGATCAGAGCCTCAGGCAAATAGCCAGCATCGCGGAAATAAAAGATACTGGTAGGGTTTTTCCGTTTGGATAATTTTGACTTGTCCGGATTTCGCAAAAGGGGGAGGTGAACAAATTCCGGAGCGTCCCAACCTAAATATTGGTACAATAATACATGTTTTGGGGTACTGCTTATCCATTCCTCCCCGCGGATCACATGGCTGATTCCCATGTAGTGATCATCGACCACATTGGCCAGATGGTAAGTGGGGAATCCATCAGTTTTACGGATTACCTGATGATCGATTTGTGTCCAGTCTATGGTAACTTCTCCCCGCAATTCATCGGTAAAGGTACATTCTCCGGACTCAGGGATTTTCATTCGTACCACAAAGGGCTCACTTTTGGCTCGTTGAGCAGATTCCTCAGGAGATAAGGAAAGGCAATGCCCGTCATACCGGGGAGTTTCCTTGTTCGCCATCTGGCTTGCCCTCAGTTGATTAAGCCGTTCGGGTGTACAGAAACAGCGGTAGGCAAAACCCTTTTCGATTAGACGATTGATCTCCTTTTCATATAGATCGAGCCTTTCGCTTTGCCTGTAAGGTCCATGGTTGCCTCCACAGTCAGGTCCCTCGTCCCATTCAATTCCTGCCCATTTTAATGCATCAAAGATGGCCTGCTCGGACTGAACAGATGATCGCTGACGGTCCGTATCCTCGATTCGTAAAATAAACTGGCCTCCATGTTTGCGGGCAAATGCAAGATTAAATAAGGCCATGTAGGCAGTTCCCAGGTGTGGAGCACCCGTGGGAGAGGGAGCGATGCGAGTTCGGACGGGAGCAGACATAATCATATCGAAATTACCTATTACTTTTAATGGTTCCTGATCGAAGGACGATCAAATTCAGTCATTCCTTGCCTCGTTTTGAGCATTCTTGTAACCAAGACTAATTATGAAAACCCTAATTGTTGGAGCGAATGGAAAGGTGGGAACCATTCTGAGTGGAAAAATGTGGGCGGCTCATGACTTTTCTCCTGTTGCTTTAATCAGGGATCCTCGCCAGCAAACTAAATTTACTGCTCTTGGGTTGCCATCCGTGGTTGGGGACCTGGAGTCAGGAATTGCCGAGTTTTTGCCTGGCATGGATACGGTCATCTTTTCTGCCGGTTCTGGAGGGCACACTGGTCCGGAAAAAACTATCGATGTTGATCAAAACGCGGCAGTCCGATTGATCATGGACTGCAAAAAGCATGGGGTCGGTAAATTTTTAATGATCAGTGCTATTGGAGCAGATCCCAACAGCGAATCCCAAAGAATTCAACACTACTTAAGGGCGAAAGGAGTGGCAGACGGAGCTCTGAGGGCATCGGGACTTGATTATGTTATTCTTGCTCCAGGTACGCTCTTAGAGGAACCGGGCACCGGGCGGATCGAGGCGGCGGAGTCTCTGGGGCATCATGGGTACCTGCCCCGTGAAGATTTAGCAGTTTGCATAATGGAATCCCTGCGAAACTATCATTGTGTTGGCAAAACGATCGAGATTGTTTCCGGCGGTAAGAAAATTAAGGAGGCAATTGGATATGCTGTGGGTGGACAATCCATGCCTGCAATATTGTGAGTAACATTTCCCCTTTCCTTCTTGAGGAATTAAAAAAAATAGGCATAAAGAAATTTCAATTCCATCTTCCATCTGAATTGAACAAAATAATTAGCAGATCTGTTTCAACGCCGGCTCCCCGTGGAGCCTTTTTTTTGATTTTTTTACACCTGCATGCCTAGAAGAAACGACATCGAACATATCCTGATCATCGGATCAGGGCCCATTATTATCGGTCAAGCCTGTGAATTTGACTACAGTGGTGCACAAGCCTGTAAAGCTTTACGAGAGGAGGGTTACCGGGTGTCTCTGGTGAATAGTAATCCGGCCACCATTATGACAGATCCTGAGTTTGCGGATTCAACTTATGTTGAACCCCTTACGGTTGAGAGTGTGACCAAGATTATTGAAAAGGAAAAACCAGATGCCCTTTTACCTACCCTCGGGGGGCAAACTGGGCTTAACTTATCGCTCGATCTTTTTCATGCCGGCGTGCTGGAAGCAAATGGTGTGGAAATGATTGGAGCGAAACCGGAAGCTATTAAAAAAGGGGAGGATAGGGAACTCTTTAAACAGGCAATGCTCAAGATTGGCTTGGATGTGGCCCGTTCCTTTTCTATCAATTCCTTGGAAGAAGCTCAGTCACACCTTGATGAACTAGGAGACTTTCCCATTATTCTACGACCTGCTTTCACTCTTGGTGGGACCGGGGGAGGGATTGCCTACAACCGTGATGAATTTGACCAGCTTGTGAAAAATGGACTCGATGCATCTCCTGTCAATCAAGTGCTGATGGAGGAATGCCTGCTGGGTTGGAAAGAGTACGAGATGGAAGTGATGAGGGATTACAAAGACCAGTGTGTGGTTATTTGCTCAATCGAAAACTTCGACCCCATGGGGGTGCACACGGGAGATTCCATCACCATCGCTCCGGCGATGACCCTTTCAGATAAGGAATATCAATTGATGCGTGATGCCTCCTTTGCCTGTATCCGGGAAATTGGTGTGGAAACGGGGGGGAGTAATATTCAATTCTCAACCGACCCCAAGACCGGACGCATGGTGGTGATTGAAATGAACCCTCGGGTGTCGCGTAGTTCAGCACTTGCATCCAAGGCAACCGGGTTTCCTATTGCCAAATTTGCGGCCAAATTGGCGGTGGGATATTCACTGGATGAGCTGCAAAATGATGTGACCAAGGAAACTCCCGCCTCGTTTGAACCTTCAATCGATTATGTGGTCACCAAGGTGCCCCGTTTTACTTTTGAAAAGTTTCCCGATACTGATTCCACCCTAACCTCGGCTATGAAATCAGTGGGGGAAGCCATGGCTATTGGGCGGACTTTTAAGGAATCCTTTCAAAAAGCGATGCGCTCTTTGGAAATTGGCCTCAAAGGATTTGAGCCAGGGAAACTGCTCGACCTTGAACTCGATAATTCCGCGGTTCGAGCCGGTGTAACAAGACCATCTGCCGAGCGCCCAACTTATTTGTACAAGGCCTTGGACATGGGCATGAGCGCAGAGGAGATTTCCAAGCAGTCCGGAATCGACCCATGGTTCACCGCTCAACTTGGCGAACTCTATGCTATGGGTCAGTTCCTTCGCAGCACTGACTTACAATCCATTGATGAAGAATCTTTAAGGCAGGCAAAGCAGGCAGGTTTTTCCGACCGTCAATTGGCCGACTATTGGGGGTGTGACCCCAAGGAAGTACGGGATAAGCGAGTTGCCTTGGGCCTTGAAACCACATTCCGTCTGGTCGATACCTGTGCAGCCGAGTTTGAGGCATTTACACCTTATTACTATTCCTCCTATGGGGATGAGAATGAGATCAAAAAATCGGATAAGAAAAAGATCATGATTCTTGGTGGTGGACCAAATCGCATTGGTCAGGGTATAGAATTTGATTACTGCTGTGTGCACGCTTCTTTTGCTTTGCGGGAAGCAGGATATGAAACGGTGATGGTAAATTCTAATCCGGAGACAGTCTCCACTGATTATGATACTTCCGATCGATTGTATTTTGAACCTCTCACTCTTGAGGATGTTTTGGAAATTTATCATCAGGAAGGCTGCGATGGTGCCATTGTCCAGTACGGCGGACAAACCCCGCTCAACTTAGCTACCGGACTTAAGTCTGCCGGAGTAAATGTGATTGGTACATCGCCCGAAAGCATAGACTTAGCTGAGGACCGGGAAAAATTTAAAAGAATTCTTGAGGATATCGGTCTGAAACAGCCACAGAATGAAACTGCGATGCATCCGGATGAGGCTGCGGAAAAAGCAGCCCGTATTGGTTATCCAATTTTACTTCGTCCGTCCTTTGTGCTTGGTGGTCGAGGAATGTTTATCGTTTATGATGAGGAAGAATTAAACGGAGTAGTTAAGGAAGCCTTTGCGGTTGCTCCGGGCAAACCAGTTCTGCTGGATAAATTCCTGGAAGAAGCAATCGAATTGGATGTTGATTGCATCTCAGATGGAGAGACCACCGTGGTTGGTGGAATGTTACAGCATATTGAATTTGCTGGCGTGCACAGTGGCGACGCTGCCATGGTTCTTCCTCCCCATGATCTTGATTCCTCGATGATTGAGGAGGTGCGACAGGCATCCCATGACTTGGCCAATGCATTGAAAGTTATTGGTCTGATGAATATTCAATTTGCGATCAAGGAAGGTGAACTTTTTCTAATTGAGGTGAATCCGCGGGCTTCCCGCACCGTTCCTTTTGTAAGTAAAACCATCGGGGTGCCGTTGGCCAAGCTTGGTGCACGGGTGATGGCAGGCGCGAAGTTGAAAGACCTTGGTTTCACCGAGGAGATCATTCCCAAGCACTGGGCGATCAAGGAAGCGGTTTTTCCCTTCAATAAATTTCCCGGCTCTCCCATCGTTCTTACACCGGAAATGCGCAGTACAGGAGAGGTGATGGGACAGGATGAGGACTTTGGCATTGCCTTTGCCAAAACGCAAATGGCGGCAAAGCCATCCTTGCCTTTGGAGGGAACTGTTTTCATGAGTGTTAAAGATTCAGACAAGCCCAAGGCTTTGGAAATAGCCAAGGGTTTACATGAGTTGGGCTTCAGTTTTGTTTCCACCGAGGGTACGGCCAAGTTTTTAAACGAGAATGGAATCGAAGCCAAAACCACCCTGCGGATCAGTGAGGGTCGTCCCAATGTGGCTGACCTCATTAAAAACGGAAAGATACAGTTGGTGATCAACACCCCACTGGGATTGATACCACGCAGAGATGAAAATGGAATCCGTAGCGAAGCGGTTCTTCATAGCGTTCCTGTGATCACCACCCTCGGATCTGCTTTTGCAGCGTTGCAGGGAATTCGCTCTATCCAGGAAAAGAAATTTTCCGTAAAATCACTCCAGGACTACCACCCCGCTTGAGCTCCTCTGTTATTGCTTTGCTTTATGGTCCGGATCAGCCCGGATTGGTAGCGAAGACCGCTGGCTGGATTCATCAGCGTGGGGGGAATGTGCTGCATGCGGATCAGCACCTCGACCGGGATGAAAATATCTTCTTTCAGCGGGTAGAGTGGCAGCCATCATCCAATCGGGGATTGGATGAAGAAATGAATTCCTTCCGCAGTCTGGTCGTGGACGACTTAGGAATGAAATTGCGGCTTGCCAGAAGTGATCAGCATCCTCGAGTTGCCCTGATGGTGACCAAAGAAGATCACTGCTTTCACGACCTTGCTTTGCGCCAGCGGGCCGGCGAACTGGATGCGGAACTTGTAGGTGTCCTCTCGAATCATGATACCTTGAGGGGAGTTGCCGGTTCCTACGCTTTACCATTTGTTCATATCCCGGTGGCTAAGGAATCAAAGGCGGAAGCTGAAGCCCGTCAACTAGATTGGCTGTCGGAGCACAAAATCGATTTGCTCATCCTTGCCCGCTACATGCAGGTATTGTCTCCCGAATTTTTAGATAAGATTGGATGTCCTGTGATCAATATCCATCACTCCTTTCTTCCCTCCTTTGCTGGGGCAAAGCCTTACCATCAGGCACATAAGAGGGGAGTGAAATTGATTGGAGCTACTGCTCACTATGTTACCCAGGACTTGGATGAGGGGCCGATTATCGAGCAGGATGTCACCAGGGTCAGTCATCGGCATGGAACCAAAGAATTAATTGAAAGGGGAAGAGACCTGGAAAAGCTAGTTCTTGCAGCAGCCGTTCGCAGACATCTTCAGCACCGTGTGCTTGTTTATGGCAACAAGACAGTGGTCTTTGATTAATAGTTAGACAATGGAATTTAACCTTGAGGCAGTTTTGTGGTATGCTCTCGCGATCGATTGTTCCTTTGCGGTTACTGTCAGCTGGTTCTTAAAAGACTGGTATGATTGTGCTGTTCCCTCGATCGCAAAGCACTTTCCCGCCACCAAGGCATGGAGTGTAGTCTATTTGGTTCTTACTCTTTGGCTGGGCTCTGCTCTTCTGCGAGCCGGGATATTGCCTTGGTAGGTTTTTTTCTTTCTGTTACTTTGCTTTCAGTCAAGTTTTCATGAGAATTTTGGAAATTCCTCATGTTTATTAGTATATTAGTTTACTTAAACTAAATGAGTCGCATGAAAACTTCTCTCCTCTTACCCATCTTTCTTTGTGGACTTTTGGTACAGGGTGTTTGTCCGCAAATGCGAAAGAGTGGATACAAACCCCCTCATGTAAAATATACAAATCCAGTAGTTCCAAATTATTCTGGTTCCACCCTCATAACTAAAGATCCTAAAGTCTATAAGTTCGCTGTGAACGAGGAGAAGTTTAAAAAACTAAGCGAAGCCCGCAAACAGATGAAAAAACTACCAAAAGAGGCAAAGAAAGAGGGGAGGAAGGGAGAAGTTCTTAAAGTAAATTGGTATACTTACAAGGTAATCTCAGAGAAAAAAGCCGGGGTAGTGTATTCCCAATTGGTATCTTCCTAATAAGGAATATTTTTCCGATAAATTATACTGGTACAATGAAATTAGAGGAGATTCCCAAAAGCACCGAAGAAGTTAAAAAGTTCTCCAATGGAAACATGCTTTTAACCCTTTGGTTTAATGGTTCACATTGCAAAAGTATGGAAGTTGTTTTTGATATGCTTTCAGGAACATCGATCTTGTTTTGCACGAATATAAAAAGCCACTACTACGATGCTGAAAATGAAGTTCGCTATGGCTATGAACTTCCGAATGTGGCTTCCAAATGTAAAAGAGTTCCAAAGAATAAAGTAGAAACCCTGAAAGTTTCCATCAGTCACTTAAATAAGAGAATTAGAGGGCATGTTCTTCAATTTTTGCAAACTCTATGAATTGCATAAAGCAAGGTCGGAGGTTTATCTTATTATCCAGTAAGTAATGTAAAAACAACTGGGATCATGCATTATGAAAGTATACCTTTTGCGCATTTTCCAATTCCATCTTTGGTCGCATAAAAGGGGCGTTTTTCCACATCATAAGCGGTCTTGGGGTTGATTCCCATAATGGTGTAGATGGTGGCATGTAAATCCTCGATCGACAAGGGGTCTTTTATTGCCATTAAGGGTCGCTCATCGGCGGTGGCTCCATAGACATGTCCTTTTTTAACCCCGCCTCCCCACATCATAATACTGGAACCACCAGTAAAGTGACGATGCAAACCATACTGTTTCATTTCTTTCAATTTATCGGTTCTGGCCCGGGATTGGTCCGGGGCAGAGGAACCGGGGACACCTTCAATCATCATATCCCGGCTGAATTCACTGGCCAGAATCACCAGTGTGCGGTCGAGTAGCCCACGGGCTTCAAGATCAAGAATCAACTGAGCAATCGGTTGATCGATTTCCTTTTTCATCCGCGTGGCCGTGGTATGTCCATTCTCGTGGGTATCCCAATTGAGAAAGGGAACATATTCTGTGGTCACTTCCACAAACCTCGCTCCTTTTTCAACCAACCTGCGGGCAAGCAAACAACCCTGGCCGAACCTGGAATCTCCGTACTTGACCGCGGAGTCTTTGTCTTCCCGGGTTAGGTCAAAGGCATGTTTTTCATCCGACTGAAGAAGACGGTGAGCTGCCTCCATCGAGCGGACCATAGATTCTCCCTGAAAATCGCTCAGTCGGTCTCTGTTTGGGTTTTGATCGAGCAGTTTTTGGAAGTGTTTGTAGCGGTTACTGAATCTTCCCGGTTCCATACCTTTGGGTGGCTGAACTGATTGAACCGCCTGGTCGGGAAAGGGAAGGTTCATGGGGCCGTATTCGGAGCCAAAAAATCCAGCGGTGGTAAATGCTTTTAATTCTTCTTTTTCTCCAACACCTTCAAGGCGTTGCCCAATATTGATAAAGGGCGGTATGACATCATTTTTAGGTCCTAATACCTTGGCCATCCAGGCACCGAGGTGGGGGGCAGCAACGGTCAGAGGGGGGACATATCCTGTATGCCAGTGATACTGGTGACGGGAGTGCAGGATGGCACCGAGGTCCGGTTGGAAAGCGGAGCGGATTAATGTACCCCTGTCCATCACCTGAGCAACATGCTCCAAACCTTGGCTAATTTTTACCCCGTCCACATTGGTATCGATGGCAGGAAAAGTACTGAGGATATTTTTGACTTCCAAGCCATCTTTGTATGGCAGGTAGGCCTTTGGGTCCAAAGTATCTGGAGCGGCCATGCCACCCGCCATCCATAACAAGATACAGGAATCCGCACGGGCCGTAGGGTGAACGATTTGTTCATTTCCCCAGAGTTGAGTTCCTGGGGAGGCGAGGACGGCGGCTGAAGCAAGCCCGAGTTGCCTGAGGAAGTCGCGTCTTTGCAAAGATTCAGATAGGTTATTCATCGTGCTTATGTCTATGGATTAACGGATGATTTGAAAGTCAGGTTGCATAAAGACCATCCATAATAAATCTTCCAACCCTTGTAGGTTGGGGGAGTTTTGGGAAACTGCGAGCAGGGTTTTTCTCTCATCTTTGGTGGGTGTTCTTCCCAGTGCATGGAGGTATAGCCAGACAGAGATATCATCACTCACCTCAGTACGGGATAAATTTTTTGCACCTTTTCTCAGTGTGTTGGATAAAATTTCCCCGTTGGCTAAATCGATTGCCTGCAGAGTAGTGAGGGAAGACGGCCGGGAGGTAACCACCTGATCCCGGTGAGGGCGACCAAGAGAGCGCATCAGAAAGTCATTGGCTACCAAGGATGCCCGTACGGGTGGTTCCGCACCGGTTTTACCGTCCTGTATATCGCCATTGTGCAAAGCCTTGCCCCAGGGAGCCTGCCCGTAGTCTTTTTCAATATGTGCGGGTGCCCATGCTTGGTCAGCTACTTTAGCCTCCCAGTCTGGACCGGTTCCAATTACCTCGACTCCTTTTTCATTTTGCATGACAAGCTGGGCGATAAATCCCTTGCTGCCTCCAAACATTTCCGCTTCCACTTCGATTATATTTTTCCCTGCTTTGAAAAGATCTCTTTGGACCATTTTTACGGGCTTTTGCCAGATTGTGGAGTGGGCAACCAAGCGACCGTTAATGGTCAAGGTAAAGGCGTTGTCGCAGGTGGCAAGAATTCCAGTTGCCGCTGGCTTTTCTGTAAGAATGAATTCTTTGCGTAAATTGATTTTGGATGCCTGTTCTGTTGTCCATATCCATTTGGCGGTAATTGAATCTGGCCAGGGAAACTTTTGCACTTCACTGGGGGCTGCCTTTTTATTAGTTCGACTTCGGTCAACCTTGGCGTTGGCATTCCTGGGATTACTTGCAGTTACCTGCCAGATGGAGTCCATCAACTGCTCCGCAGACATCCTTTTTGGTAGTGGTCCGTTGTAAACATAGTCAGTTCCCGGTTCCTCGGAGAGAAGATCACTTCGGGCCCGGTATGCATGCGAGGTCATCACAAACCGTATGAAATTTTTCAGATCGTATCCCTCTTGGGCAAAGCGAACCGCCAGATGGTCGAGCAGGTCCTCATTCCATGGCTTGGTGTGCATTGCATCTACGGGATGAACAATTCCACGCCCCATTAATTTTGCCCAGATCCGGTTGACAATAGTCCGGGTGAAACGTCCATTTTCGGGATGG
This sequence comes from Opitutia bacterium, assembly GCA_002686835.1. Taxonomy (GTDB): domain Bacteria; phylum Verrucomicrobiota; class Verrucomicrobiia; order Opitutales; family Seribacteraceae; genus Chordibacter. The sequence continues at coordinate 5,495 of NYYP01000035.1, read as the reverse complement.
GTCATTAATCCAGCCAGTTGCCTCAAACGATCTTTTTTAGATGCCTTGGGGTCGATCTGGCCAAGTTCGGGAAACATCCAGCGTGGAGTGGCCATTTTTCCGGTAGGAATATCACAGCGCTCCAACTCCAGAGTTTCCTCGGCAAATACGGCGGCCAAATCATAGGCCTCCTGCAGAGTCCAGCGATCAATAAAGCTGTCATGACAACTGGCACACTTCATATTAATCCCCAAAAATACCTGAGATACATTCTGGGCGAATTGCATGTTGCGGGTTTGGCTGGCATTAACGGTGCCTCTCCACTTGATCCCATTGATAAAGCCTGCGGCATTCTTTTTTGCATCGATAAGTTCACGGGTCATCTGGTCATAGGACATATTTTCACGGAGTGCTTGGTAGAGCCAGGATGTGATCTGGGTACGCCCTTTGGTAATAAAGCCAGTACCGGTGTAATCGTTGCGCAAGAGATCATTCCAGAAAGTCATCCAGTGATCGGCGTAGGAAATATCTCGGTCCAGTAATTGATCCACCAATTCCTCATATTTTGTTTTTGAATCGCTGGTCAGGAATGAATCGAGTTCTTCGGGTGTGGGTAAAAGACCGATGGTATCGAGATAAGCCCGCCTCACTAAGATCTCATCTGTGGCAGGGATGGGCAGGGGGATGTTTCGCCTGGTTAAGTCCTGATCCAAAATCCTGTCAATATCATGAGTTCTTCCATTGGTGGGACCGGGAAGGCTAACAACCCGGGGCTTGAGTTTTGGCTCCCACCCGGAATCACCCAGACGGATTTCTTCGGGCCACTCCATACCTTCTGCGACCCATTTATGAAGCATCTCGACCTCTGCCTGGCTAAGACCAGGCCCTTTGGGAGGCATTCGCTCATCCGTATCCTCACTCGCCACCAGTTCGAGAAAATAGCTGTCTTCTGGATCGCCGGGTACTGCAACTTCTCCGCCTTCCCCTCCGGCAAGAAATTCAGCCCGGGTGTTCATCGATAGCCCACCTTTCTTTTTTCCTTCGGTGTGACATTCCGCACATTGCTTTTTGAGCAGAGGCATTACCTGATGCACAAAGTCGATTTTTCCAAATGTAGGTATACTAGGAAGTAGCAGGCAGGAAAAAACAATGAGCAAAGAAATGGATGGGTTCACGCTAAACATATGTAAGGGCTTCTAATTTTCTTACTCAGACGACTGCATATAGCCAGCTGAATCAAGCAAATATAAGAAGATGGATTTAACCGTTGCGAAAGTGGGGCAGATTTATGCCTGATGAAAAACCATTTCCATTGCACTCCAGGCATTGTTGCCACTATTACCATGAAGGGGGATTTGGCAGGAACTTGTTTCTTTCCACCATTTTTGCATGAGAGTATTTTTGCTGATCTTTTCCATATCAGATGAAAAATCATTTCCCTTGTATTCAAAATAACTGAAGAGGTATTTTTTCCCCTCCAACTCGGTTATGAAAATCGAGAAGTTTTGTAAACCGGCCTGTTGGATTTGTTCCAGTATCTCAGGCCAAGCCTTTTCGTGGAGATCACGGTAATATTTCTCTTTTTCGGGATTAAGCCCGATCACCGACCCAAACCTCTCAATTTCAGCATTTATGATTTTTTTCATCAGTCGCGCTCGACCACAACCTCACCAGGTGAATTACTGAAGGTAGGAAAAATCCTTGAGGTTGAACAGGGCGTGCGCCAGATCAGCCCAGGCACGCTGGTCCATCTTGCCGTATTCCTTGCCCTGTAATTCCACAAAGGCAAGGAGCTGTTCGGTTGTTTCTTTGGAGGGAATTTTTCCATGTGCATGTTCCACCATTTGTTCGATCCGCTTGCGGGAGTCTTTCTGGTTGGCGGTTTTCTGGGCCCATGTATTTGCCAGTTTGGAGACCAATGGATCATTCATTAAAGTGAGGGACTGAGCCGGCACATTAGAATTGCCCCTTCTTCCCTTGGGACCAAATGGACTGGGCATATCGAACGCAAGAAGAAAGGGGTTGAGGAAATTCCGGTAGATTGCCTGGTAGACACTTCTTCTGCCATTGCCATCCAAGGGACCACTTGGGCGGGCACCGCGGCCGGTCATAAATGCAGTCCGGTGAGTGGGGACGCCTGGACCAAATGCATGCAGGTTGATCCGTCCAGATACAGCCAGAAGGGAATCCCTGATCGCTTCTGCCTGCAACCTCCTCACTGGCATACGATGAAGCAGAATGTTATCGGGGTCGATCTGGGAAATCTTATCCAGGGAAAGCTCAGGATTAACCTGTGCTGCCTGACCGTATGTGTCAGAGAGAACTATGGAACGGATGGTACGCTTAACTGACCAACCATTCTGGGCAAAATCATTAGCCAACCAGTCGAGAAGCTCTGGGTGACTGGGTAACTGGCCCATGGGTCCAAAGTCATCCGGTGTGGGAACAATACCCCTGCCAAAAAGATGGAGCCAAATCCGGTTCACCGTAACTCTTGAGGTCAGGGGATTTTCAGGGCTGGCAATAATATTTGCTAATCCCAGTCTGTCGGCTTGTTTCGCACCAAGTGCCTCGAGGTAGCGGTGGGGCACTTCCTCGCCCAGTGATTTGTAGCTGCCACGAACATAAACCCGGGCATTCTCTGGAGTGGTTTGACTCATGGTGAGTGCAAATCTTGGAGCGGGCAATTGCAGGGAAAGTTTTTCTCCAGAACTTACCAGTTGATGTACTTCCGGCTTAAGGATTGAAGTGTCCGCCAAACCACGGTGAAAAAACCAGTTGAGAATTTCAGGATCTCCAGACTGCCAGGCTTGCCGTAAAAGCGTTCCTACTTCTTCGATACTTTTTGGTGTGCCGGATTCTGTGAGGCGGCGAACCAATGGATGGAAAGAATGGGGGAGTGCGGCATCACTGAAACGGACTTGTTCAACCTGTGCATATCCATCCCCGTTATCGACAAATTCAAGGTAGGCGCGCTTTCCCTTATATTTCTTGATGGAAGCTTGATCGAATTGAATCCATTTAAAGCCAGCTAAGCTATTGGTTTGCTCACTGTTATTTTTGTAGGTTGTGCCCTTGAATAGCAATTCGCTGTGCTCAGCCATTCCATAGTTTTCGATGACCAGGCGCACCATGCTCTTTTCCGCATTCAATCGCATGTGAATGTTTTGATCGATTGTGAAGGTGGGGGATCGCAGGGTGCCTACCTGTTTTTTTCCGTAGAGAGAGCTGTCGATGGAAGTGGTCTCAATAAAAGGCCTTTTGGAGTCAAACCTTAACTTGTTGTTTTCGGTAAACTGAAAAGCCAGTCCCGTATTTACCCAACCATCAGGTAAGGTTCCCTTCGAGAAATCAGCAAATACAATACTGTTGGATAGATAGCCAGCGAGGTTTTTGTCACGATTGGCCCAATTATAGTTTTGGATTTTTTCAGGCTGCTTAATAAAATCCTGCAAGAATTTTTCGGGCGTCCAATGATCAGGATTTTTCTTCTTTGAAATCAGTTCGATCCATTGATTGATCAAAGGAAGAGTGGTGTCAGGCAACCTGGCTAATTGAGAAATTTTTTCAGGATTTGGCTCAGGTGGGCGCTTGTCATTCCATTGTCGGGATGCGAAGACGATATGATCAAGGAAGAAGGGCTGAGGGACTTTCCAGGATATTCTTAGTCGACCATTTTTGCCAATATGCTTGGACACATCTAGCGAAATAGGGGAGAGGTTTTTTTCGGTTTTTGGAGAGGCATGTAGGACGACTTTTCCATCCACAATGAGTTCCAATCGATTATGAGGAGAGAGACTGCCTCCAATCAAAAAATTGAGATATGGTTTCTCGATGGTGAAAGTTTGGCTTACCCAAGTCAGAGGTTCTTGGGTGTTGAAGATTCGTGTATCAAACCAATGAATACCTCGTGCCCCTTTGGTGGAGGTGGAATTTACTTCGATGGTGGCAATGGCAGAAGCATTGGTGTCACGATGAGCGAGCGTCCATTTGTCAGTTCCGCTTTCAAAATCATCAATTAATTGTCCCTGCCAGGGGTCGGGTGGTGGATCGTTTTGTTTTTTGCGAATGAAGTTAGCGACAGCAATGAAGGACTGGATGATTTTCTCAGGGTCATTCGGTTCGATCGATTGTAACGAAGAGGATGTAAGCAATTCCTTCTGTTTCGCCATGGTCTGTTTTCTTTTGCCGCCCACATCCAGCGGGTAATCGACTTTTGCCGAGCTGTTTAGGTAGCCAGTGAGGGCATAATAATCAGCAGTGGAAATAGCATCAAATTTGTGGTCATGGCACCGGGCACAGGAAATAGTCAGTCCCTGGAAGGCCTTGCTCATCACATCGATCTGGTTATCATGATGGTCAGATTCATTTTGCAGGACATCAGTCGGTCCATGCGTGGAATCATGAAAGTACCAAAAACCTGTGCCAATGACAGATTCATTGTAACCGTCAGTGGTATGAACGCGGGGTTCTTTAATTAAATCGCCAGCCAGGTGTTCTCTGATAAAATCATCGTAAGGAACATCCTCATTGAATGCCCTGATCAAATAATCCCGGTACTCGTGTGCATTATGAATAGCAAAATCGAATTCATGGCCGTAGGTATCGGCATAGCGCATTAAGTCCATCCAGTGCCTGGCCCATTTTTCTCCGAAGCGCGGAGATGCAAGGAGGTTGTCCACTAGTTCGGTGCGGGGAATTTGCAGGGCTTCAGCAATTTCAGTAGGGGAGGGAGGTAAACCAATCAGGTCAAAATAAATACGGCGTATCCAGGTGCGCTTATCTGCTGGTTGCGCGGGTTGCAGACCCGCTTTTTCTATTTTCGACAATACAAAATGGTCAATAGGCGAACTGCCCCAGTTTTTTAGATCCGTTTGGGGAGTGGGTGGGCTTTTTACGGGTCTCCAACTCCAGTGTTCTTTGAATCTTTTTTGCAGATCAAATTTTTCCACCAATCCATCCTTGGGCTCCACCTTGGGTCTCGGGTCGGGAGCACCCATGAGTACCCATTTTTCAAGGATGGCAATTTCCTCCTCTTCGATTTTGTATTTCGGTGGCATCGCATCAACCAGTTCCTCGGTGTGCTTGACCGCATCAATGACCATACTTTCATCGAGGTCACCAGGAATGATTGCGGGACCGCCAACCCCTCCGGTTGCCCAACCCCATTTAGAGTCAAGGAAGAGTTTTCCTTTTAGTTTTTTCGCCTGATTGGAATGACAATCATAACAGTGCTCAGCGAGGATAGGACGTACCTTAGCTTCGAAAAATTGGGTTTGCTCCGGAGTTAGTTGATCGGGCTGGATGTCTTCTTCCGCCCAAACTGAAAAGGTGCCCAATATAAAAGAGCAGAGAACGAACCATGAAAACTTCATCCTCAAAGCTATGCGAGAATTTGTTTGATGATGTGCCCATGCACATCTGTCAGTCTCATATCCCGTCCGCTGAAACGGAAAGTACTTTTTGTATGCTCGATCCCCAGAAGATGAAGCATGGTGGCATGAAGGTCATGAATC
>NYYP01000034.1 GCA_002686835.1 Opitutia bacterium | reverse complement strand
TGGATCATTGGTGACTTGTAATATGTCTCCCCCGTCAAAAACGATTTTTTGAGATGCCGAAGAATAAGTTGGCCTTGCCGATGCAGTGGATTGTGTTGCGTGATTTCCATTTCCACTCTTATCATTCCACTGCGTCACCGAATTGGATGAATGGGTGATGGTGCTACTGTCGGATGCATCCAACCACAATTGTAAATTATCAAAATTAGCCGGAGATAAAATGTCGGAAAAATTATCATCATCAAAAGACCAGCGACCCAGTAGTGTGCTTACCCCTACAGGCGCGGAGGGATTGAGTACTCCAAGGGAACGCGAAACCACGGTACCTCCAGCATTTTCGGCAACTGAGCGAAAATAATAAATTTTTTCCTTATTGGGAATGGTAATGGTGGTGGAAAAAGTACCGGTGGACTGATTGGTGGATACGGTAATCTCATTATCCCAGGCGACCGAAGGATTTACAGCGGTGCCCCTGTCCTCATCCCCCCAGCGTATCTTGACTGTGGGGTTCTGGCCGCCCGTGCTGAGTAATTGTCCAGTGAGTACGGCAGTGCCGCGTGCCGGTTGGCTTGTGCTTAATGCACCGATCCCCGGAGGGACAATAGTCTGAGCAAGTACAGAAAGTGGCAGCAATATGTACGCACTAGAAAACAACAAGAAAAACAGAAGTGGTTTTTTCTTCACAATGTAAAGGGCTTTGGACTGATGGCAATAGACACAAATATGGTGTCTGTTATTAGCGCGTGAAAGAAAAAAACACGTAAAAACAATTAAAAACAGAATTAAGTTAGAAAAGCCCTTAAGTTATGAGTAAAATATAACAAAAAATAGGGTGTGGTTTCCTTTTTTTCTCTTTTTGTTAGTTATGAATAGTTTTTGGGGTTGGAGATCTGGATTTTGGTGGTTTTTGTATCACTATGAAATCTGAGGTTTTTTTATTTATTTTGATTACAATCTGCCTGATGGGTAAGCTGGATGCGGAGCAAGATCGCCCCAATGTTATTTATTTGAACGCGGATGATCTTGGAGTCATGGATGTGGGCTTTATGGGGAGTAAGATTTACCATACTCCCAACCTCGACCACTTGGCTTCAGAGGGAATGATTTTTACCAATGCCTATGCCCCGGCAGCCAATTGTGCACCCAGTCGGGCGGCTTGTTTTAGCGGGCAATGGGCATCGAGAACCGGCGTCTATACAGTGGGCAAATCGGAGCGGGGAGATGCCAGGGACCGTATGCTGATTCCCACGCCCAACCGTTTACATTTAAAGGATGAGGTTATCACAATGGCCGAGGAGTTTAAACGGGCGGGCTACCGAACTGCCCAGGTGGGGAAATGGCACCTTGGCAAAGATCCGACCACTCAGGGAATTGATATCAATATTGCTGGTAATACCACAGGCTCACCGAGCAGTTACTTTAGCCCCTATAAAAAGCCGAATTTGAAGGATGGTCCCAAAGGGGAGTACCTGACCGACCGTCTTACGGGTGAAGCCATTCAAATACTCAAAAAATTTAAGGAGGATCCATTTTTTCTCTATTTTCCTTTTTACAGCATTCATACACCCTTGCAGGGACGGCCAGATCTCAAGAAAAAATATGCATTACGGGGTAACCAACTTTCCGATTATGCAGCGATGGTGGAGTGTCTGGACGAAAACATCGGCCGTTTGTTAAGCGTTCTTGATGAGTTGGGGTTAGCGGAAAATACAATGATCCTCTTTTCCTCAGATAATGGAGGGATTCGCAAACTTTCCAATCAGGACCCATGGCGGGCGGGAAAAGGATCGTACTATGAGGGTGGTATCCGCGTGCCTCTAACCATTCGCTGGCCGGGCGTGGTAAAGGCAGGATCAACCTGCTCGGTGCCGGTGACAGGGCTTGATTTCTATCCCACCTTTTTGGGTGTAATCGGGGCAAGTGCTTCTCCCGGTAAAGTTATGGATGGCAACAGACTTCTTCCCCTGCTTGCTCAAAAGGGTAAATTCCCCAAGAACCGGAGCCTGTACTGGCATTTTCCTATCTACCTGCAAAATTATGCGGGCGAGGAGGACCAGTCCCGCGATGCAAAATTCCGTACCCGTCCGGGATCGGTGATCCGTAAGGGAAAATGGAAACTGCACGAGTATTTTGAGGATGGGGCCCTGCTCCTTTTTGATCTGGAAAAAGATCCGGGCGAAACCACAAATTTAGCCGCAGCAAAACCAAAGAAATTAGCAGAACTTAAAAAAGATCTCTATGCATGGCGGAAGCGGGTAAATGCTCCTGTTCCTACCAAGCGGAACCCACGGTATGTGGCATCGCCCATAAAAACCCGCTGAATAAAAATGCAGTTATCAAATGCTGTCTTGTTTGCCCTTTTTTTTACAAGTGCCTCACTTCATGCTTATGAGCAGAAGAAAGTACTCTACAAAAAAATAGATGGGCATGAACTTCATCTCCATTGCTATTTCCCGGAGGGGCACGATCCCAGGACTGACCGCAAGCCTGTGATTGTCTTCTTCTTTGGGGGTGGCTGGGTAGGGGGGACCCCAAAACAGTTTTACCCCCAATGTGAATACCTTGCACACCGTGGAATGGTGGCAATATCGGCAGAGTACCGGGTCAAATCGAGACATAAGACCACTCCTTTTGAATGCGTGAAGGATGGGAAGTCCGCCCTTCGCTGGATCCGGCAAAATTCAACCGTATTGGGAATTGATCCAAAACGAATTGGTGCTGGCGGTGGATCGGCAGGAGGACATGTGGCCGCAGCAGTGGCCACGGTGCCAGGGCTAAATGAAGAGAATGAAAATCTTTCTGTTTCCTGTATGCCCAATGCTCTGGTGCTCTTCAATCCAGTGTATGATAACAGTCCTGATGGTTTCGGTCATGGAAAGGTAAAGAACCGGTACCAGGAAATTTCCCCGATGCACAATTTAAAAAAAGGCATGCCCCCGACCATCGTTTTCCTTGGGGCTAATGATAAACTCATTCCCGTATCCACAGGAGAAAAGTTCCGCGATGAAATGAGAAAACTGGGCAACCGCTCAGAGCTGGTAGTTTATCCCGGAGAGCCCCATGGATTTTTCAATCAGGGAAGGCCAGGTGATTGTTTCTCCAAAACCATAGAGGAGACGGACCGTTTTCTGGTTTCCCTTGGCTGGTTGGTGGATCAGTAAAAAATTTAAAGAAACTTGGTGGTGAGAGGTTGCTAATTTTTCAAAACCGACCTTCAATAAACCCAAGATGGAGGGGATAAGGAAAAAAGGAGGGTGGATTGCAGGATTACTCGCCCTAGTTGCTCTGGCTGATTTTCTTTGGATTTTTCCGGCCAACCAGACCTATGCCAAGCGATACCTAAATGAAAGCATCGTGCTTTCTGCATCCACCTATGCAACCTGCCGGATAATCAATGGTGGTGTATCCTCTTTGCAGGAATCAAGCATAAGTATCAGTCCATGGGGAGTTGGTTTGGAGTATGAGGCCGGTCAGATACTTGACCCCATAAACGACGCTGTGGAACGACTCTCTGAGGCATGTGTGCATTCCATGGCCCTCCTCGGGGCTCAGCGGATAGTTCTGGGGATAATTAATAGTTATGGATTGGTTCCGTTCTACCTCTTCTTGTTGGTTTTTCTTGGGCTTGCCTTGTGGGGTAAGGGACGCCGCCTGGCCCGTCTTGCTGGGCGCGGTGCCCTCATTGTGCTCCTGCTTCGATTATCTACTCCAGTTCTATGTTTTTTGGGCAGTACGCTCAACCAGCAATATTTTGACCCGCGGATTGAGCAACATGCAGGCGAACTTAGGAAGGTCCGGGAGATTGCATGGGCGGAATTTGAGATGGATGTGCCGGAGGAAAGTCCGAAGATTGCCAACCATGGGTCCGAACTTTTGGGAATACCAGACTTTCTTCGCAATGTTGGGCAGAAAGTTGCCCGGTATTCTGAATGGATGAAAAAACGGGCTTCTGCCCTGGCCGATTCCCTTCGCTACCTGCGGGATCATTTTACCGAGATTATGGAATGTATGACCGCTCTTTTCGTGCTGGTCATTGAAAAAATTATCCTCCTTGCGATTCTTTTGCCCATCGGGTTGCTTTATTGTCTGCGCAAAGCCTACGGCTGGCTGGCAGAGGAGGAGCTGGACGAAATAATAACTGCTCTTTTTGAGAAGGGTACAGTTAAAAAAGCGGGAGATTAAACCTAACTTAGCTCAGTTTATTTTTTTGCAAATCGATGAGTTCACCAATTCCTTTTTCGGCAAGCCCAAGAAGCTCATCCAATTGGCCACGGGAATAAGTGGCTTCCTCTCCGGAGGATTGAACCTCCACAAATTCCCCTGATCCGGTCATGACCACATTGGCATCCACGGAGGCATCGCGATCTTCCGGGTAGTCGAGATCGAGCACACATTTATCCTGGTAAATGCCCACGCTTATGGCGGCCAGATGATCGCGGATGGGATCTTCCTGCAGTTTTCCTGCCTCGAGCAGTCCATTGATGGCGATGCGGGTGGCCAGCCAGGCACCGGTGATGGAGGCGGTACGGGTACCCCCGTCTGCCTGAATGACATCACAATCAATCCATAAGGTTTTATCAGTCAGCTTTTTCAGGTCGAGCACTGCCCGTAGCGAACGTCCAATCAGGCGTTGTATTTCAATATTCCTTCCGTCCTGCCTGCCCCGGGAAATGGGCCGGTCCTTACGGCTGAGGGTAGCATAGGGAAGCATGCTGTACTCCGCAGTCAGCCAGCCTCCCTGGATTTTCTGCTGTCTCATCCAGCCGGGAACCTTATCTTCAATCATCGCTGAGCAGATCACCCGGGTGTTGCCAAAGGAACAAAGCACAGATCCATTCGCATGCGGAGCAATGCCTGTCTGAAAATCGACTGGGCGCATCTCATTGAGGGCACGGCCGGAAGGACGTTCAAAGATCTGATCTAACTGGGAGGCAAGGTCGTTGGATTCGTTCATGTCAGACTTCATACTCAATTAACGGTTCGGGGTCGAGCACGGGGAGGTTGAGTTTTTTAAACTGGGAGGCAAACCAGGCCCGTGCTTCGGGGTCGCCGTGGTGAAGGATGACCTTTCGTGGACTCACTGATCTGGCAAAAGCAAGAAGTTCATCCCGGTCAGCATGGCCGCTCAAATCGTACTGGCGAACGGTTGCCCGGATGTCAGACAAAATATCCACCGGATCAAATAAAAATTCCTGACCCGGTTCACTGGCAAGTAATTGGCCACCAGGGGTAGACGGGTCACAATATCCAACAAAAAATATCCCATTTCGCTCATCTCCAAGCATGGAGGAAGCGAGCATGTAAGACGGTGTGTTTTCCACCATCATTCCACTGCTTACCAGATAAATGCCCTGCATGGGCAATGGTTCGCCGGCTTCGATTCTGCGGGGAAGGGGCTGGGCACCAAGGCTGCGAAGCACTTTTCGGGAAAAATTGACCCGGTTGAAATTCTGGGAGATTTGATGGATATGATTGACCAAATCCATGCCCAGACCCGAGCAAAAAACAGGGGTGGGGGGAAGCGCCTTTTTTTTGCGGGCCTCATCCAAAACCACAAGCATTTCCTGCATCCGTCCGAGTGCAAAAACGGGAATCAGAGCAGAACCTCCCCGATTGAGTGCTTTGCGAATATCCTGGAGTAGGCGGACAATCTCGGCCTCTCTTTGCTGGCCGGCAGGCCGTTCGGCAAGGCCCCGGGTGGTTTCCATCACCAGGGTCTCAACCGGATGATTGGGCAGTCGGGCCCCATCAAGTGTCCGCAAATTATTAAACAATACATCGCCGGTAAAAAAGCTATGCTTGCCTTCAAATTTTAAGTCAAATGAGACGGCACCGGCAACATGACCGGCATGGTAGGCAGTGATCTCGATGGAGTGCCCATCCTTTTCAAAGATGAAAGGTTCTTCAATGGGTAAGATTTCCATACGGTCGTACAGGGCACTTAGGTCTGACCTTCCATACAGCGGAAGTTCGGGCAAGTTGAGTTCGCTACGCTGGCGCTTCATGACCGCCAGAGAATTTGAGAGCATCCTGCGGATAAGGATGGAACTTGGGTAACTTAAAAATACGGGGGCCCTGGGATGTTTTCTGGAGAGCAGGGGGAGGCTACCCAAGTGATCAAGGTGGCAGTGGGTCAGAAGGATAAAATCTAATTGATCAATCGGAACTTGATCATGCTGGGGCAGGGATTCCAAGCCTGCATGTTTGGGGTGAAGCCCGGAGTCCAGGGCGAATTCAAAGGGACCAATTTTGCAGTACGCACAGTTTGCACCAATCCCTCCATGGGCATTAAGGTCAGTAAATTTCATGATGCCGAAGGAGGGGGGGAAGAATCGATGGGAACTTCAAGCTGAAAGGGCTCCATCCGGACATGTACTTTTTTCCCGTATTCATCCACTCCGTGGAATGATCCCCGGGCCTCTGCCGAGATGTGAGTGACATGATAACTGTTGTAGGAAAAAGAACCACCGGGTTCCAAAACCGGACATTCGCCCACAATTTTGTCGCCCTCAACCACGGTGGTGGTGCCGTCCTCATTGACCAGGATCCATTTCCTGCCAAGCAGGGTTACGGTGTTTTCGGTGAGGTTGTGTATGGTGACAAAATAAATGAAGGCATGCAAATGGGCACCCTGTACGGCAGACTTTTCCTTGTGGTGGACGAGTTTGTCTAGCTTGGCCTGGAGGCCGCTTAGTTCCTTGCTGTCTTCTTGCACGGTTGTAAAGCTTTCAACCATAACAAGGGAGGATGAAATGACCAATTCTTTTTCTCTTGGCTGAGGTGAGTTGTCCACAATTTGCGGAAAATTCTTGCCCGAATCGCATTGCCTTGCAGTAAGTTTTTGATGTCTAAATTCGCATTGCTCTCAGTTAGTGATAAATCAGGGATTGTTCCCTTCGCACGGGCCCTGGCAGAGGATCATGGGTTTACCCTTTTATCCACCGGTGGTACAGCCCGATTGTTACGGGATGAAAATGTACCCGTCACCGATGTGAGCGAGCATACCGGATTTCCGGAAATGATGGATGGCCGGGTCAAGACCCTCCATCCCAAGGTACACGGTGGTTTGCTCTGTCTGCGCGATGATCCAAGGCATCGGGAAGCCGCTAAAGAGCACGATATCGGGATGATTGACCTCGTGGTGGTAAACCTCTATCCCTTTGAGGAAACGGTGGCCCGTGCCGGGGTTAGTTTTGAGGAGGCGATCGAGCAGATTGATATTGGTGGTCCCTCGATGTTGCGCAGTGCGGCCAAGAATCACCGCGATGTGACTGTAGTTTGTGACCCGTCCGATTATGATCAGGTACTGCACTCTTTTTCTGATCCTTCAGTGGGTGCTTCTCTGCGTCGCGAACTTGCCCAAAAAGTATTTGCCCGCACCGCTTCCTACGACCTAGCGATTAGTGAATATTTGGAAGAACAGCAAAGCGATGTGCCAGATTTGGCTGCCATTTCAGGATTTCCCCAAAAGATGGAAATGGAAACTTCCAAAGCCATGAGTCTGAGGTATGGGGAAAATCCCCACCAGCAGGCTGCATTGTACGGAGATTTTCTCGATCATTTTGACCAGTTGCAGGGCAAGGAGCTTTCCTATAATAACATTTTGGATGTCTCTGCCGCCGCCTACCTGATTGGAGAATTCGAACGCCCCACTGTGGCCATACTTAAGCACACCAACCCTTGTGGAGCGGCCAGTGCAGATGACCTGGGAACGGCATGGGAGCATGCCTATGCAACTGATCGCCAGGCTCCCTTTGGGGGAATTATTGTGGTCAATAATACCCTGGACCTTGGACTGGCCAGTAAAATAAGTGAGATCTTCTGTGAGGTGATTATCGCTCCCGGGTTTACTGATGATGCCCGTGAAGTCTTTGCCAAAAAGAAGAACCTGAGGCTGCTTGTTTCCAAAGCCGGTTTTGGGGCGGAGACCTTACAGGAAATCCGGTCCGTCCCCGGGGGGTATCTAGCCCAGGACAGGGATCAGAAAAAGATCAGCCCCAAGGCTTTTGATGTCGTGACCAAGCGGCAGCCAACTGAACAGGAGTGGAGATCGATGCTTTTTGGATGGAGGGTGGTCCGGCATGTCAAGAGCAATGCCATCGTCTATGCTGGGGATGAACGTACCCTGGGAGTGGGAGCCGGGCAGATGTCCCGGGTGGACAGTTCCCGGATTGCGGTGTGGAAAGCCGGCGAGGCCAACCTTCCCCTAAGCGGATCAACCATAGCTTCCGATGCCTTTTTTCCTTTTGCAGACGGTTTGATTGCCGCGGCTGAAGCCGGTGCCACCGCCGCGATTCAACCTGGTGGAAGTGTGAGGGATGATGAGGTGATCGCGGCGGCCAATGAGCGCGATCTAGCCATGGTCTTTACCAAAACCAGGCATTTCCGGCATTGATCGTCCTTGTCTCCGCATCGGTTCGTGCTATCGATGTTTTATAAGTGATTACAGTGCTCAGAAATTTGAGAATATACGGGGTCGGGCTGGTGTGTTACACTATGCTCCTATTCGGGTGCGGGCAGGCCATGCTTTCGGATGAACACCTGGCCAATCGTTCAAAAAAAGAATTTGTTAAGATGAAGCAAAAGGAGACCCTCTCCTCCAATGCTTCCCACCAGGCAATGATCAAAAGAATAGGCGAACGGATAGCCGGGGTTGCCCAGGTTGACCTGCCAGGCACGGAGTGGGAATTTGTAGTCTTTCAAAAAGGCGACGCCAATGCCTTTGCTATGCCCGGAGGAAAGGTCGGTGTAAACAGCGGCCTGATCGAGCTGGCCGCAGGAAACGAGGATGAGATTGCCGCAGTCATGGGGCACGAAATTGCCCATGTTGCCCTGCGGCACAGCAATAAACGGATGAGTCAGGCAATCGGGCTGGGAGTGGGTGGTGTGATCCTCGATGTAGCCCTGCGCAACCAAACTTCATCTGAGCGAATGCTCGGCCGTGCAGCGTACGGGGTTGGCACCACTGTTGGAGTGGCATTGCCATTTAGCCGGGAACATGAACGGGAGGCGGATCACCGGGGGCTCTATTATGCAGCCATGGCCGGATATGATCCTCGCGGGGCGGTCAGTTTTTGGCGTAAAATGGAAGCAAAGAATAAGGGAAAAAGAATGCCACAGTTTTTATCCACCCATCCAAACCCGGGAAACCGTATCCAGTTTCTTGAACAAAATATGGATCATGCCCTCGGTCTTTACCGGCAGGCAAAACATGCCCGGGGAGAAAGGCCAAATCCATGAATCTGTTACTCAGCGACCCAGTTGAAGCTCTCAAGCGTTATGTCTCTCATCCCAGTGTGTCTGCGGACCCCTCCTTTTCTGATGGGGTGGCTGGTGCCCGCGATTGTGCCTGTTCCATGCTCAGGGAACTTGGTTTCTCAGTGGACTTGGTGGAAACCCCTATCCACCCGGTTATTGTTGCAACCCGCGGAGATCCCTCATGGCCAGGTCTGGTGATTTATGGGCATTATGATGTACAACCGCCCGATCCTTTGAATTTATGGAGTGCTGATCCTTTTGAGGCTGTGCAAAGGGATGGAAGGCTGTACGGTCGGGGAGCCGCGGATAACAAAGGCCCCCAAATTGTGCACATGGCAGCACTGGCCCGTGCACTGCAGAAAAACCCTGATCTTCCCTTGCGCATTACCTACCTGATCGAGGGAGAGGAGGAAATTGGCAGCCCGAGCTTTCGGAAATTCCTGGAGGATGGAAAGGAACGATTAAAAGGAGATTTTTTACTGGTTTCTGATACGGGTAGCCCGGGCCCTGAGCAACTCGCAGTGACTACTGGTTTGCGTGGACTGGTCGCCCTAGAGGTCAAGGTATATGGGCCCAAGCAGGACCTTCACTCAGGCGTGCATGGTGGGGCATTACTCAACCCCTTGCAGGCATTGGCCCAGGCCTGCGCTTCCTTGCATGACAAAGATGGCAGGGTGACAGTTCCTGGGTTTTATGATGCAGTCCAGCCACCCCGAGACTGGGAGAGGGAAGAGCTGGCCAAATTGCCAATTACAGAGGCTGCCTATGCGGACTTTCTTGGTGCACCTGATTTTTTCCCTCCTCCTGGATATTCGCCACTTGAGGCAATCCGTTTTTGTCCGACTCTGGAGTTCAATGGCATCGGAGGAGGTTACCAGGGAGAGGGCTCAAAAACTGTAATCCCAGCGGAGGCATTTGCCAAGATCACCTGCCGGTTGGTACCGGATCAATCGGCCGAAGATATTGCCGCCAAGGTGGAAGCCGCCCTGCAGGCTGCCTTTCCTCCGGCTGTAAGAGTGAAAGTGGAAGCCAAAGGAGGTGGTGATCCCTACGCCATTATGCCTCCGGGTAAGCCCGGGGCAGATGAAGGGGCAAAACCTTTGCTCAAGCGGGCATTCCCACTTGCCGAGCAGTGCATCGAAAATTCTTTTGGTTGCCGCCCACTTTACTTGCGTGAAGGTGGGAGTATTCCCATTATCCGGGATTTGAAAGAGGTGGCGAGGCTCGATTCCCTCATGCTTGGATTGTTCACCAATGAGGATAATCTGCACGCCCCGGATGAGAGCTTTAATCTCGAAATTATGCACAAGGCAATAGAGGCCTTTGAGGGGTTCTTCACCGGCTTGGCGGGAGATTAGTCTCCCTTGGAAATTACAAATTCTGCCCGCCTGTCCAAACTCGCCTGATCGGCCATGGCCTCGGGGATGGCGTGTTCATCTCCGATCGAGACGGTATCGATGCGGCGGGAATCCGCTCCCAGTTCCACCAGGTAATCCTTGACCGAATGGGCCCGGCGCTCTCCCAGTGATTTGTTGTAGGCAGCCGTTCCCTTCCAGTCGCAATATCCTTCTATCAACAGACGGGCATCCCTGTTTTCGGCGAGAAATTCAGCAAGTTCGATCACTTTTCCCCTTTGGTTGGGAGCCAGATTAAACTGGTCGAAATCGAAATAGACCGCTTCGAATGGACGAATGGAATTTCCCGGTTCCATGAATAATTCATGGTCCGGGTTGCGGGGAAGGAGTAGATCGGGCGTACCAAGTAATCCAGGGATGGGGGTACCGGTGGGAGAGACCAGGTTTTGTTCCTCGCCACGGTCGAGGAGGAGATTGCTTGGGTCATCAGTGGAGGGAGACCGGGAGATTTCGCTTTTTGGCACAGCAGTGCGGGAGCAGCCCGCCAGCCAAAAAAGCAAAAATACCAGTCCGAAGAGGCCTGGATAATGAAGCATTAATCAGGAACCGCCGAGAACCACAAAATGGGCCTTTCGCTCCAGTGCAGAGGTGGTTGAGTCGGCATTGGGTGTGGCAAATTCATCCCCCATCGAAAGAACATCAATCCGGTTGGTGTCCGCCCCGAGATCGGCGAGGTATTGTTTCACACTGGAAGCCCGGCGATCGCCCAGAGATTTATTGTAGGCAGGTGTGCCTTTCCAGTCGCAATATCCTTCGACCAAAATGCGTGCATTTTGGTTGGATTCCAGGTAAGCGGCAACATCCTGAAGTTTTGTCCGCTCATCAGAGCCAATGTTATACTGATCAAAACCAAAAAAGATTGGCTCAAATGGACGTTCTCCATCCGCCAAATTGTCTCCCCAGAAGGGATCCTGAGGTGCCAGTCCATCTCCGCTTAACCCTGTTATGGTTGCCCCGACCGGTGAGAGAAGTTCTTCGTTCTCCCCGCCATCAGCACCTGCAGTGACAAAATTTCCACGCTTTCCTCCCTTGAGCAATGCAGTGTCCTCTGGGGACAGGGCCTGCTTTTTGGAACAACCAATAAATCCAGCTGACAAGATTGCCATGCACAATATCCACACTTTTGTATTCATGTTTTTTACTCCCGCTTTGAATGTTTGGGCTGAGACCCATCATCTCAACCATCCTAAGTATTTCCTTGCGCGCGAACCCATGTTCGTCAATGGGAAAGAGTCAAAATATGGAATATTTTCTTATCGATAATGGCTCATTGCGTCCTGGTTCTATTTTACAAATGCGCAAAATTGCTGCCCGTTTGTCCGAGGTATCTGGATATACTGTCCGCCCTTTCGGACTGATGCACTCGCACAAGGTTGACCCAGCCCGGCTGAATAACAGGCCTGCTCACTCGATGCAGGAATTTTTACTTTCGCAAGAGGCAAACGAAGTCGAGGAAATCCGGGCATTGTCTTTTTTTCTTGGGCCCAGCCTCGCCATCACTGACTGGTTGCCGGAAAATTTACAGATCTGGAAAGAACAGAATGCAGACTGCAGAAACTTTCGTATTCTTGCCCCCTTGTACAAATCTGGGGATGATCGACTGGCCCGTGCCATGACTGAATTGTGCCGGGAACAGATCAAAAGTTCTGGTTTTGAAAGCCCTGCGGTGGCGATGGTTGATCATGGTACTCCTTTGCCCGAAGTAAATCAGGTACGGGAGGATGTGGGCCAGCAAATGAAAAAGAGAATGGGTTCGGGAATAGCACGGTTTTCCACCTGTGCGATGGAAAGAAGGCCCGGTCCCCAATATGATTTCAATGATCCATTACTGGAAAATCTTTTGCAGAAATGGATGAATGAGGGAATCCGGGAAGTGGTGGTGTCCCAGTTTTTTTTGCTCCCCGGCAGGCATGCCGGGCCGGGGGGGGACCTTGCCCAAATCTGCCAGCCTTTTATCGATCAGGGGATGAAAATTTGCCGGACAGAAAATCTTGGATCCCATTCACTGGTTGAAGAAATCCTGATCGACCGTATCCGGTCAGATCAGGCAGGCTAAGCAATCAGCAGGATACAAATTCCCAGAAGAATGGAACCGGCCAACCGGCGGGTCTTAACCCAGGGAGTGAGCGATCCTTCGGTCAGGCACAGCCTTTTGCCCAGCCAGGCAACAAATAAAATGGTCCAGAATCCGCGGCTAGAATAGACCACATTTACCTCGGTAGGCACCCGGTAACAGGCAATCGCGGTGGACATGAGCACGGCCTGCAGGGCGATGAGAATGCCACTTCTCCAGGCCCACGAATCGCCGTTGCCGGAGCGTCGGAATAAGGCTTCCTCTTTCCAGGGTAAAAGAATGAGGGTAAGCAGACCCAGGGACCCAAATATACAAAAGAGCATACGGACGGGGTCGGTCTGGTGACTGAAATGAGGAACCATGGAATCGAGCAGGCTGAAGGCGGCAGCTGATCCGATGGCAAGAAGAATGCCCTTGGCACTGGTGCGGCCACTATTCCTGGCCGGCCATCCAATCAGGGCAACTGCAATAGCGGTGAGCCCGGCTGCCCACCAGGTGGAGGGAGGGATCGCACCATCAGAAAACCCCAGTATGACCAAAAAGAAGGCTACGAGGATGGACTTTACTCCCATTAGGGGGGAAACCATGGAGGCATCTCCCGCCCGTAATGCCCGGAAAAGCAGGGCCTGGGCGAGCAAAAAAATGGAGCCTAAACCAGCACCAACTCCAAGTTCCCAAAGGGTTGGCCAACCAGGAGAAAGAAAGAGATGAGGGATGAAACAGGCGGACAAAATAAGATTGGACAGAATGACCACCCGAACCTGACCGCAACCAAGTTCCAGCGCTTTTTTTCCCGTAATTGCCCCGCCCGCATAGATCAGCCCGGCAAGGAGGGCGAGCAGATAGGCAGTCCAGTGTTCGTTGGGATCCATAGGGAGATAATCAGTTTTTAATTTATAGGAGAAGTTTTCACGGGGGTTGCATGGGGGCACTCTTGCACTATGAGGAATCGAATGATAGGGCAATAGGTATTCCACACTTCTTTGAAAATCTTTGCCAAACCTCGTCGTGCCCAAAGAAATTATTTTGTAAAAACCGAAAATTTAGATGGTCAGGTGCTCCTGTTTTTGCAGATATTCAAAAATCTTCCTATGAAATTTCGAATTTCCATTTTTACTGTTCTGATGGGAATATTCCTACCACTATTGGGGGAAGGCATAAATTTTGAAAATGAAATTCTGCCCATTTTAGAGGACCGCTGTATCGAGTGTCACAAGGCCCCTTACGAAAAAAATGGTCGGCTTTACAAACCCAAGGCGGGATTGCGCATGGATGGATTGGCTCATTTGATGTTTGGATCGGATGACGGGCCAGTACTCGTACCCAATCATCCGAGCAAGAGTTCCTTTTATAACCGGATAATTTTACCGGCGGAAGACGATGACATTATGCCTCCCAAAGGAAATCCCTTAACCAATTATCAGCAGGAACTGATCCGGAAATGGATCGGGCAGGGGGCAGACTTTGGCTCCTGGGTCGGGGCGACCGATGGGGTTGATAAACTGATCAGGCATGATCCTGCAAAATTGGCAAAAATTCCGGACTTTGTTTCCTTTTTTCAGAAGTTAGGGAAGGGCAAAAAGCCGGTGGATTCCCAACTTGTTCAGAGCATTCGTAAAGCCACGGGCCTGTTGATCCGACCAATAGGTCGGGGCAGTCCCTTGCTGGAGGTACGGGTCGTCACCCGGCATGAGCGGGTAAACAATGAGGTAATTAAAAAACTGCTTCCCCTTGCCAACTGGGTGGTCAGGCTGGATATCCGGGGCACTTTGGTGACCAATCAGGTGGGGGATACTCTTGCCCAATTTTCTTCCCTGGTGGAATTAAATTTGCGGGGTTGCCAGATCGGGGATGCGGGAGTCGCTCAACTTGATGGATTGAAAAATTTACAGACTCTCAACCTGGGAATGACCGAAGTTGGCAAAGAAGGGGTGGCAAAATTGCTCAAGCTTCCCGCGTTGACCACTCTTAATCTTTGGCAGTCCAAAGTGGGGGCAATTCCTGCTTCATTTGGCCCTGTTCGTACGGGTCTGCGAATTATTAATTAGGAAATTTTTCGAATCGCCCCTGTCCGGATTGCGGGCTAGTAATTTGAGGCGCAATGAACAAGGAAATTTCCAGTACCCAAAAGTCCCTGCAATACCAGGAATATGGTGACCCAGGTGAGGTTCTCACCCTGGTCGAATTGCCTGTGCCCGAGCCGGGTCCGGGCGAGGTTTTGATCGAAATGCAGGCCAGTCCGATCCATCCGTCCGATATTGGATTGATCATGGGTTCCTATGGTCGTCCCCGTAATCCCCCTGCGGTTGCCGGCCGGGAGGGAGTGGGTACGGTGGTGAAGTGTGGGCAAGGGGTGGATGCAAAAGTAATGGGCCGCCCGGTTGCCCTTCCCGAGGATGGTGGGGCGTGGCAGGAATACCAATTAGCCAGGGCCGAGGATTTAATTCTGTTCCCCGCTCTGGTGCCCTTCGAGCAATTGGCACTTTCGGTGCTCAATCCGATGACCGCCTGGCGCCTGCTCAATGACTTTGAATATTTGCATGCGGGCGATGTGATCATTCAAAATGCGGGAAACTCAGCAGTTGGACAATCGGTCATTCAATTTGCCAAAAAGATGGGTCTGGGGTGTATCAGTTTGGTCCGCAATTTGGATAGCGTGGAACATTTGAAAGCTCTTGGATCAACCGAGGTCTGGCTGGATGATGATGAGGTGGCTGACCGGGTAAAAGTGTTCACTGAAGGAAAGGGGTGCAAACTTGGCCTTAATTCAGTGGGCGGGCGGAGTGCCCTGAGGCTTGCCCGTAGTTTGTGCTCTGGCGGTGTGCATGTCACCTTTGGGGCGATGGATGGATCGGCGGTGCGTTTTCCCACCCGTAATCTGATCTTTGATGATGTCCGTATGGTCGGGTTCTGGCTGGACCGCTGGCGTAGGAAACAAAGTCAGGCTGGTTTGCGCAATGCCCTGGAACAGGTTCTTCAACCTCTCGCGATGACTGAGCTTAAGCATTCCATCGATCAGGTGTTTAATCTGTCCGAATTTAAGGATGCTTTTTCCCGCAATGCCCAGCCACGCATGGGCAAAGTCCTCCTTGCCCGTGATAAGAAATTCCTGGAATCGTTGGGGTAGGGCTAATCGATCAGGCGGCGGCGCAATCCCGAAAGGGAAAAATGTTTTCCCGGACAGACAGTGTGCTTGGGGTGAAAGATCGTATGGGTGGTCACATCATTGGCCCGCAGGTTGCATCGCTTCATCAGATATTCGCACAATCCTTCGAGGGCGGATATTTGTTTGGAGGTAGGGGGGCGCACTTCGAAATTACCTATCAGGCAAATCCCAATACTTGTCTGGTTGGCTGAGTGTTTTTTGACATGCCCACCATCCAACTGGCCTTTCCAACGGTTGCTCAGATAGATCTCTCCGTCCCGTGCCTTGCGTGAACCGTTGGAAATGACGAAGTGATAAGCCAAACCGTTCTTCATACCACGGGCCAGGTGAACCTTGTGCATATTGAGGGCATCATCAATAGGGGTGGCAGAATGATGGATGATTATCCGTTGCCATTTACCCGCTTTGGGACGGATGGAATTCAGCCTGGAAAGAGTGGTGGAATCAAGAAGTTTGGGCGTGGGTGGACGTCTCGAGCCGGAAATTGGGATGGTCAGTTTTTGTCCGACCCGTATGAGGTCGGGCCGGCTGATCTTATTGATCAGGGCGAGATCACTTGCCGTTACCCCAAAGCGTTTGGCAATCAGTCCCAGGCTGTCTCCTTTTTTTACTGTGTAGGAAACCTCACGCACATTGCCCGAGGGAATTTTTAACTTCTTGCCCACATAGAGCAGGTTGGGGTTGGCAATCCCGTTGTAGGCTTGCAGGGCAGATACGGAAACCCCATATCGCTGTGCGATTCCACCTAAGGTTTCATTTTTTTTGACCACATGCGTGGTGACTGCCATTAAGCCCGTGGCAATTACACCTACAAAAAAAACAGTAACAAAAAAAATCCTCATCTACCCACCAAGCACAACACTTAAAATAATGTTCATCTTGGCAACTACGAATTGAAAAGTGGGCAAAGATTACCAATCTTCGGTTTTGCCCAGTTGTACAAAAACACTTAGACACATAATGAAAAAATGAAGATTAAAACAAAAGCCTGGCTTGTATCCCAAGGAGTATTGGTAGTGACTGCAGTGCTCATTCAATTAACCTTTTACAGGGAGATTAAACTGGGCCCCCTGCTTGGGATGACCAAGCGACCGTATTGGGAAATTATCGCGGATCGCCCACCTGGTATTCCCGACTTTATCCGGGAAAAAGGATTGCCTCCCAAACTGTGGGATGCCCGCTTGCCTTTGTCGGAGGATGAAATTCGAAAGGCCAACCTGGGCGGGCATAGACGGGCACACCGTCGGGAAGAAGGTTTACGGACTGCTTTCTTCGGTGGTTGGATGGTAAATGGATTATACTTTGTCGTTTTTCATGCTCTTTACTGGTACATTCCCAGGCAGGCAAAACCGAGAAGGGCAAACCTTGCACATCATTAGGATTGCTTACAATTTGGTGATTGCTTTATAAACCATTCCGCCTGTGAAAAAAATTGCCTGTATAGCTTTTGTAAGCCTTGTGTTTCCTTGTACCTTTGGGTTTGCCCAATCCCCAAATGCTTTGGGTGCGAGAAAGGTACAGGACTATTTTCAGGATGTAGAGAGCAAGAGTTACTATCAGCAGGAACGCATCCGTTCGATGAAGGGAGAAATGAATGAATATTCTGAGCGCCTGCATGGGTTGCAGGAAAAGTTCCATCGCATCTTCTACGGCAAATCAACGGACAGGCTTCATCAATCACCGTTTGGGAAGAAAGAAAAAATTGCATACCCCTCGAGGAAGTACCGAAAGCCCATCCCCATGCCTGAAGTGGAGTCCATTGTGCGTCGCCCCTCAGAATATTCAGGGCAAAACAGCCAATCCAACCAGCTTGCCTTTACGGTTGATGAATCGGGGCCATCAGAGGATTTCGTAGAGGATGATCTGCCCCTTGCTGGTAGCAGTGGTCAAACAGGATTTGATTATTCCCAGGATGGTAAGATGGGGGAGCCGAAAAAATCTTTTGGGGAAGGGAGAAGTGAAGGGGAATACAAAACTTCTTCCTTGGGTGGATATTTAATTGTAAGTCCGGGTATGTTTTTTCCGTACAAGGACCAAACCACGCACAACGGTCCCAACAAAACCAAGCACCGAAAATATAAAACCGGCTTTGGGGTTTCCCTGGCGGGGGGGTACCGATACAAGGGCTGGAATTTTGGAGCCGGTCTACTGTACCGCGAGAATGAACATGATGCGGGCAGTTATGAAAAAAATGGCCAATCAGAACCTTTTGCCAAAGGCAGTGAATCGATGTCGATTGCCGGATTTGTGGAGGTTGGATACAGCCACTCTTTTAATTCCTGGTTTGGCTTGTACAGCAAACTTGGCCTGGGCTACGGGGGGTCAATGATTGAGGATTTTGCCCCCCTCCTAACCGCAGGAAATGACCGTACCCGGATGGATCCCTTTTTCTTTGCTTCTGGAAGCCTGGGTGTCATTTTTACCCCGGCGGAATTTTTGGCATGTAGTTTAGGATATCGTTATGTTCATGAGCGTGAGGTACCTGCTCATGCTGTGGAAATAGGATTAGCGGGGAGATTCTAAAAAGATGAGTCTTCCTCTTGAGAGGGAGAGTAATACCCCTCATCAACAGTCATTTAAATTAAAAGCGATTCTTTTTCCGCTCGGTTTATTTTATCGCTTATGGACTAAAACTTTGCGGATTACGTACCTCGATCAAGACGGTCATGCAGAAATGAAGGAAATGTCTGAGCCCGTGATCATCACTCTTTGGCACAATCGTTTATTTCTGGCAGGTGAATGGCATGTGCGCTTTCGTAAAAAAAGAAGGTGTTATGGACTGATCAGTGGAAGTCGGGATGGTGCATGGTTGGAGACCTTTTACGGGTGGGCTGGAATCCGGGCGGTCCGGGGTTCGCGAAACCGCAGGGGATCAGAGGCAACCAGAGAACTTATCCGCTTGGTTAAAGACGGGAATGATGCCGGAGTTACCCCGGATGGTTCAAAGGGTCCGAAATATCAGGCCAAGCCAGGAGCCTTGTTTGTTGCCCGGGCCAGTCGTTCGCCCGTTGCTCTGTTGTCCTTTTCATATAGCCGTGCCATTCGCTTAAATTCGTGGGATCAGTTTATCATTCCTCTTCCCTTTTCCAAAATACGGGTAAAGACCAAAATTTTGCCATATGATGAGCTTTTCAATAATAAGACCCTCGAACAGGCGACTCGACAAGTGGAGCAGGAACTGATGAGCATAACAGATGACCGATAGTGAGTTATTACTGGAAGTCTCTGGCTTGAGCAAAAGCTTTGGTTCGGCCATGGCGGTCAATAATCTGACCTTTTCTTTGCCCAAGGGAAGTATAGTCGGCTTGCTTGGAGGGAACGGAGCAGGAAAGACTACCACCCTGTCAATGCTACTTGGTTTGCTGGAGCCCACCTCCGGGTCGATCTCGTTGTTCGGGCATGATTTTATCAGCAATAGGCATGCAGTCTTGCACAGAATGAATTTCTCCTCACCCTATGTTGACCTTCCCCAGCGGTTGACAGTCCGAGAAAATTTGTTGGTTTTCGCCCGGTTGTACGGAGTAAAAAATGCCGGGAAAGAAATTTCCTCTCTGGCCGCAGATTTTCAGCTGCTTGAATTAATGAACCAGCCAATGCGCCGGCTTTCTTCTGGGCAAAAAACCCGGGTGTCTCTGGCCAAGGCGTTGATTAATCGTCCTGAATTTTTGTTGCTGGACGAACCAACTGCCAGCCTCTCACCCGATGTTTCCAAGTGGGTGCGCCAACGGTTGTCCGATTACCGGGACCAGGCCGGAGGGACCATCCTTTTTGCCAGTCATGATATGAGGGAGGTGGAATTGATCTGTGATCATATCATAATGATGAGTCGAGGAAAATTGATTGAAGAGGGTAGTCCTGAAGCATTAAAAAACAGGCACAAAAGAAATTCTCTTGAAGAAGTATTTTTGGCCTTAAATGAAAATGGGGGTGGGGCATGAGATCATCAACTGCGGGTAGAATATCCGCACTCCTGATGCGGTATTTCTTTCTGCTTCGTTCCTCCTGGCCACGGGTGTTGGAGATTGCTTACTGGCCCACCGTGCAGATGATTCTCTGGGGGTTTACTTCTGTGTATTTTTCCCACTCCAGTCCGGAGCTGACCGCCGGTGGTATTCTTATCTCTGCGGTTTTGGTCTGGGATTCTCTGTTTCGTTCACACATCAGTTACACCCTTTCGTTTCTGGAGGAGATGTGGTCGCGCAACCTGGCCAATTTATTTGTCAGTCCTCTTAGGCCTTGGGAACTAATCTTGTCTTTGGCCACTGTCAGTATGATCCGTACTTTGATTGGCATGGTTCCGGCAGCTCTTTTGGCAATTCCTTTTTTTGGGGTTTCTGTCTTTGAGCTCGGGCTTCCTTTGCTCGGATTTTTCTTAAACCTCGTTTTTACAGGTTGGGCAATTTCACAAGCTGTTACCGGTATTCTTTTGCGCTATGGATTGGGGGCGGAGAGCCTGACCTGGATGCTTCCCTTTCTGCTCGCTCCATTTTCCTGTATCTACTACCCGTTAGAAACGCTGCCTTTGTGGATGCAGTCTATTGCCCAGTACCTTTCGACCACTTATGTTTTCGAAGGCATGCGTGCCCTAATTCTTAAGGGGGAATGGGTGCCTGAACTATTGGGCAAAGCATTTTTGCTCAATGCAATATATTTTATCCTTGGTCTGAGTGTATTTTGTCTGTCCCTGCGTTCTGCCAGACGGCGTGGTTTGCTTTTACAATCTGGAGAGTAGGAGTTTTTCTTGGTCATCCGATTAAAAAAGAGGGATTTTCCTCGCTTTCGTGCAGTCTGGTTGCATGGGTAGATACAGAATGAAGAATCGATATGTTGTGATCATGGCCGGTGGTCGGGGCGAAAGATTTTGGCCCCAAAGCCGATTAAAAAAGCCAAAGCATTTGCTTCCGATTGTGGGAGAATCTCCGATGCTTGCTCAGACGGTTGAGCGTTTGAAAGGTTTAGTATCTCCCGGGCAGGTCTTTGTCATAACCAATGCCGAACAAAGGGAAGCAGTGCTGGATAGCTGTCCAGAATTACTGCCCGAACAAGTAATTGGAGAACCTCAGGGCAGGGATACCGCAGCGGCGGTCGGACTGGCAGCCCTATTGGTGGAAAGAAAAGAACCAGGTGCTGCCTTTGCCTTGCTGCCTGCCGATCATGTAATCTCAGATGGTGCCGGGTTCCGAAAGGTATTGGCAGGTGCATTTGCAGCCGCGGAACAAAAGGATGTTTTGGTAACGATTGGTATCAAGCCGGATTCTCCTTCTACCGGATATGGATACCTCAGGCAGGGAGCAGATGCCGGAAAGTTGGCCACCCTCCCGGTTCATCAGGTCGAGCGTTTTGTTGAAAAGCCGAACCTGGAAAAGGCGGAAAGCTATTTGCAGGAAGGTGGATACTTTTGGAATGCGGGAATGTTTGTGTGGCGAACAGATGTTATTTTGGCTGCCATCTGCGAGCACGCCCCGGAATTAAGCAAGGGTCTTGATGATTTATCAAATCATTGGACAGAATCAGGCTCAATTAATCAAGCAATGGATCAGGTCTATCCACAGCTAGAAAAGATATCGATCGATTTTGCGGTGATGGAAAAAGCCAAAGATGTTGTCATGCTTGAGTCTGCCTTTGACTGGGATGATGTGGGCGAATGGCCCGCTATTGCCCGTCACTATCCAGCCGATGATATGGGCAATGTGTTCAAGGGTGCAGGCTCTGCTCTGGATGCCAGTGGGAATCTCACCTATGCCGAGCCTGGACATACGATTTCCCTGCTGGGAGTGAAGGACCTGATCGTGGTCCAGTCAGGGGATGCCACCTTAGTGTGTCACAAGGATTGTGCCCAGCAGGTCAAGGAACTGGCTCAACAGGTGTGCCAGAAAAATCCCGATCTGGGGTAGGTATTGCTCCTTTTTCTCATGCCCAACTATCTGGGAATTGATTATGGAACCAAACGGATAGGGCTGGCCTGGGCGGATGAGTTATTAATCTCGCTACCCGCTGGAGCAATTCCAGGAGTCGATCGTGAGGGTTGTTGGGAGGCATTAACCGGAGAAGTTGCTACCCGTTCAATCACTGATTTCGTGGTTGGATATCCTGTGCATATGGATGGTGAAATAGGCAGGCGTGCCCAGGAGGTGGATATTTTTATTACACGGTTGGAAGAACGGTTTGGATTGCCGGTCCACCGGGTGGATGAGCGCCTGACCAGTGCGGCAGCAAGGGAAACAGTGGGGGGCAAGCCCAGTGCGAAGGGGGCGGATAAAACCGGTCGGGTTGATTCCACCGCGGCATGCCTGATATTGCGTGACTTTTTAAATATTTGAAAAAAAAGACCAAGTTAAGCAGGTGGCGTTGTCTATGTGCCTACGATGGCACCGAATTCAACGGCTGGCAAAAACAAACCAATCGGGAGTCTGTACAGGACAAAATCGAGCACTGCCTCGCAGAGATTATGGGAACCCCGGTTCGTACAATTGGTTCGGGAAGGACCGATGCTGGCGTACACGCAAGCGGGCAAGTTTTTCACTTTGATGCTCAATGGAATCATTCTCCTCAAGCCTTACTACAGGCATTACGGGTATCGTTGCCAGTGGGGATAAGTCCAAGAAAGATTGATGCGGTGCCCACCAGTTTTCATGCCCATCTTTCAGCCAAGGGAAAGCGTTACCTTTACCGAATTTGCAAGGGTTGGGCCATGCCCGACAGGGACCGCTATGTCCACTCGATGAAAGAGCGCTCGCTTGACCTCGAAGCAATGCAAGAAGCGGCCAGTTGTTTTGTGGGCACTCACGACTTTGCTGCTTTTTCTGCTAACCGGGGAACTGGGGATGATGAGCCCACCGTTCGAACCTTGTGGCGTTCAGAATGGAAGGACCGGGGGGATGAGCTACATTTTTTTACTGAAGGCCAGGGGTACCTATACAAAATGGTTAGAAGTATGGTGGGGGCGATGATTGATGTGGGTTTGGGCAGAATCCCTGCCCAGGAAATAGCAGAAATTTTGCAAACCAATAAGCGAACCGCCAGAGTAGTGAGTGCCCCGGCCAAAGGGTTAAGAATGGACAAAGTTTTTTACCGACGTCCCCAACGGGCAAATTCTCAGAAGTGATCGAAATCGACTGGAAGGGTTGGAAGCGTGCCTTGTTTGATGTTTTTTTTCCGGGCGATTGTCCCATATGCGAACGGGCAGCTTATCTCGATGAGGTTTCTTTTGCCTGTCTTGCCTGCCTTGATGAGGTGGCATGGATCGAAAAGTCCCGTTGCAAAACCTGTGGTGTGGGAATGGATGGGATGGAATATGCCGGATTGTCCTGTAAAAATTGCCGGGAATTCCCTCCTTTGTTTACTTTCGGGCGGACGATGTTTTTTCTAAACAAGGCCGGTCAATCGCTCATCCATCAGTTGAAGTATGATGGCAACAAGAGAATTCTCGAAGACATTCCTCTTTTTCTGAAACGGGTTCCCGGGTATTTGGAATTTATAACCGGGGCAGTGCTTATCCCTGTTCCCTCGCATCCCAAAAAAATTCGGCAGAGGGGATACAACCAGAGCGCATGGATTGCAGAAGCATTGGCTAAGGAGGCGGGGGTAAGCACGGTAGCTTATGATTGTATGAAACGTGTCCGAAATACAAGCACCCAGACAAAGCTCGATCGAAGCGAGCGCATGCAGAATGTAAAAAATGCCTTTGCCCTCAAGGACGGAACTTGTTTGGATGGGTTTGACAGAGTAGTTCTGGTGGACGATGTCTACACCACTGGGGCCACGCTTGATGCTTGTGCAAAAGCACTGATTGATCGTGGAACCAAGCAGGTGGAGGTAGCGACCCTAGGACATGGATAAACCAATCTTTCGAATATGTCTTTTTTCAGCAAACCAAAGTATTCCAAGGTAAATGTAAAATCCCGCGAGGGGGTAGCCAAAGGATTGTGGACCAAGTGTCCGGAATCTGGAGAGATGGTTTTTGTTAAGGAATTAAAAAAGAATCTCATGGTCGTGCCGGTGAGTGGCTATCATTTCCCTCTGCCGGCACCTGATCGTATCCTTTCTTTGGTTGATCATGGAACTTTCGAGGAGTTTGACGGTTCTATCCGCTCGGGAGACCCTCTTAAATTCAAAGGAGTGGCATCGTATGCGGATAAGCTCGAACAAAACCGCGAAAAAACCAAGCTTGAGGATGCGGTGGTTTCTGGAATCGGAAAAATGGATGGCCGTCTGGTCAGTCTTGCGGTGATGGATTTTCGCTTTCTTGGGGGTAGTATGGGCTCGGTGGTGGGGGAGAAAATAACCCGTGCGATCGAGCGTGGCCTGGAAAGAAATATCCCAGTGATTGTTGTATCCGCATCAGGAGGGGCTCGCATGTACGAGGGCATTCTCAGCCTTATGCAAATGGCCAAGACAAGTGCTGCACTTGCAAAACTGGCCAAAGCAAAAATACCATTTTTCTCTGTCCTCACCAACCCAACCATGGCTGGTGTGATGGCGAGTTATGCATCTTTGGGAGATGTTATAATCGCCGAACCCAAAGCCTTGATCGGGTTTGCCGGGCGCCGGGTGATTAAAGAAACCACCCGTGCAGATTTGCCAGAGGGATTCCAGACATCTGAATTTCTGCTGGAACATGGATTGATCGATCAAATAGTGGAACGGCACGATTTGCGTGATCGCTTAATCAGCCTGATGAATCATTTGGCCAATCATTTGCAGGCCAAATCCGCCCCGGCCACGAAAAAAGCAGTCAGCCAGAAAAGCCCGCCTGCAAAGAAAACGACCCGCAAAAGAAACCCGGCCAAAAAGGGCTAGCAATCCCTCCCTTTTGCCGGCAGGCCGAGGAGTGGGATTGCTGACGGAATGAAAGACACATTAAGTTTTTTGTACTCCTTGCGCAATCAGGGCTCAAGGTTTGGGATAGAAAGAATGGAAGCACTTTGCGGGGAACTCAAAAATCCCCAACTCTCTTACCCATGCATCCATGTGGCTGGTACCAATGGTAAGGGCTCGGTGTGTACAATGCTTGATGCGATATACCGGGCACATGGATACCGGGTCGGGTTGTTCACTTCTCCCCATATCCTGGAATTGGGTGAGCGTATAAGAGTTAATGGGAAAAACTTAGCCTTTTCTAAAATTGAACAGTGGGTGGAGCAACTCTTGCCTCTGCTCAATCATTTGGAGAATAAAGAGCATGGCATGGGCCCAACATTTTTTGAGTTTATGACAGCGATTGCCTTTCTGGAATTCCAGAAACAAAATGTGGACCTGGCCATTGTTGAGACTGGACTGGGAGGAAGGCTGGATTCTACCAATGTAATGAGTCCGGAGCTTTCGATTATTACGAGTGTGGGCTTTGATCACTGCGAAATTTTGGGCAATCAATTGATACAGATCGCAGCGGAGAAAGCCGGAATTATTAAACAGGGAACACCAGTTGTGGTCGGTTGGATGGAAAAAGAAGCAAAGGAGCAAGTTTGTAAAATTGCCAAGAAAAAGAGTGCACCCGTGTATTTGCTCGAAGGGCAGAAACAGCCAGGATTGCCTTTGACCAACCTGGCTGGAACCTTTCAGAGAAAAAATGCAGCCCTGGCATGCAAGGCTGTCGATTTGCTCAAGCAGAAATTCCCGGTTGAAGATTATAAAGTAAGCAATGCCTTACTTACGGTCAAGTTTCCCGGCCGGTGGCAAAAAATATCAACCGAACCAACCATTATTTTGGATGCCTGTCATAACGGGCATGGTGCCCAGGCAAGTGCTGAGTTGTGGGACGGGTTGCCCGCCGGTTTTGAGGTTTGGTTTGCCGCCTGTGGTCAGGAACGTGCCAGCGAAGTCTTACCTCTTTTGCTTAAACGTACGGCAGGGGTAACCCTGTTTGAACTCAACCAACCCCGGTCATGCAGGCACCATGATTTGCAAAAAATTGTCCATAACTTTGCAGGCTCTGTAACTTTTGCTCATGAAAAACAGATTCCCCATCTTTGCGAGCAACTCCACTCGCAAACCACATTACTGGTAACCGGATCGATTTATCTGGTTGCAGCGGTTCTTGGACATTTACAAAAAATCCATAAATCCCCAGCCACACAAGACTGGCAGGACCGTTGGTAGATAGGCCGGATCAATCAATTTTTGCTCCTTTAAAGAAGTATATCGACCTTGCTTTCTTTGTGTCCTTTTGGGGACCACTTTCCAAATACTTAAGTTGGCAAAAAAAATTTCCTGGGAAGGAAAAATTTGAGATTTATGAGGTTGTGAACAAATTCTTAAATATTGGCGAATAACTTTAACAACTTGGGCTTGGAAATGGGACATTTTTTGTCTTTATTTCTTTTCTTTTCAAGGAGTTGCAAGAAAAGGTTGCCAAACGATGAAATCAAAGTAAAAATTATTAACAACACTAAATACAGGGGGCGATTTGTTGGATAAACACTACATACAGGGGGTTGTTGAAAAAAAAAATCATCAATTGCGTTTTTTTTTCTTTCCTTTTTATCCCTTAATGAGCACTATTCGATCCATCAGCGAGGGGACTATGGTTTTTTGCCCTGAAACCACAAATTCGTCTCCGTTTTGCTCGTTGGTTTACAAATTTTAACAGGAAAAGAAGGGGGAAATAACATTATGGACAAAACTTACGAAATCGGCGGGAAATCCTTCGTTTTAAACGAAGACAAGGCAGTACAGGCATTCCAGGAAAAAATGGTCATTAATGGTCGTGAATCGATGACTTTTAACTTACTTCCACTAAAATACCAGTGGGCGTATGATCTTTACCGGAAAATGAAGTCCAATCATTGGGAACCAGAGGACATCCCTATGCAGAAAGATTTGGAGCAGTGGAAAAATCCTGCTGAACTATCCGACAGTGAGCGGTGGATTATCATGATGGGAATTGGCTACTTTTCCGCTGCAGAAGGCATCGTGGGGGACAACATTCAACATGTTGTGCGTGAGTTGGTGACCGCACCTGAACTTAAACTTGTACTTGGTCGCCATGCCCATGAGGAAAATATCCACGCAGACAGCCTTCTGTATATGATCAGTTCATTGGGAATTAATCCACACGAGTGCGAGGCGATGTTTGAACAGATTGATACCATCCGTCGCAAAAATGAATTCGTGACCCGGGTATCCCAAAATCTCCGCCGCGATTTAGACCTTACTATAACCGAAAACAAGCAGGAATTGGCCAAGAATATCTTTATTTTTGGCCAGTGCATGGAGGGGACTCAATTTTATGGGCTGTTCGGTATGGTGCTCAGTCTGGCCCGGCAAAATAAATTTCCTGGAATTGGACAGATGTTTCGCTACACATTGCGTGACGAATCCAACCACATCGAACTCTTTCGTAACTTATTCCGCGTATTAATCGACGAGAATCCAGATATTTGGACACCGGAATTCCGCAACGAATTAATCGAGATAATGAAAGAAGCGGTGGTATTGGAGAAAGAATTTATCCGTGATTGCCTGCCGGTTAGTTCGGTTGGTCTTAGTGCGGATGAATTTTGCACCTATATCGATTATATTGCGGATCGTCGTCTGAATGGGGTAGGGCTTGAGGTCCTCCACCCAGGCCTGGAAAATCCTTTTCCCTGGCTTGCGGAAATGATGGATGTGAAAAAGGAGCAAAATTTCTTCGAAGGTCGTGTGACTGAGTACCAAAAATCCTCAGCACTGAACGATGTTTCGGATGACGAGCTGTAAAGTTGGCAACTGAAGTGCCAGGACTGGATATATTGAATGATTTAACTGTGTAGGATGGGAATTTGACTGATGCGTAATACGATATTTGAGGAAGATCGATTGTTAACCAAAGCGGCGGAAACGCCCCGAGAGAATAAGCCCCGATTTGATTGGGCGGAAGATTTGGGAGAGAATCGGTTTGAAATTCCGAAAGTTCGTATTACAGATGGCGCGGGTGACCGTGATTTCCACATCGCCGAGGTGGCCGAGGTCATTGGGGAGGCTCTAACCGACCTGATGATCTCCAGGGAAGAAAAGGAAATATACACCCCACAGAACCGGGAGCTCGTGGTGGAGTCCTCCCGGCTCGTCGCCAGTCGCTTAATCGAGCGACTGGAACAAGAGGAGGAAGGCGGTGCCCCCCGCCTCTCCTTCGACGAGTTGCACAAACTGATCGAGAAGGCATTGGTGGAAAACGATGCTTATGATGTGGCTAAAAGTCTGGTGTTTTCCCGATCCAATCACGGAGCGGGAAATGGACACCCCGGAACCTCGGCACCAGTGGACAGTTCATTAATCCGATTGATCAGGCGTAGTGGTCAGGTAGTTCCCTGGAATTCCTCCAAGATCGAAGTGGCAATCCGTAAAGCCTTCCTTTCCCTTCGTCTCGATTCAGAACCGGCGGTTCAGGTCTCTGATGAGGTTACCCGTCGAGCAGTTGCCACCGGACAGGCATTTATCAATATCGAGGATGTTCAGGATATTGTGCAGGAAGAATTGATGAAGCATGGCTTCTTCAAAGTTGCAGAGTCCTACATTCTTTACCGGGCCCGCAGGCGGGTCGAACGGGAGACTAATGTCGATCACCATGAAGTCCGCCAGGACTCCATGATCGTGGTCAAGAAAAAGGATGGAAGCACCTTTTTCTGGGATGGACTGGATCTTAAGAAAAGAATCACTTTTGCCAGTATCGGATTGGACTTATGCCTCAACCCAGAACAAATTGAGGAAAGTCTGCGTCGGTCTGTTTTTTCCGAAATAACTGAGGACGACCTGCGCAAGACCATCATCCTAAATGCGAAAACCTTGATTGAAAGGGATGCGGACTTTGCCAAATTTGCCGCCAGGATTCTTCTCACCTACATCTATGAGGAGGTGCTTGGGTGGGATGTTGCCCAACACAGCATTGAGGAAATTCGAACCTTTCATGCAAAGGAGTTCAAGGCCTACCTAAAGCGGGGTGTTGGGATTAAGAGACTGGATAAGAAAATGCTCAAGCTTGACATTGACCGTCTCTGCAAATCAATCGATCCATCCGCTGATTTGGACTTTGATTACCTGGGAATCCAAACGCTCTATGACCGCTATTTAGTCATCGACAAGACCGGGGAAGTGCCCCGTCGATTGGAAACCCCTCAATTTTTCTGGATGCGGGTGGCTATGGGGGTTTTTGCTCACGAGGAAAACCCGGAAGAACAAATCATTTCCCTGTACAACCTTTACAAAAGTCGTCGCTTTTGTTCCTCCACCCCCACGCTTTTCAATGCAGGTACGCCTCATTCTCAGTTGTCCTCCTGTTACCTTTACAAGGTGGACGATACCATTGAATCGATCATGTACCGTGGAATTGCCGAGAATGCATTCCTTTCAAAATGGGCAGGTGGACTGGGGGGTAGCTGGACCGCTGTTCGGGGAACGGGCAGCCATATTGCCGGGACCAATGGAGAAAGTCAGGGAGTCATTCCATTTCTTAAAATGCACAATGACCAGTTGTGTGCCGTAAATCAGGGAGGAAAACGAAAGGGGTCCGGATGTGCATACCTTGAAACCTGGCACTGTGATATTCTGGAATTCCTGGAATTGCGCAAGAATACTGGAGATGACCGTCGTCGTACCCATGATATGAACACGGCTAACTGGATTCCTGACCTGTTCATGAAAAGGATGGAGTCCCGTGAACAATGGACACTTTTCCGGAGTAATGAAGTTTCGGACCTCCATGATCTCTATGGTAAAGCTTTTGAGGAGAAGTATATTGAATACGAGGCAAAGGCTGAAAAAGGAGAAATATGGGGACATAGCATGCCGGCGATTGATCTGTGGAAATCGATGCTCAAGATGCTCTTTGAGACTGGGCACCCTTGGATCACTTTTAAAGACACTTGTAATATCCGTAGCCCGCAGGATCACGCCGGGGTAATTCACAGTTCCAATCTGTGCACAGAGATTACTCTCAATACCGGTGCTGATGAAACGGCGGTGTGCAATCTTGGATCGGTAGTTCTCGACTCCCACCTTACTGCAACCGGGGAGATTGATCACAAGAAATTACGTGACACCATCCGGATTGCAATTCGTGCATTGGACAATGTGATAGATGTAAATTTCTACCCCACCAAAGCTGCCAAGACATCAAACAGTCGTCATCGTCCTATTGGGTTGGGCGTAATGGGCTTACAAAATGCCCTTTTTATCAAGGATGTATCCTTCACATCGGAAGAAGCGGTTGAATTCAATGATGAATTCATGGAAGCTATCTGTTACTACGCTTACGAGGCATCGAGTGATCTAGCCAAAGAACGCGGTACTTATTCAACTTTCCGCGGTTCAAAGTGGGACCGTGGTATTCTCCCCCAGGACACTATCCAAATGCTTGAGGAAGAACGTGGAGAAAAAGTCGAAGTGCCCAAGAGTTCGAAAATGGACTGGTCTATAGTCCGTAAGAAAATTGCCAAGCATGGAATGCGCAACAGCAATGTGATTGCAATCGCACCCACTGCTACCATCTCCAACATCATGGGCTCTTCTCCCTGTATCGAGCCGACCTACAAGAACATGTTTGTGAAGAGCAACCTTTCTGGAGACTTTATGGTTCTTAATCGTTTCCTGGTGAATGATCTGAAGAAGGAAGGTTTATGGAATAAAGAAATGTCTGATCAATTAAAATATTTTGACGGCGAGCTTGGACCGATCGAAGGCATTCCTCAGCATATAAAGGAAAAATACCTAACAGCCTTTGATGTGTCATTCGAGTTTGTCCTCTCTGCTGCTGCCCGTCGCCAGAAGTGGATTGATCAGGCTCAGTCGGTCAATTTATTCCTTGGCACACCGGACCTGAAAAGTCTTTCCCACATGTACCGGGCTGCATGGAGAAAAGGACTGAAAACTACATATTACCTCCGTACTCTCGGTGCATCGAATATTGAAAAAGCCACGGTGGACCTGAAAAAGGCAAAGCCATTGGCGGACTCTCCAACGGATGAACCTTCCCCCAAAAAAGAATACAGTGATGCGGAAAAGAAAGCCTGCAGTATTCAAGCCATGCTCAATGGCGAAGAGTGCGAGGCTTGCCAGTAGCATTTTTAAACAGATACGCATCCGGTAGTTTATGAAAGGACCAGGTCTTTCTGATTCTGGTTAATAGTCTGTTATTTTCTGTTCGGTTATTAATATGGGTAAGCAAACACCTGCAGATGTTGGCAAACGACTGGAAAAACACTTGGGTGAAGAACCGATGTATGGTCCGGATGTGTTTGTGGCCCCAACTGCTGTGGTTCTTGGGGATGTGCAAATGGATGAGGGGTCAAGCCTTTGGTACGGGGGAGTCTTGCGCGGGGATATAAATTCCATAAGGATTGGAAAATGTTCCAATCTTCAGGATGGTGTAATTGGTCATCTGGCGGATGAACATTCACTTGATGTGGGGAAATATGTCACGGTCGGTCACGGGGCGGTCATTCATGCCTGTGAGATAGAAGATGAATGTTTGATTGGTATGAATTCCACAATTTTGGACGGTGCAAAAGTTGGAAAACAATCGATTGTAGCTGCCGGAAGTTTGGTCCCTGCTGGAATGGATGTGCCTGCGGGGAGTCTGGTTGCGGGCGTTCCTGCTAAGGTTAAAAGAAAACTTTCCCAGGGGGAGAGAAAGAAAATTAGAAAATGGGCAGAGAAATATTTGGTTGTGGCCAAAGCACACCGAGAAAAACTTGGGACCATGCGACCCGGTCCACCTGCCTGAAATTTTTAAACCTCGGGTATTGTATCCTCCATACCATAGCGGGCAAAAAAGTCCTCCACTGTGGCAGAAAGTTCAGGTAGGGGCAAACTACCAGAGACCGCTTCAGCACAGCAGGAAACATATGAGCGAATGGACTTTTCCTCGGCCTGTCTGTTTTCTATTGTAAGCAAGTTAATAAGAGTGCTTCTGGCATCTTCCCAATCCTTAATATCATAGCAGTGGTCAAGCATGGAATCATGCCATGCTTTTTGTTCGGTGGGGCAAAGTTGAGAAATTTTATTCATTAATTCTTTAAACATGAATCCTCCATCTTGAGGTGCAAAGAATAAAGAGATAATTTTTTTTTCATTTCTCTTGGATTGTTTGCGTAGGTTTGTCAAAACAGACAGATAAACATTGCTCAATAATATGTCAGAACACTTAGATTCATCTGCCCCGACCAAGGCTAATCCCTACCAGTCAAAGCTGCTGGTCAATCGTTTGCTGAACCAAGGCTCCGACAAAGAGACTCGTCACTTCGAGCTTTCTTTGCAGCAAAGTGGATTAAGTTATGAACCCGGAGATTCCCTGGGTGTCATACCTCAAAATAACCCACAGGTGGTCGATGATTTATTGGCTGCCACTGGACTGTCTGGTGAAGAACAGATTCAGGTAGGCGAAGAAAATCTTACTTTAAGAGATGCTTTAATTAACCGGCTGGCCTGTACTGTTCTAAGCAAGATTCAGATCAAGAAATTTAATGAAATTGCAAAGGAATCAAAACTTGAGGATTTGCTTCAACCTGCCAACCGTGATGCTTTTGCAGATTATCTTTGGGGTCGTGAACTGATTGATCTTTTCCTGGAGTTTCCCCAGCAGGGAATAAGTGCCGATGAATTGGTCGGCTTGTTGAGGCCGATGCCACCCCGTTTATATTCGATTGCATCGAGCATTAAAGCACATGCGGAGGAGGTGCACCTCACGGTTGCGATTGTACGGTATGATTCTTATGGCCGAAAAAGAGAAGGGGTATGTTCCTCTTATCTTGCGGACCGGGTGGGTGAATGCATTCCTTGTTACTTTCACCCCAATAAAAATTTCAAACTGCCCGAAGATTCCACCACGCCTGTTATTATGGTTGGACCGGGTACGGGCATTGCTCCTTTTCGTGCTTTTATTGAAGAGCGCCGGGCAATTGGTGCAGGAGGGAAAAACTGGCTCTTCTTTGGTGACCGTTCCTCCAAAACCGATTATTTGTACGGTGATGAATGGGAGCAGTACCGCAAAGATGGATTGCTCACGGATCTTGACTTAGCGTGGTCCCGGGATCAGGCGGAAAAGGAATATGTACAGCACAAGATGTTGGCGAAGGGCAAAGAATTATTTACCTGGCTACAGGAGGGCGCGACTTTTTATGTCTGTGGGGATGCTTCCCGGATGGCCAAAGATGTGGACTCCGCCTTGCGGCAGATCGCCCAATCCGAGGGTGCAATGTCTGAGGATGATGCCAATGCATGGGTAAAGTCCCTGCAAAAAGAGAAGCGTTACCTCAAGGATGTTTACTAGCTTGTTGGAAGGCTTTTTTCTCCAATCTTCAGGGATTTATAATTCGAGAAATTCTACAGCTTAAAGTGAATTAAATATTTGTCTCCCAGTTCAGCTTCTGGGAGCAATTCATCAAGGTTCCAAATTTTGGCAGGTGTGAGCCCGGATGATTTTAATTCCTCAGTGTAATCTCCTCCTTTGAGATAAAGGATTCCATTGGCTGGTGAGTTCCTTGAACCTTTTGCCACCTTGTCCCGTACCCACCCAAAAAACACTGGCAGGGCGGTGACCGCCCGTCCCAGAACAAAATCATAGGTTTTTTTCCTGGGTAATTCTTCCACTCTCCCACGACAAACCTCAACATTTTCCAGGTTCAACCGTTTGGCGATATCTTCCACAACCATGGTTTTCTTGGCGATTGAATCCATCAGGGTAAACTTTGCCTGAGGATAGCAAATAGCCATGGGGATGCCTGGCAGACCGCCTCCGGTGCCGACATCGAGCAGTCTCGTTCTGGGCATCAGTCGCAAAAATTTTGTGATGGTCAGGCAATGGGCCAGATGCTTGGTTTCCAACCTGTCCATATCTTTGCGGGAGACCAAATTAATCTTGGCATTCCACTCCCTGAGCAAATCAGTGAATTCTTTGAGCTTTTCCCACTGAGATTCAGAAATATTGGGGAACCATCCCTTCAATACTGGCCATGGATCGTGAACTTCAGTCATTTACGGAAATTCTTTGGGGGAATATTGAGTGATTCTCCAATTATTCCACTGCAATTGCGGGCAATCCTTTTACCAATTCGTCCATCGCTTTTGCCTGAATCAGAAAATCTTCCAGTTTGTCGAGGGGCAGGGCACAGGGACCATCGCATTTGGCAATGGATGGATCGGGGTGAGATTCCAAAAACAATCCGCCAATTGCCTGACTCATACCTGCAAGCATAAGTTCAAAAACCGCCTGCCTCCGCCCTCCAGCGGAGTCACTCCTGCCCCCTGGAATCTGCAGGGAATGAGTCACATCAAAAACAACCGGGCATCCAGTCCTTTTCATGATCCCAAAATTCAAGGGGTCGACCACCAAATTGTTGTATCCAAAAGAACTCCCGCGCTCGCATAGCAGGACCTGTTCATTTCCAGCCTCGGCAAATTTTTGGATAATATGACCCATTTCATGAGCGGCAAGAAACTGGGCTTTTTTTACATTTACAGGTCTTCGGGTTTCAGCGAGTGCTACCACGAGGTCCGTTTGCCGGCAAAGAAATGCAGGGAGCTGGAGCACATCAATTACCTCGGCAGCAGGCTTTGCCTGATAGGGTTCGTGTATATCAGAGATCACTGGAACTCCGTAAGTTTCCTTGATTTCAGCAAGAATTTCACAGCCTTTCTCAAGTCCGGGCCCACGGAAGGAGGAAACAGAGGATCGGTTGGCTTTATCAAAAGAAGCCTTAAATATATAGGGAATGCCAAGTTTATCAGTTATGGATTTGTAAGTGCTTGCCACTTCCATTGCCAAATCGCGTGACTCGAGAACATTCATTCCACCGAAAAGGGTGAAAGGCAAATCGTTGGAGATGGACACTCCTCCAACGCTTATGGTTTTTTGATTATTCATGAAAATGCAATTTCGGGGGGATTCCCATGCTCGGCAGTTACCACAATACCAATTCCACCACGGGCATTAAAATCAACTTCTACACGGCACCATTTTGGATCAAGGGCTTCAACCAAATCTGTGAGTAATAAATTGGCAAAGTGCTCATGAAATACACCTTCATCCCGGTAGGTCCACAGATAGAGCTTTAGCGATTTGGATTCCACGATTTTCTGATCCGGGGCATAACGGATCAAAATATTTGCAAAATCCGGCTGACCTGTTTTGGGGCATAGACAGCTAAATTCACTCGTTTCTAATTCTACGAGATAATCACGTTCCGGGTTACGGTTGGGGAAAGTTTCGAGGGTTCGGCTGGGCTGGGTGCCCCCTTTGCCGAGTTCTGTAAGATTTGAGTGCTCTGGGTTTTCTGAATTCATGAATAAAGTGATTATAATTTCATCAACAAAGGAGAGGAGCAAGGCAAAGTCAGGCAATATTTTATTCCTCTGTCCCCCAATAATCAGCAGATGGCTTTTCACTACATGCTTTCGCAAGCTCCGAGAGAAAGGTATCCCTCGGCACTTCCCTGGCTCCGAGGCTATGCAGAAATGGATTGGGTACCTGACAGTCAATGAAGTGCAGTCCATGATGGATAGCAATGCCCACTAATTTGGCCATGCATGCTTTGGAGGCTTCGGTTTCTTTGTGAAACATGGACTCTCCAAAAAATGCTTTACCGATCGAAAGCCCATACAGTCCGCCTACCAGTCTGCCATGCTCGTATGCTTCGATGGAATGAGCAATCCCCTGCTGGTGGAGTAATCCGTAATCCTTTACCATCTCCGGTTCTATCCAGCTTTTTTCCTGCTGCGGTCGCCCGATGCTGGCACAAACCCGCATCACTTCGGAAAAATTATGATCCATTTTGATTTCAAATTTTTGATCTTTGAGAACACGGGCTAAACTGCGGGAGGTTTTGAATTCTTTTGGGTAGAGTAGCATTCTGGGGTTGGGAGAGTACCAGCACCAGAGGTGCGGTGGTTGCTCCATTTTTACCCATGGGAAAATCCCCTGTCGGTAAGCAGCAAGCAACCGTTCGGTACCCAATGCAGTGCTTAAGGCAATGAGTCCATGATCGTCTGACAATCTCGGGTCCGGAAAATACTCCGGATTTTTGCTATCCAGAAGTTCCAAACCCATTTGTCAAAAAGTGGTGTTAAATCTTAGGAAATTCCACTCACTTTGAGCAGACTTATTTCAGGACGGCAGTTTAAGCGGACGCCATAGAGATTTCCCACACCCCGGGTGATATGTATAATTTTTCCTTTCCACGGGAATGTGCCATCAATCATGGAGCGGTCTTTGACCGGAGCAAAAGGGGCATCATTTTTAATCGGTACCTTAAACTGTCCTCCATGAGTATGACCAGCCAGCATCATATCCCAACGGTATTCTTTGAGAGCATCCTTAGCATCAGGGTTATGGTTGAGCAGGATGACTGGTCTGCCCGAATTTTTCTCCGGAACCGATAAGCGTTCCAGGCAGGTATGCGGTCGGCATTCTTTGGACCACAGATCACCGAGCCCAACTATATCAATATTTTGTCCCTTCAGATAAATTTCCATTCTTTCATTTTCCAGGACTTTGATTTTCGCCGATTTCAAGAGGTTTTTTACTGTTTGATTACTGGAAAATCCTCCGCGTTCTTTCGCCCAAATTCCCCCATCATGATTACCCAGACAGGCAAAGGTGGGAACCTTTTCGGCGAAGGAACCTAAAAGTTTCTCGTATTTGATCAAATCAGCAGTTTCCGGCTTATCGGTAATAAAATCACCGGTCATGAAACAGGCATCTGGTGACTGTTCCAGTCCTGTCTTCAAAGCTTTTTCGATGTATGACAAAGAAACTGCCCGGGAAAGATGCAGGTCCGATATATGCAATATGCGAAGCTTTGCATTTGGATGTAATCTTTTAAGCAAGATTTCTTTTTTACTTACTTCCAACCACTGTGCTTCAAAGGATACATAACCCAACGACGCTAACAGTCCTGACCCTCCGAGGAGGGAATATTTTATCCATTCCCGACGGGCTAGGTTTTGATATTTTT
Organism: Opitutia bacterium; assembly: GCA_002686835.1. Lineage (GTDB taxonomy): Bacteria > Verrucomicrobiota > Verrucomicrobiia > Opitutales > Seribacteraceae > Chordibacter. The sequence goes on along the minus strand of NYYP01000034.1, from coordinate 64,009 downwards.
TGACCCGTTTCTTTTCAAGCTCCCGGTGGAAATCCGGCGTGTCTGGGCTCATGCTTATTCGGAGATTCCTCCTTCTCCATCCCAGTACTCAATTTTATCTACCAGTTCGGTAATCTTACAGTTTTCTTCCAATCCACTCCGTAAATCTTTCACCTTCACCTCTGAGCGCTCTACCTCATCCTCACCAAGAATGATGGCATAGCGAGCACCTGATTTTCCAGCGTCTTTAAATTGTTTTCCAAAGCCTGCTGTTTTCAGGGAGTAACTCGTGGAATGACCGGCCTTTCGCAACCGGTTGGATAGCCGTAGGCCCAAATCCCGTTCGGTCTCAGCAAATAAGAGAAAAAGATCGGGTGATATGATATACTTGGGCAGAAGCCCGTTGGCCTCCAGGCAGTCACTAAGAGTCATGTCTCCGATGGCAAACCCAGCTGCAGGCAGATCGCAATTACCAGATAATTTTTGGATCAAATGATCATACCTTCCACCTCCAGCCAGGGCACGCCCCTGGCCAGATGCTTCAAAGGCCTCGTAAACAAAACCCGTATAATACGCCAGCCCCCGCACAATGGAGAGGTCGACCTGGATCATGGGGTCATATCCATGGGCAGAAATTCGAGCCATCAGCTGTCTCCATTGTTGTGCCCGTGCTTGACCTTCCTTCCCGCACCCTTCCAAACGGTTGACTATATCATCGAGGTTGCTCAGTCCTTTGATTTGCTGGATTTTTTCAAAAAGTTCTTTTCCCCGGCTTGGGTTGGCCGATTCCAGTGATTCGATGGTTTGTTCTGGTTTTCTCCTTTCGCTCTTATCGATCGCATCGAGGGTGGCAGGGCGGTTATCCTCAGATATTCCCAGTTGATCGAGCAACAACACCCAAGTCACCCGGTCACTCAGACGGACGACAACATCTTTGCTACCCAGTCCAAAGCTTTCAAAAATTGAACAGAGCAGGGCGATCAATTCAGCATCAGCATCAATTCCTGGCTCTCCAATCAAGTCGGCATTAAATTGATAGAATGAACGTCCCCTTCCTTTTTGAGGCCGCTCGTAACGAAAATGCTCACCGATATTAAACCATTTGACCGGTTTTGGCAGGGAGTTTGCCCGGGCGGCAATCATTCGGGCAAGGGTGGGAGTAAGTTCGGGACGCAGGGCAACTTTTCTGCCACCTTTGTCTTCGAAGTGGAACAATTGGTTGGCGATTTCCTCCCCTGATTTTTCCAGGTACAAGTCCAACGGTTCAAGTACGGGAACATCATATTCTTGGAAATCAAAAGCCCGTGCCACTGTGCGGAATACACGAAATAAATGATTACGCTGGGCACAGGCATCAGGGGGGAATTCCCGAAATCCGGGTAAGGTGTCGAACATACTTTTACTCTATCCGAATAATTTATCCCTGCAACAGAGGGAGTGGGAAAGGTTAAACCGAGTCGAGATCGNGTTTGGAAAGACCGGCCTTCATTTCTTTGCCTGCCTTAAANTTTACTACTGCACGACGTGGAATGACTACATCCTTTTCCGGTTGGTTGGGGTTTCGTCCAACCCNGGATTTTCTAACTTGTACCTCGAACACACCAAAATTTCTTAACTCAACATTTTGNCCGTTCACGAGACCGTTGCAGATATGATCCAATGTCTTTTGGACAATCTCNGTGACATGTTTGTGGTTGTAATTGGCGCCTTCATAAATTGATTGGACGATTTGCCTTTTGGTCAGGTTGTTTGACATGGGGGGTAAAACGGTTTGAAAGACTGCAGTAATGAGTTTAGGGTAAGATATTCCATAAATTCCGACACACGAACGACCTGTCAAACTATTATTTTATTCTATATGTCTAAAAAAGATGACGATAATCCTCTGGAAGAGATCCAAAAGCAATTGCAGGACCTCCTGAAAAATAAGAATCTGCAAGTTGCTTTTGCCCCTTTCATGCAATCAATGAATCCCTCGGCTGACGACCCGCAGGGCAAAAAAAACAAAGACCAAAGTAGTGCAGCAAAGGATTCTCCCCCTCCTGCCGACGATTCCCTGGAGGCGATCCGTTCCTTTGACCGTAAGCCCAAGGAAGTTCGTGACTACCTTGACCGCTTTGTAATCAAACAGGAGCAGGCCAAGCGTGTGCTTTCGGTTGCGGTGTGCGATCATTANAATCATGTGCGCCGGTGTATTCAGGACGATCGGGCCCAGGCTGCTGAATACCTCAAGCCCAATGTTCTTTTGCTTGGACCCACAGGAGTTGGAAAGACTTACCTGATGCGCAATGTGGCCAAATTAATTGGCGTGCCTTTTGTAAAAGCGGATGCCACCAAGTTTTCAGAAACCGGATATGTTGGCAACGATGTGGATGATCTGGTGCGTGACCTGGTCAAACAAGCCGACGGTAATGTCGAGCTCGCTCAGTATGGGATCATCTATGTGGATGAGATCGATAAGATTGCAGCAGAAGGCTCGCGGGGTGGTCGGGATGTTTCCGGTAGGGGTGTGCAGATTAATCTGCTCAAGTTGATGGAGGAGACGGAGGTGAATTTACAATCTCCTCAGGACATGATGGGTCAGATGAAAGCATTCATGGAAATGCAGCGGGGTGGAAAACCCAGGAAACCAACCATATCCACCAAAAATATTCTTTTTATTGTCAGTGGTGCTTTCGATCAGTTGGCCGAAAGTGTGCGCAAACGGCTCGATCTTAACCGGATTGGGTTTGGCTCATCTGAAGAAAAAGAGCTCTCGGAAAGCGGGATCAATTTTCTTAACAAAGCGGAAACTCAGGACTTCATTAAATATGGATTTGAGCCTGAATTTGTTGGTCGCCTTCCCGTGCGGGTAGCATGTGATGAACTCACGCAGTGCGACCTGGCAGATATTTTGCTCTCGTCCGAGGGCAATGCTCTCGACCAATACCGCAAGGATTTTGAGGGCTATGGAATTAAGTTTGATATGGGCAATTCTGCGATTCAGGAAGTTGCCAGGCTGGCGGCTCTGGAAAAGACGGGTGCACGGGGCCTTGTGACCATACTCGAACGAATCTTCAGGGACTTCAAATTTGAACTTCCCTCCACTTCCATCCGTAAATTTTCTGTGGATGCGGAGACGGTCAGCCGTCCTTCCGAAACCCTGCAGTCATTAATTGAGAACAATCAGGATTTACTCGATGAAAATCTCCTGGAGGATGTGGACCGCTTTGTTGATTCCTTCAAGCGCGAGCATGGTCTTGAGCTCAATTTTCGAAAGGCCGCCAAGGTGGCAGTGGTCAAGGAAGCATCTCAGAAAAATCGTTCCGTGCTCGCCCTTTGTGAGAAAAAGTTCAAGGACTTTGAGCACGGGCTAAAGATTATTTCAAAGCGTACCGGGACCAATTCTTTTGTGATTGATAAAAAAGTCATCGACGATCCAGACAAGGAACTTTCCCGCTGGGTGGTGGAAAGCTTTTCCACACCGGAAGACGAGGAGTGAGCGGGCCCGATCCTGCTGCGGTCGAGNCCACCTTTTCCCGTGTGGCCAAACGGTATGACTTAGCCAACCACTTGCTCTCCGGAGGTGTTGATTTTTACTGGCGTAATCGATTGGTCAGGTTTGCCAGAAAAAATAATCCTTCCGATATTCTTGATCTTGCCACGGGTAGTGGAGATGTTCTCTTTGCCTTGCGTGAGGACTTGGGTAGTTCGGTGACTCTTACCGGTCTTGACTTTTGTGAACCTATGCTCGAACAGGCACGGCAAAAACGTTCCGTTCGTGGACTGGACAAACAGACCAATCGGTTTATGCATGGAGATTGCCTGGCGCTTCCCTTTGAGGATGAAAGTTTTGACCTGATCACAATTGCCTTTGGCTTACGCAACCTTGCCGACAGGGTAAAGGGCTTGGGGGAGATGCACCGGGTTTTGCGTACTGGTGGCCGTTTGATTATTCTCGAATTTACCCAGCCTTACTTTTGGTTTCGCCCCTTTTATTATTTCTATCTTCAGGGCATACTTCCCTGGGTTGCCCGTTGCTTGACTGGTGATCGTGATGCCTATCTCTACCTGGGCACAAGTATTGCCGGATTTCCCAACCGAGTCGGTCTGTGCACGGAAATCGAAAATGCTGGGTTCAAAAAAGTTTCAGCAAGCGCACTTACCTTTTCCATTGTTGCTCTGCATATGGGGACTAAGTAAGAGCGAATGCTGAATTTTCAAGAGTGAAAGAATGCATAAGGTTACTCCTGTAACCACCGTTTCTCTTAACTATTCACCCTACAATCTTTCTTACTGCGATTATAGTTTTAAAATCGAATTAAGAGTCTCACTGGGTCGCATGGCGGCAACCGCTTTTTCCTCGTCCAGTAAGTAGTATCCCCCGAGATCGATTTCAGTTCCCTGAGCATCGTTCAGTTCGCCCACGATTTTGGTCTCATTTTCCCGAAGGCTCTTAGCAATAGGGGAAAATTCAGCCTGCAGGTCTGTGTCCTCGGATTGGGCGGCGAGGGCTTCTGCCCAGAATAAAGCGAGGTAGAAGTGGCTTCCCCGGTTGTCCAGTTCGTTAACCTTACGCGATGGAGATTTGTTCTCATCCAAAAATATCCCGATAGCAGCATTGAGAGCATCTGCCAGGACCTGTGCCTTGTCATTGCCTGTCTTGTTGGCCAAGTCTTCAAGGGATACTGCGATGGCCAGAAACTCTCCCAGGGAGTCCCACCGAAGATGTCCTTCTTCCACAAATTGCTGGACATGCTTGGGGGCNGATCCACCCGCACCGGTCTCGAACAATCCGCCCCCGGCAAGCAGGGGGACAATGGAAAGCATTTTTGCACTGGTGCCAAGTTCGAGAATAGGGAAAAGATCGGTCAAATAATCCCTCAATACATTACCGGTGGCAGAAATGGTATCGAGTCCGTCCTTGCACCTTTGGCAGGTCACGCGGGTGGCATCGATGGGGGAAAGGATCTGGATATCCAGGCCTTCAGTATCGAGCGTGGTGAGCTTGGCTTCCACATAGCGGATTAAATTGGCATCGTGCGGACGGTTTTTATCCAGCCAGAAAATAACAGGTGTGTTGCTCAGGCGTGCCCGGCTAACCGAGAGCTTTACCCAGTCAATGATCGATACTTTTTTGGTCTGGCACATTCTCCAGATATCACCTTTCCCCACGGCATGTTCAATCAGTACACTACCGGTGGGGCCAAGTACCCGCACGGTACCATCCCGTGGGATTTCAAAAGTTTTATCATGGGAACCATACTCCTCCGCCTTTTTTGCCATTAGTCCGACATTGGCGACATTGCCCATGGTGGGGACATCAAAGGCTCCGTGCTCTTTACAGAATTCGATCGTTGCCTGGTAGACCCCAGCATAGTTGCGGTCGGGGATCACCGCTTTTGTGTCCTTGGGCTGTCCGTCCGGTCCCCACATCTGGCCGGATGTACGGANCATCGCAGGCATGGACGCATCGATGATCACATCACTGGGTACATGCAAATTGGTGATTCCCTTGTCGGAATTGACCATGGCGAGGGGTGGACGCTTTGCCACAATTTGCTGAAGCTCAGTTTCAACCTGAGTGCGGGTATCTAAATCCAAATTTTCCAGGGCCGAGTAAAAGGAGCTCAGTCCATTATTGGGATTAAATCCAGCAGCAAAGAGTGCCTCCCCATGGGTGGTAAGCAGTTCTCCCAGGTATGCATTCACACAGTGGCCAAAGATGATGGGGTCGGAGACTTTCATCATCGTGGCTTTCATATGCAGGGAGAAAAGAACATCCTCGGACACAGCGGCATCGAGTTGCTCGGCCAAAAACTGGCTAAGTGCTTTTTTGCTCATTACAGAAGCATCGATCACTTCGCCTTCTTCCAGTGCCAGTCCCTCTTTGAGCAAGGTGGTCTCACCATCCGTTCCAAGGAGCTCTATGCTTACCGTTGTGGGTTGGGAGAGGAGGAGGGATTTTTCACTGCCGTAAAAATCTCCGTCTGCCATATGGGCGACATGGGATTTGGAATCGCTGGACCATGCCCCCATGGAGTGTGGATTCTTCTGGGCGTATTCCTTGACCGGTTTGGCCACCCGGCGGTCGGAGTTTCCTTCCCGAAGCACAGGATTTACCGCAGAACCAAGGACCTTGGCATAAGTGGCACGGATTTCTTTTTCCTCTTCAGTCTGGGGATCGGAGGGAAAGTCGGGAATGTTGAATCCTTTGCTTTGCAGTTCTTTGATCGCATCGATCAATTGGGGGATAGATGCACTGATATTGGGCAGTTTAACCATGTTTGCATCTGCCTGTTTGGCCAATTCTCCCAGTTCGTTCAGGGCATTTGGTACCTGTTGGTCCGGACTCAATTTGTCTGGGAAATGGGCAAGGATACGACCGGCCAGAGAAATGTCCTTTAGCTCATANTNNATNNCGGCAGAGGAGGTAAAGGCCCCAAGGATGGGGAGCAGGGAACGGGTGGCGAGAGCGGGTGCTTCGTCGGTAAGGGTGTAGGCAATGGTAGTCATCGTTTTCGTAAATAAATATGCAAACGATACAACATAGCCATGCACCTTCTGGGTGCAACGATCAACTCACTGAGGAAGAGTGAAGAAGGAAGAGNGAGAGGTGAAGGGTGAAGAGTGAAGTTGAAAGGATAGGATTCTTTTAAGGCTTAGTTTAGGCTGGAAGTGAAGAGACGGCGGAAGGAATATAGTTCCTTGTCATACTCCACATCAGGCACGATCCACAGGTTGCGGAAGGATACTCCGGTGCCCTTATGATCCTGAATCATCAGGGGGCGTTTGCCATGTGCTTTGTAGGGCCCGCCCACTTCCCCATAAATCCAGGCATCGTTGTGAATCAGATGCCCATTGTGATGTACGGTCAGCCTCATGGGCTCGGCAAAAGAGCCATCTTTTTGGAAGATGGGTGCCTTGTACAAAATATCATAGGACTGCCAGTTGCCCGGTGCCCGACTGGCATTAACCAGGGGNGGGTGCTGCCCGTAGACCGCCCCGCAGGAACCATCAGCAAAGGTATCATTCTGAAAACTGTTGAGCACCTGCAGTTCATAAGCGGACATCAGAAAGATTCCTGAGTTTCCATAGAGCTGGCTNTTGCCCTCGTATTCCGATTCGGNGGCNGGNTCGAANCNNAANTCNANATGGATNNGNGCATCCCCAAATTCCTGTTTAGTTGGGTTGTTTCCCTGACCACGGGGCATTGCCCCTTCTTTATCAAATTTCCAGTTTGGNTTTGTCCATTGATCCGNATCCAGCACCAATGCATTGGCAGGTTTTTCCACCTTGCACTGTGATTGCGGTAGAGGAGCGACTACTGGGGGGAGGGGACGTGCCTTGTCGTTACGGGACCAACTGGACCCGGCGAGCGACCAGCCAACATTGCGTCCGGGNTTGGGTTCCTTGGGCGGACGAAGATGGTTAACGGTGTAGTAGATGGTATTGAAATCTAAGGGNGTTGCCTCGGTGTTTAACTGGNCGGGGAACTGAATCGCATAGACCCGGTTTGTTTCNAGGGGGACATCGAAGGTCACAGTTTTCCGGTCTTTGGAGAGTTTATAATTGGTAACTTCCAAATTCTTTTCCTCCACCGGTGGGGANCCATAGGTNCTGTAATAATGGTAGCTCCAGGATTTGACCACCGGGGTCATTTTCTTACCGATTCGCTGGGTGAAATTTACCGAGAATCCGGAGCTGGTCAGGCTGGTGGAGTGCAGGGCAAAAGGAATGGTTTTCCCATCCCACTGGGCATACTGAATAGCAGTTCGCTTTCCGCCCTTGCTGAACCATCCACGGCCCACCTGGGCGGACCATAACCTGCCCTCTTGGTCGAAAGACATTTTTACCGGGCCACTCTCAAGACCGCGCAGGAAATCCACACACCAGCCCTGGTACTCCCCATTTACTTTTTCCACACCGCATCGGAAGTAGTTGGACTGGCGCTGATCTCCCAGAAACATCTGCCCGGCAAAGGGACCGAATTTCCCTTGCGTGGTATCCCATACCGGACTGCCCGGGGAATTGGCAATTACCTCCCGTACCAGCCAGACAGCGGGTGGTGTGCGGAGCTTTTCAAAATCCGATGCGGTCTGGGAAAGGACTTTTTCTTTTGTATAGTCCGCCCGGGCTGGCAGGGAAGCGGGATGGCCATAAAAATTTCCTTCGCGTACATGATAGAGGGTACAGTCCGCCACCCAGTCNCCCTGGTTGTCGGTGATAAATATTTCATCCTCCGGACTGATCCCAATGCCACAGGGAGAACGGAACCCAGAGGCTAAGGGTTGAAAGTGGCCCTTGCGGTCCGAGCGGTAGACCCACCCACGCCAGGGTGCATTGTAGGACATATTGCCCCCGCCCTTGCCGAATGGTTTCCCGTCGGGTACGGTAAATTCTCCCCGGGCTCCGAGATTGAGGGATGCATATTTGCGCCCCAGCGAGTCCATCACCGGACCGAAGTGGTATTCATGATACTCCCCGGATATACCAAACTGATCGGTCACTGTTTCATAGCGGTCACAGACACCATCCTTGTTGGTGTCGATCAAGCGGGTGAGCTCGGGTTTTTGCCCCACATAGTAGGCGTCTTCTTTTGGGTCATAGAGGATACCGTTGGGTTCCATTAAATCCTCAGCAAATTTGGTCCATATACCACCTTTGCGTTCCCATACCTCTCCCTCCCAGGTGGCAATGGCGAGGGTGCCGTCCGGTTTGTGGCAGATCCCGAGCACACTCACTGCACCACGGGGCAGGGGAACNGTCTCCACTTTGTATCCAGCCGGGATTTGAGCAAAAGCAAGGGATGTGAAAATAAGAAACAGGGCTGAAAAAATTGTTTTCATAGTAATTGGAAAGATGTTCTATTGCAGGGTCACGGTGAAGGAATCTGTACCCTCAGGGGAGACGGTGAAGTTTTTGTTCATCCCATCGACAAGAGAGGAAATAAGCACGGAATCTCCCTTTGTTTCGTAGTGGAGCAGGTTGAATTCCTTTCCTTTCAGTACGGTACCACCTGCACCAGCAATTTCCTGCCCCTTGGCTACGGATTGGTTCTGGCTACGATTATCAAGGGATGGGGTCTGGTTGACCAGGGCGGATTTCCACGCCTTGAGAATCTGACCACTGGCACTGTCATAAGCCACCATTACCTGGTTGGGCAACAAGACAAGAAGGGTGCGTGGAGGCAGTCCATCGATCCATTTGCGGATCACTTTTGCCTGAGATCCCGGGCGGATGATTTTTGGGATGTTACCCTCCAGACTTTTCCCGGTGAGCATCCAGAATCCGCCCCCCACCTTTCGCAGACGGGCATTAAATCTCATGCTGTGCCCGGTTGGTTCCTCATGAAGAACTTCCAAATCATGAATGCCAGCGTCCAATTGAAATTGTTTACTGAAGTATGTGTCCCTGCTTTTCTCCACATTGGTGTAGTGCATCTCTTCACCGTTCAGCCAGATGGAGGTACGCCCATGAAGATTTACTTCAAAACGGTACTTGCCCGATTGTTTTATAAATATTTTGGACTGTCCACGAAGAACACCATCAAATGCTCTTTTGGTGTAGAGAAAATTTTCCGGCAGGATTCCCTGCGAGTCCGATTCCACGGAATCAAAAAGCTCCGGGGTTAACCGCTTGCCCTTAAAATAATCCCGGGAGTAGAGAGAACGCAGGGTCTGACGGTTTCCTTCCTGTCTGTCCAAAATAAAGTCGGTCACCGCCTGCCGGTCCTCCTCGGAGTAGACATATTCATAGGCAATCATCTCCGTGCCGGTTATGCCCTTGGTGATGGACCGCATGATTGCATCGGAGGTATCCCCATGCTTCCAGTATGCATCGACCAGGCTTGGCCCAATTCCTCCATCGAGGTTGGGACCATGGCAGGTCACACAGATCTGGGAGTAAATTTCAAATCCACGCTGGGTTTTGTCCTGTGCAAAAACCAGGTGAGTAAGAACTAGAATTGCCGATAGTGGCAGGAGGGTTAAATATTTGGTCATAATTGAATGAAGATCAAATCATTGCTCATCAGAAAAAATCAAGAAACAAAGTTATTTTAGAGGTTATATGTTATTTAATACTCCCAAGAGAGTAAAATTGTGACATAAAAATTATAAACAGGATTGAAAAATTTCATGTTTCGGAAATTAAACTTTTCTCTTGTTTTGAGGATTTAAATTGTATTATTTTACAAATGTGAGGACTAAAGGATTAACATGTGTATTGATCTCTTTGTTCTTACTGAGTAACTCTGATGCAGCCATCGATATAATTTTCGATTATTCTTACGATACCGGGAATTATTTCGGGGATGAGCAACGATACATCATGGAGCAGGTTGCCTATGTTTTTGAGTCGAGAATGGGGGGAGAAAGTTTTGCTTCCACAAATCCTTCAGATTATGGCTTGAATGCTGGTAGTGGGTTTAACACCTACCTCAGTTTTACTAACCCAACCACGGGGGCAAATGTTACACCTGCATTCGGAAGTACAACAAGCGATGGAAATGTAATCGGGCAGGCAAACGAATTAGTCATTTTTTTGGGAGCTCGATCATTAGCTGGAGCAACCCTTGCCACAGCAGGTGAGACAGGAATGGGCTATGGTGGCACTGCATCCTCTGAAGCCACGGCATGGATAAATGCTCTAAACAGCCGTGATACCACAACAAATTTCGATCCTCGAGCAGGTAGTTCTCAGGTAAACACAAACAAGACCTTTTATTTCGATACAGATTTGACGACCCACAATGATGCGGTTACTTCAGGCAAAGTCGATTTCTACAGCGTTATGGTACATGAAATTGGACATGTTATGGGATTCAATGATCATAACGCCTGGAATGCCAAAAAATCTGGAAACTTTTGGACGGGTGCTAATGCAAAGGCAGAATATAATGGACAAAATGTGCCTCTCTACAGTACCCCTCATTGGGACTTGTTGTCACCTAGTGGATCTTTGAATTCGGCAAATATTAATTGTGCCTGTCATCCTTCAATGCTTCCCTCCATAACTATAAATAAAAGAACTTCATTCAGTGACCTTGATTTTGCCCTGCTGAAAGATATTGGCTACAGCATCTCTGCCTCACCAACTGGTACAAATATTGGAGGTACATATACCGATCCTACTTATGGAGGAACTTACGATATTCCCGTGAGCATGACTTACAATGATTGGCTAGCTGGCGGCAACGGCGGCAACGGCGGCAACGGCGGCGGCGGCGGCGGCGGCGGTGGCGGCGGCGGATCTGCTGCTCCTGAGCCTGCCTATATTTTTACTTTGCTAGGCGGGGTATTGGCGTTTCTTTCAGGGCGGAAAAATTTTGGGAAGATAAAAAGCCTCCTGAAGCTCGCATGAGCCTGCTTTTCAGGCTTACTTTATTTGGTATTCTTGTTGCACTTGCAGCCGGTAGTTTTTGGTTTTTCGAAAAGTCAAAGGCGGATGCCGAGTTTATAAGGGACAGGTATGTTGCCTGTTTAGAAAAATCGATTTCCCAACCCGGTGAAACAATTGATCAACTCATCTCATTGCTCAAAAATAACGAGAATTCAGATGATGAACTTATTTTGCTCTTTGAGCTTATCTTGGAATCACCGAATCATTCAATTGAGCCTTTGCTTTCGATTCTGGAAGAGAAGTTAATTGAACCATCCTCGACCATTGAATGGGAAATTATTGGTACATGTGTGCTTTACAGACAGGGAGAATTTGAGGCAGCGAAAGTTAAGCTTGGGCAAATATGTAAGAATAATCCGGCCAACCGGAGGGCAAATTATGAGTATCAAAAAATTAGGTGGATACTGGGAGGAATCGAAGAAAGGGTTGCGGCAAAACTTGCCTTATTTGAAATCGCTGAGCTCAAGGATCGATGGTCTTACAAAGCTTTACGGGTTTTAGCTTTTTCCTCGCCCAGGCCGGGTATCGTAAAAGATGATTTGATTCGTGCTCTCGATGATTTGTGCTCACATCCTTTGGTTACCTCTGAGGATTTTTTAAAAGCATCTGAGGTATTACTACGGGTGGATAGGGGAAGAAAATTTGACCAAGTGTTTGATGATATAAATTCAATGCTTGGGGAAAAGGTAAGTAGAGTGGATTTTGGTTATTGGTTAATTCAAAATGGCCAAGCCCAAAGAGCAATGGAGATCACTTCCGCCCAGGAGTCACAAACCACTGAGGATTTGTTTTTTATTCGTTTTCAAGCCNTGCTGGAAACAAACCAAACTGCGGTTGCACAGGATTTGTTTGAACAGGCTGCACATTTAAGCGAATCAAAAAAGTTACAGGCAAATGCATATTTGCAACTTAGCAAGGGGAGTGCTGGGGCTCTTAATCAATTTCTTGAAGGTGCCCAGGAACTCAACCAAGCCTCAACCTTACTTGATGTCGCACGACTGGCATTGCTTCATGGAGATGGACCCGTGGCATACCGGGCTTTTCAGGGAGCGTGGAAGATTAATCCCCTGCAATTTAATCTTTCTCAGGCAAATCAATTTCTCCAGGTGTCACTAAGCTCCAGAAACTCAAAGGAAGCTCATCAAATAACCAGGGAAATCCATCGAAGATATCCTGAGAAATTTGGAAATGCCAATAACCATTGCTATTTGTCTTTACTGCTGGGGGAGGACCTGGTGGCTCAAAAAAAAGAAGCTTTGCGTATAACCACTGCTTTTCCGGGTAATCCTACCTTTCTTTCAACTCTGGCCCTGGCGGAACTTTTAAATGGAGACCCAAAGGAAGCACTTAGGGCGATGAATCAACGCGGTCCTGTACCTTTGAACCACGGTGAGAAAGCCCTGCTTGCGTGTATTCTTGAGGCCGCAGGTAATAAAGAGGATGCAGTGAAATTGGCCAACGGATTGGAGGAACACAGGATGCTCCCGGAAGAATGGAACATGTTAAAAAAATACCGCCTGGTTGAATCCCAATAAAAAAGTTCAGGTATTTGATTTTGCCAAAATTTTGCCCAGCAGGGAAAAGAGTTCATCCTTTGCATGTTGTTGGTTTTTTGAGCCTTTCACTGTTACCAGTAAAACTTTTCTTTCATAGGACAGTTTTCCGGATAGAAACCATTTTGATTTTTCAAGAATCGATGAGTTTTTAAACTCGAAGGATGCAATTCGCGAATCTAGGGCGAAGGAACCCCAAAAGACATTTAAGCCAGGATCTCCGTTCATTTGGTCAGGCTTGGAAAAATAATGCCTGAAAACCAAAGAAGAACCCTCATAATCGTAAGTCACCTCGGAATTGGATTCTAGGATTTTAACCCCGGTGTAACCCATGCAGTAATCAGGTGGGTGGTTGCGACTACACAGACTAGCTGCGGCCGATTCCGGGTTGTAGCCAAAGTGAATCGCTTCAATCCAGGCATCCGGGCCTGTGGAAAACTTCTTTTTTTCCCCATAATCAAATTGAAGCACATCTTTAATTCCCTGGGCAATTTGCTGCGTAGATTCGCCGAGGTCGACTGACCAGGTAAATTTTTCGGGCTTGGGGCACAACAAATAAAACCAGGAAATTGCAAAAAGCTGGGGAATGGAAAAGGCATACAGAAAGGATAATGACAGGGTAGTTTTAGGGGGTAAAAAATTTCCGTTGTCCGAGAGTTTTGAAGCCATCTCTTCCCCGGCCAACCTTTCCCGCAACAGCCACCCAATTGTTCCCAGAGTAAGCATGGAAAGAGTGACATAGGAGTTGCCCACAATGTCGTGCCATTGATCCTGGGTATCCGTTCCAAATTCAAGGGATAAGTAGGACAGTGAAAGGGCACGCAGAAAATTAAAAACCAGAGTGACAAGTCCGGCCATTATGATGATAAAGATGAACTTTCCCCAACTTAAACGAAAATAAACTGAGAGAAAGATAGCCAGGGATATCAGGTTTTGGAGGGAGCGAATCCCACTGCATGCCTGGTTTATTTTTACCATCTCTTCATCCACCAGGATTGCTCCCTGGGAGAGAACCGCTGGGAATCCCAAAAGGAGAAGACTCTCNGCAGTTAAGGAACTAACAATCTGAGTGAGTTCATAGACAACCGTTGTTTCCATCCCTGCCGGCCAAGGCAATGCGGTCAGCAAATAAAGACTTATGACGGACCATGACTGCGATGAGATCCTCAACTTGGTGTGGCGAATAAACAAGCCTGTGATCCAACAGATCGCAGCCATTTCAACCCATAATGGAATCCTCCAGAAAGGGTCGGGCTCTGCNAGCATTCGTGCAGGAAGGAACAGGAATGTACCCAGGACGATTGGAGTCCATGAATTAAGCGAGACATGATGGTTTCCTGTTCTTTCTCCAAAACGGTTCAGAATTAAGACAAGTGAGAGCAGAGGAACTGCCCATCCATGGGTGTAGTAACTTGCTTCGTTCCACCATAAACTTGTTCTTGATAAAAGAGATACCCAGGATGCCAGTAGGCAGATTGATGATGCCACGAAGNGAAAAGACTGAAACTTTTTATTCTCCTTGGAGAAGAGACTGGCTTTCATCGAGTCTTTGCCAAAGTTTCTTGCAGAAGTTTTTTTTCTGCATCAGTCAGCAGGGACAAATGTTCCATGGGTGACCACTGTTTAGAAAGTTCATAGTATTGGTTGCGGTGAAGAGTGAGTGCACCAATTAATCGCTGGGTTGGGCAGAGGGGAGGAGGTCGTTGAAAGTCTGTGCTTAATAAAGCCTGGGCACTGCCCGCTTCCTTTTTTTGAAGATAGCAAAGAGCCAGGGCAAAACGAACGGACTGGTTTTTCGGGTTTTTTGAAAAGGCGAGTTCTGCCCAGGAACTACACTTTTCAAGTTCTAAGCCATAGAGTGTTTTCTGAATGCATGTCTGGGTTTCTCCTGCCAAGTCGGCTATCGAATCTGGAAGTTCCGTCCTTCTGACAACATCCTGTAGTTTTTTATACTTCCCTAGGCGGTGGTATGAGGTTGCGAGCAGATATTTTATTCCAATACGGTGGGGATTTCTTCGTTCCATTTCTTCCAGAAAGCCCAATAAAAAATTTGGACTCTCAACAAAAGGCAGAAATAGCCTTACCGTGTCGAGTTCTTCATTACTGCAATGTGAGAGCATTTCCGCGAGCTGGCTCTCGATAAGTGCAGGCGTGGCAGGATCGGTTTGGCCAAGCAATAAATTAAAAAAACGCCTCTCGTTTAGGCTAAGTACTGGTGCGGTGGAAGAGATTAATTCCTGTGCCAGANTATTGTCCTGGGAATTTAATGCGGAATGAATCGTTTGAAAATATATTTCTTTGTAATCAGAAAAGTTTTGGTCATCAGGCAGCAATTCGTTCGCAGTTTGTGGCCTGCCGACTTGATTAAGCAGTTGAACCAACCTGTGAGTTCCATCCATTTCCAAAAGGCCCGGGAATTCTTCCTTGAGTACTTTAAGTAAGCCAACGCCATTGATCTTGTTCTTCCCGTAAAATGCATTCAGGCAGAGAACCGCATCATAAAGGGATGGTTTGTTTACTTTCCAAAGTTTTGTTGCCCATGCTTTTCTTTCTGTATCTGTACCCGTTTGCAATTGTAACAATCTACGTAAGGCTTCGTAGGAAAGGGGCGTGGACAGTTTGCTGGCAGATGTAAGGCTCTCTATTGCCTCCTCAATAAGGTATGACAGGTTGGATTGGAGACAGAGGTCCCAATAGAATTCAGAGAGTGGTGAGGAGAAAGGATGTTTTTGAAGGAAATCATAAGCCAGACGATAGGCATTGAACCTGCCATCATCACCCTGTTTTGAAAAAATGAGGCATTGGAAATATATCCTTTCGATCTCAGGAATTGTGCCGGATATTTTCTCGAACCAATCCTTGCTTTCGGCGAGGTTTCCATTTTGCAAGGCTGACTTTAAGTAGACCGAACGATCGGTGAAATTGGCATCCGGATGATGTGCTAAAATTCGCTGCCAAGTGAACAGCCTTGGATGTTTCGATTCTTCGGCAGTTTCAATCAATGTCTTCAACGCGGAGAGGTTTTCCGGTTGGAGAAGGTGTGCAGCTTGTGCAGTAAGTAATGCGGTGTAGGTATCTCCGTTATGAAGGGCTGCTCTTGCGGTCTTGTTGAAGCGGTGAAATTTGTACTCTTTTAAAAGAGGATAGCCAAAGAAGTAAGCTGGCACACCGAGCAATAAGGATAGGAATGTTAGGCCAGTTACTATGACCCACCACGGCCTTTTGGGCGACTTCAGTGCAAACCAAAAGTGACNGGCAGAAATTTTGGGCAAAAGTCTAAATCTTGGAAGTGTAGTTTTTTCTTCCTTTCTGGTAAGNTTCCAAATCAAAAATTTGGAGACGGATTTAATGGAAAAATTTTTCCGGTATGCTCCAAAGGAAACCTTCCATGCCTTCCATTTTTTTCGAAGAGTATTCTTCCAATATCTTTTCTTAAAATATGGATTCATAAGTTTGAATTTTAGCTAAAGACTTATTCTTTCGTTAAAAAGATAGCCATTGTCCGTGGCAATGTACACTCATTTGCTCACAGATAAAACAAACAATTGGGTAGTTAAAACCGGGTGAGGGTTTTTCATAGTGTCAAAGAGAAGATTGATCATAGAAACTCCCAGGTTTCTGCTTAAAAACAAATTGCCTGAATTTATTGAAGCAATCCTAACCTTTACCTTGCTTGAGAAATTTTTGGTAATTAGGTTGTGAAATGCCTTCTATGAAGTTTTGGAATTCAAACAAAGTTATTGGACTGTTGTATCTATACTTTTTTTCAGGAATTTTTTTGTGGGCAAACGAATGGATGTGGCACGGTTCATTTCCATGGATTTATTCTTATCAGGATCAGGAATGGAAATATTGGCGTACCGGGAATGATGGTCGTTTTTATCAGTGGAGCCAATCCTCAGGCGGTTGGCAAATTTACAACGATGGTCAAGGCTTATGGCAGAATTTAGACGCCCCGGATTTGAACAATACAAAATGGCAGGTATGGGAAGAAAATTCATCCAGCTATGGTGGGGTTTTCACATTGGAAAAGATAAAGGCTGCGATTTTTGCCTCTGAGTCCTCCCTTGATCTAAGCTACCAAGGAATTGAGGATTTATCTCCCCTGGCGGAGGCCCCGCACCTGCGTGAACTCTTCTTGCAGGCGAATTCAATATCAGACCTTTCCCCGCTGCAAAACCTCACTAATTTAGAAGTTCTTCACCTTAACTCCAATCTTATCACCGATCTCTCACCGTTGAGCAACCTGCTCGAGTTAAAGGAATTGTATCTCGATGATAATCCACTCGATGATTTATCCCCCCTGTCCGGGCTTGGTCGGCTGCTTCGATTAAGCCTGGCAGATGCCGGGATATTATCGGTTAATTCATTGGAAGGACTGAGGTTGCTTGAGGAATTAAACATTCGTGCCAATTCGATTAGTTCGATCCAGGCACTTGGCGATTTAAATAAATTAAAGTTTTTGGACATCGGTAATAATAACATATCTGATCTCTCCCCGATTAATAATTTCAACAATTTGTCTGTTCTTTACGGTGAAGATAATAACATAACCAGTATTTCCACCATTCCCGAACTTCCTGGTCTGAAGGAACTAAACCTCGCAAATAANCAAATTTCTCAGCTTGCCGCACTGTCGGAGATTGACCCATCCATGACTTATCTTTGGTTGGCAGATTTCTCACAAAACCAGATTAATGAATTGCAGGGAATAGAGCATCTGCAAAACCTGCGAATTCTTGCCCTTTCGCAAAACGGGTTTTCTGATCTTTCGGCTCTTTCGCAAATGAACGAGCTATCCACTCTGTTGATTGACTTTAATGGGGTTGCTGATTTGAGCCCTATTTCGAACTTGCCCAAACTGCGCGGACTTTATGCTAACAACAATCAATTAAGTGAAGATACCTCTGCTGATCAAATGACCCAGTTAGTTGAGTTGTATATGTTCGACAATAATCTTACCGATGTTCGCAAAAATGAGATCCAGGCAGCTTTGTCAGATGTAAAACTTGAGCTTTAGTTTTTCTCTTCCCGCTAGTGCTTGACTAAAATGAATAGGCAAGTTTAGTGGTACTAATGAGGTTTATTCTTCTGGCTTTTACTGTTTTCTTTTCCTCGGTATGGGCAGAAGAGAATGTGATATCACAAGCTAGGTTTTTCAGGCTTCTTAAGATCAAGCCCACCGATGAAGATGCGGCTCCATTTGGTGGTTTAAATACAGTAGTAATAACTCATCAGGCTCTGTTGGGGAAAAAGAAGAAACTCGAATTTGCTGATGTGGGAATCAAGGATTTGCGTGCTTTTTCATACCTGAGTGATTTGGAATGGCTCCGGTTGTCGCACAATCCGGTTTTCGATTTATCTCCGTTGGCAAAGCTAAAAAATTTACAGGTCCTTAGTTTATATGGAATTCCAAAGTCGAAAAATGTTTCTTCCCGGATTTCTGACCTGAAACCTCTGGCTGGACTTAACAATCTATGGAGTCTGGCACTGGATGAACATTCCATTAGCGATCTTTCTCCTATTTCAAGCCTTTCCAATCTTCGCACACTTTATATCACCAACAATGAGGTCTCGGATGTGAGCGATCTCTCTGTGCTTACCGGTCTGAAAACCTTATTTCTTTCCTACAATGATATCAGTGATATTTCCCCGATTTCTGCATTAAACCAACTGGAATGGCTGAGGTTGTCCTCCAATAAAATATCTGACCTATGGCCAATTTCGGGATTGTCCATGCTGGAACAATGTTATCTGGAAAATAACCAGGTTTCCAATCTCGCTCCGTTGGCCAATTTGAAGCAACTAAGAGAGCTAAAACTGGGAGGAAATAAGATTAGAAATCTTGATCCTTTGGCTGGCCTTTTTTACATGCGGGAACTGCACTTAAACCACAACAGGGAGGTCGAGGATATTTCAGCACTTGTTGGAATGCGTCAGTTGCAGGTTTTAAACCTCGCTCATTGCCATGTCAGTGATCTAACTCCGCTCTTAAACACGAGGTCCTTACGAATGCTGACCCTGAAGGGTAATCCATGTGATGAAGCACAAATATCGCGGCTCAAAGCGGCTTTGCCGAAATGTGTGGTAGTTTACCTTTAATGGAAAGTTTTGCGGGAGGTTTCCACGCCATTGGCAAATGACCGCACATGTTCAACCCGTCCATCTTCGAGGTACCTGGTGAAGGTGCCATTGCCATCAATTACCATGGATTCTTCACAGGCTGAGCCATTGGGGTGCCATACGGAAATCTTTTCAAGGTGCCCCATCTTGTTTAGCGAGCGGCTGGCGAGTTGACCGGAGGCATAGTACTCTGTCCATTTTCCGTCCACTTCCCCATCCTTGGTCTGCCCGATTACCTTTATCTTTCCATTCGAGTGCCATCCCAAAAAGGAGCCATGGACTCGGTCCTCGGTCCAATAAACTTCTGATATCTTTGTCCCGTTTTCATCCCAGGACATCCACAACCCTTCTTTTCTACCATTTTTTAAGTATCCAAGCTCTTTGAGATGATCCTGCATGTGAGTGGATTTTGCCCAACCGGTAAAGGGACCTCCCTCTTTATCCACCCAAAGATCAAACATGCCATACATAAATTTCCGATCCAGGGATTTTAGGTTGACCGCATCATTTTCCGCCTTGGCAAAAATATCAGATTCAGAAAGGTCTGGAACCACCGAGCAAGAGCCCAGAAAAAGCACATTTAATAAAATAACAATCTTTTGCATGGGTTTGGTTTTCTTTTTATGCATATTTAAAGGGAAACTCATGTTGTCGGAAAGGGTAATGTCATTGATTGAAAGATCGAATTTTTGTATTCTGCCTGGATGATTTTTATTCGTGAGGTTACTCTCTCCTACGGTCACAAGAAATTGTTCAACGAAATCTCGGAAACAATTGGTCCGCGTGACCGGATTGCTCTGGTTGGCTCCAATGGTTCAGGGAAAACCACTCTCTTGCGCATGCTTATGGGGGAAGTCAGTCCGGACGAGGGAGGCATTGAAAAGCCTGATTATGCTACTGTGGGTTACCTTCCTCAGGACGGAGTGCATGCATCGGGTGGTACGGTTCGTGAAGAGGCAGGCAAGGCCTTTGCCGGAGCTGCCGAACTGCAAGCAAAATTGGATGAGGCCGAGGCAAAACTGGCGGAGTTGGATCCGGAGGACGAGGAGTTTTATGACCTGATTGATTTGATGGGAGGCTGGGAGACCCAGTTAGCCAGTTTTGAGCCGGAAAAAATGAATTCTCGAATTGAGAAAGTACTCATGGGTATGGGGTTTTCCAAGGAGGATCTCGACCGGCCGGTCGATGAGTTCTCAGGTGGTTGGCAAATGCGAATTGCCCTGGGGAAGCTGCTTCTGCAGGGTCCGTCCTTGCTCATTTTAGACGAACCCACCAATCATTTGGATGTGGTATCCCAGAATTGGCTGGAACATTATCTAAAGGGGTACCAAGGCTCCATCCTTGTGATTTCTCACGACCGGGCTTTTCTGGAAACCGTGACCGAGAGGACAATTGAATTAAAACTTGGCACCCTCAATAGCTACAAAGGAAATTATACCTTCTATCTCAGGGAGAGTGCCGCCCGCCTGGAACGTCAGCGCAAGGCATACAATAACCAGAAAAAAGAAATTCAAAAAGAGAAGGAATTTATCAACCGTTTTCGTTCCAATGTGAAAAAGGCTGCAATGGTACAGAGCAGGATCAAAGGATTGGAAAAAATGGAACTGGTCAAACCGGAAGCCGAAGAAAAGAAGATTTATTTCCGTTTCCCTCCCTCGCCGGCAGCCAGTCAGAAGGTTGTTGAGCTGGAGGGAATGACCAAAGCCTACGGGGAAAATGTGGTCTTTGATGGCCTTGATCTGCGCATTGAAAAAGGTGACCGAATTGCGGTGGTCGGAGTCAATGGAGCAGGTAAATCCACCCTTGCCCGGGTCCTTGCAGGGGTGGAGCCATTTCAGCAGGGTGATCGGGATATTGGGGTAAACACAGTGATCGGTTATTTTGCCCAGCACCAGGCTGAGGAACTAAATCCGGCCAACGAGGTTTTAGCGGAGGTGGAAGAGGTCTGCGAAAATAATCCGGATGCGAACCCTCGGGCGGCTTTGGGTGCTTTGCTCTTTAGTGGTAATGATGTTTTTAAGAAGACATCTGTCCTCTCCGGCGGAGAGCGTAACCGGGTGGCACTAGCCAAGCTGTTGATGAAGCCGTGCAACTTTCTGATCATGGACGAGCCAACCAACCACTTGGACATACGGAGTAAGGAAGTCTTGCAGGAGGCATTGAACCTGTTTGAGGGAACTGCCCTGATTGTCAGTCACGACCGGTCTTTTCTCGATGGTGTGGTCAATAAGGTGCTGGAGATTTCCACCCGCAAAGCGATGATGCTCACCTGTAATGTGACCGAGTATATGGAACGGTTGGAAGTGGACGAGTTTTAAACAGTCTTGTTTCTATCGCAAAAATTTTAAGGCAAGAAAACCACCCACCAGTAAAGCCCCAAAGACGAGGGCAATAAGGTTAAAGTGCCTGTCAATTTTTTGTTTCATTGGTTCTCCAAATTTTGCCACCAATGCAGCCACCAGAAAAAAACGGGCAGACCGGCTTACTGCTGAAGCCAGAATAAAAGGGGCAAGGGCCATCCCCAGTACCCCACTTGCAATGGTAAAAATTTTGTAGGGAATCGGGGAAAACCCGGCAAGAAATACAAGTGGCCAACCCCATTGGGCATACCATTCCTTCAGGCGTGCAAATTTCTCCTCGGTGAATCCGGGCACATACTGGAAAAACCAGGGAGCCATTATATCCCAGGCAAACGCCCCGATTGCATAGCCCGCGAGTCCACCGAGCACCGAGGCAACTGAACAGATCAGGGCGAAGTAAAAAGCTTTCTTAAGGTTGCCCAGGCAGAGGGGAAGCAACAAAACATCGGGTGGGATAGGAAAGAAGCTGGCCTCGGCAAAGGAGAGCAGGCCGAGCCAAAGGCCGGATAGTCTGCGTTCGGCCAATGAGAGTGTCCAGTCGTAGATTCGACGAAGCGGGTTTTTATTTTTTTCCATCAATTGAATTAATGCACAGTGGAAGCCTCACCAGGCAGTTTGGCAAGGTAGGGAAGTTCCCGGTACCGGCCGGCATAGTCCAATCCATACCCCACCACAAATTCATTGGGTATGGAAAATCCTACCCAGTCCGCCTGAAGCCCATTGCTCCTTCTTTGTGCTTTGTCAAGGAACACGCAGGTACGGACAGACTCGGGTTGGAGGGCTGCAATTTCATTGATCGCCTGCTCCATGGTCTTTCCGGTGTCGAGAATATCATCGACTAATAAAACATGCCTGCCCCTGAGGTCCGATTTTAAACTACCGGTAATACGGGGGGGCGATTCGGGAGAAGTGGAATCGCCATAGCTTGATATGCGCAAACAGTCCAACTGAGTGGGGACCTTGAGCAGTCGTAGGAGATCAGCTGTAAAAATGATCGCTCCATCCAATATAGATACCAGTAGGATATCTCTGTGCTCATAGTGTTGGTTAATGTCCTGTGCCAGAGCGTGCAAGCGTTCTGCTATCCGGTCGGCGGAGAGGAGCTCAATAGGTTGAGACTGGTTTTTCATACAGTATGAACAAGCTGATTAATACTTGACTGAGCGGAGGATGCATAGCCGCCCCCAAACAAATTGAAATGATTGAGCTCATGGTAGAGATTATACAAAGTTTTTCTTTGCTTAAAGCCCGAGTCGAGCGGGAGTTCGCGTTCGTAGGCATTATAAAACGAGGAGGAAAATCCACCAAACATATAGGTGAAAGCCAGGTCTGCCTCCCGGTCCCCATAGTAAGACGCCGGATCAAAAATAAAAGGATTTCCCTTGCTGTCCTGACTGGCATTCCCTCCCCACAAATCTCCATGGAGCAAAGAGGGGTGGGGGGAGTAGTTATAGAAAAAGGAATCGAGGGAATCGAGCAGGGTTTGGGAACCCTCAAATTTTCTGCCTTTGCGGGCGGCAAGTTCAAACTGATGAACCAGGCGGTGGTCCCGATAGAAAGATACCCAGTCATCCGAGCGTGGGTTGGGCTGGGGGGTGGCTCCGATACAGTTGTCCATGCTCCAGCCAAAAAAGGGCTGGTTTACCCGGTGCAACCTGGCCAGTTGTGTGCCGAGTTCTGCCTGTCCAGCGGATGAGGTTGCTCCCTCCTCAATATATTCAAGCACGAGGTATGCCTGGTCACTTCCCGTACCGTATGTGATTACCTCTGGTGCCCGGACGGTTTGGGTGTTTTTGATTTCAGTCAGGGCATGTGCTTCTGCCTCAAAAAAGGGAAGAAACGACGGCTGGTTTATTTTGATAAAGTATTGGCGTTCATCCTCTCCGGTTATGCGGGATGCCTGGTTGATGCATCCACCAGCAATGGAGGACGATGACGCACTGCGGAAAGTGCAACCGGTGGCATCGGAGATGGCATGCTCAATCTCGTTCATTCTGGAATAAAGCCGATTATTGCTGTTTTTCGAGCAAGTGATCGAGCAGACGGGCACACCCATCATCCAGTAGATCCAACACCTTTTCAAATCCGGAGGGTCCACCGTAGTAGGGGTCGGGAACTTCGCTGTCTGCAGAGCTGACAAAATCACAAAATGGACGAATTTTCTTTTTAAAGGATGGACCGGGAGCCAGTTTGTTGACTTCCGAAAAATTGAAATCATCCATAGTCACGATCAAGTCGGCTTTGTCGTAGTCCTGATCCCTGATCATNCGGGCAGNNCCNGTAATAGTAAGATCACGCCCCTGGGCGGCCTGTCGCATCCTTGAATCGGGCGGGTTGCCTTGATGGGAACCGATCGTACCCACTGAATCACAGGTAAATTGGTCACCGAGTCCACGCTCATCAAGCAATTTCCTGAAAGTACATTCTGCCGCAGGCGAGCGGCAAATATTTCCCCAACATACAAACAATACATGCATAGAGATAAGGGTCTGCCAACGATCGGTATATTTGACAAGGAGTAAACCCTCATCCATCTGTTCTTCCCTTGCTTGACTTTCTTTCCTTCACCCATTGGATACTTGCAACTTGAGCAGATCAATACTTATTTTCGGATGTGGCTATGTTGGCCTTGAGTTAGCCAGGCAATCCCTCAATTTAGGCTGGGCGGTTACTGCCTTTACCCGAAACATTCAGGCTGCCAGAAAAGCGGAGGAACTCGGAGCCAAATCTGTTACTGGTATCTTGCAGGACAGGGAGTGGTGGGATCAGTTATCTCCGGAGTATGATCATGTGGTCAACTCGGTGGGTGCCTATACGCCGAGTCTGGAAGGTTACCACCAATCTTACCTCCTGGGTATGAAATCCATTGTTGATTGGTTGGAGCAAACCAATGGGAATGTGAGAAATTTACTTTTTACCAGCAGTAGTTCTGTCTACCCGCAAACAGACGGTAGCCTGGTCAATGAGAAGTCCGGAAATCAGGGAGTTTCTGCCCGCGGGAAAATTCTTCTGGATGCCGAAAGGGTTTGCCTGCAAGCATCGGAAAAATCGGCAGCCCACAGATTTGTGGTTCGTTTGTCGGGTTTATATGGGCCGGGCAGGCATTTATTGGTTGATAAAATCCGTAGGCAAGAACCGATGTCCGGAAACCCCGATCGGGTGCTTAATTTGACCCATCGCGACGATGCCGCATCTGCGATTCTGGGGATTTTACAATCTGAAGATTTATGCGGTGGCGAGATTTTTAATGCCTGTGATGGTCAACATGCCACCCGTGGAGAGATTGTCCGTTGGGTAGCAAATAAACTCAGTCTTGATGCTCCCAAATTTTTGGGCATCGATGAGGACAATGGCCCGGACCGCCGGGTGGATAACTCGAAGTTAAAAAAGGCGGTCGGATGGTCTCCCAAGTACCCGACTTTTCAATCCGGATACCAAGATTTTCTTGCCAGTTGATAAGCCTGACCTTTTTATCTCAGTCATGCCAGGTGTAGGAAAACTTCTTAAACAAGCCCAGAAAATGCAAAAGCTGATGGAGGAGGCGCAGGCCAAGCTATCCGAAGAAATTTTGGAGGTCAGTGGCGGCGGAGGTGCGGTTTCTATCAAGATCACAGGACAGGGAGAATTCAAAGATTTAAAACTGGACCCCGAGTTTCTCAAAGAAGACCCGGAATTCGTTTCCGAGGCAATTTTGCAGGCGGTGGTAGATGCCGCAGAACAGGCAAAAAAGAAAAGTGACGATGCCATGGGTAGTCTGACCAGCGGGGTGCAAATGCCCGGCTTCTTTTAAAATTTCCATTCATTGACTCCTCAGTACCAAGCCCTGGTGCAGACACTCAAACGTCTGCCTGGATTGGGTTATCGATCCGCAGAAAAAGTTGCCCTNCATTTATTGGTGGAGAATACATCTGCCAGTGCCGCATTAATTGAGAGCCTTAACCAGGCAAAGGCCCTGCTGGGCCCCTGTGAGGTATGTGGTAACTTGGCTGAAGAGAAGCTGTGTTCTCTCTGTCGCTCGGATGATCGTGACCATTCCCAAATTTGTGTGGTCGAAGGAGTCACCGATCTCTTTGCCATGGAACGGGCTGGTGTATTTCGAGGTTTGTACCATGTACTTTATGGTAAACTTGCTCCGGTACGCGGGGTTGGCCCCGAACAACTCAACTTGAACTCACTGGTGAGTCGGTTAAAAACGGGCGAGGTCAGTGAAGTCATTCTTGCCCTGGGGAATGATATGGAGGGGGAGGCGACCTGCCACTACCTAAACCAGGAAATTTTTGGAGGTCTTCAATTAGATGTTACCAGGATTGGATTTGGCTTACCAAGTGGGGGAGGGGTAACCTATGCAGACGAAATTACCCTCAGGAGCGCATTGGACGGGCGCAAGTCGATTTAGCAAATGGCCAAAATTTAGTCTGGCCAATCCATCCACTGGGCAGATTGATAATCGTACATCCTCACATGGCCCAAGNTTTCTTGGTCCAGATAGATCCAGTTATCTGAACGATCGAGCCATATAAAGTTTTGTAAGTAGATATTATTATTGGTCCATAGCCACCCCATGGTCTCTTTCCATATCCAGATTCCGGATTCCCTAATTTGTGGATAAATCCAACCTAGTTGAGCATGATAAATCCAACCGGTATCAGTTTGGTAAATCGTACCCAACCAGGAAGAAAACCATTGGTTCTCAAGATATTCACTTTCTAAAAAAACAGAAAGTTCTGAGAGGGCAAAACTGGCGGTGGCCAAAGAATCTGAGTCCAGGAAAATTTGGGTTTGTGAACTCAGAGGGTTTTCGATGCCATTTCCCAGCCAATGAGAAAAACGAAACCCAGGATTGGAGGAAGCAGAAATTTGCACATATTGACCTTCCTCGAAAAANCCGGCACCCGAAACGATTCCTGCCTGGGAGATATTTTTCAGAATGATCAAAGAAAATATCTGTTTTTCCTCGGGTTCAAAATTGGCGGTGATGTTGGAATCGTTCAAAATAACAACCGTGCTGGATGCACTGCTGGGGGAGTCAATATTTTCGCCGATCCATCCGGAAAATATATACCCTGGTTCAGGCACTGCATCAATTCTTACGGAGCTTCCATATGGTAGAGGATTGTTTGCATTGAATGAAGCATGACCACCCACGGATGCCGATATGCCCAGTTTATAAAGTAGGGGAGAGAAGACTGCCCGGACGGAAAGATCCTCGGTTACATGGACGGTGGTTTCCGGGACAAAAGGATCTGCTGTCCCATTTCCTTCCCAATGAGAAAAGGTATAACCGTTGGAGGGTTCGGCCGATATGTTTTGATCGCTACCATACTCGTAATTTCCCGAGCCTGTTGCCTGACCACCGGTTTCATATTCCACAGAAACTGAAAAAACGAGAGGTTCAAAATGCGCGGTTAAGGAAACATTGGAGTCGATCGTAAATGAGGTGTTGGCATCGGTTGGGTTGGCAATGTTGTGACCACTCCATCTGTCAAACGAATAGCCGTATTGCGGAGCCGCAAAAATCGAGACATTTTGTTCATCCTGATAATTTCCACCACCGGTTAAAATTCCTGCCTGGAGTGGAGAAGCGGACAGGGTGAGTAAATAATCCTCCACCGGTGATGAATTAAAATTTGCGGATATATTTTGATCGGAAGTTACCAAAACTGTGGTTTGGGTGGAAGCAGGATCGCTGATTCCATCGCCCGTCCAGCCTTGGAATGAATAATCAGATTCTGGAGTGGCCAAAATTTCCACGAGGGTGCCATGGGTGTAGGAACCAGTCCCGGATGCTGTTCCTCCCGTCCCGGAGAGTACATTGAGGGTATACGATTTTAGGGAGAAGTTTGCCGAAACCGTTCGTGCGGATTCCATCCCAACAGTGGTTGTCGGTTGGGAGGGCTCAGTTACCCCTTCACCAGTCCATGAATCAAATAGGTAGCCGTAGTTCGGAGTGGCCGAAATCGATGGGGTGCTGCCAAAAGAATAAGTTCCCGTACCGGAGACCGTTCCCCCTGTGCCTGCGAGCACAGTGAGTGGGTATGAATTGAGGGAGAACAGGGCCGAAACATTCTGGTCTCCCAACATAATGATCGTAGTGGAGCTGGCGTTAGGGTCTGTGGTCCCTTCACCCGACCAGCCGGAAAAAGTATATCCGGTCGATGCGGTTGCAGAAATGAGAGGGGTGGAGCCATGATCGAAGGTCCCTCCACCAGTGACCGATCCTCCGGTGCCTGCCAGCAATATAAGCTCATAGGAATTGAGGGAAAAAGTTGCCGAAATTGTGCGTGCTTCGGACATACTTACCGTGGTGGTTGGTATGTTCGGGTCGCTGACCCCTTCGCCCGACCAACCGGCGAAAGAATATCCATTATCGGGAAAAGCAGTGATGGACGGATTGGTTCCGTGGTTATAGGTGCCCTCACCAGTGGCTGATCCTCCGGTGCCTGTCAGTAAGGTAAGCTCATAGGAATTGAGGGAAAAATTGGCAGACACATTTCGGGTTTGGGTCATCTGTACGGTGGTGGTTGATGAATTGAGATCAGATATTCCTTCTCCGGTCCATCCGGCAAATGAATATCCAGTATCCGGAATGGCAGATATGGAAGCGGATGAACCATATTGGAAAGAACCACTGCCAGAAACAAAACCCCCTTGTCCCGCGGTTACAGAGAGGTCATATGAATTAATGGCAAAGGAAGCGGAAATGTTCCTGCTTTGAGTTATACTAACCGAAGTGGAAGCTTGTGTCGGATCGGTGACCCCTTCTCCAGTCCATCCATCAAATGAATATCCCGTATCCGGAACGGCAGATATGGATGCGGAGGATCCTTGGTAATAAGTTCCCTCACCGGAAACTGATCCGCCCGTGCTGCCGGAGATCGAAAGGGTCAGGCTGTGGGTGGGCCAGTCACTGTCCCTTCGCCGGGTTCGCCCAAACATGGGCCAGTGAGAATCGGCCGGGCCTACTCCGAGGTCTATGCAGTAAAGGTTCTTGTCGAAGCATCCGAAATACAATTTCCCCTCATCGTTTAGGAGCAGAGAGGAGTCCACCACAGATCCGATTTCAAAGGGTGGGGAACTGACATTGCTATCCCATGCTTTGGTGCCGTTGGCATCAAAAGCAAATAAGTGATTCTCCCCCCCGCCGGTGTAGCCGATTACATAGATTCTGCCGTTTTCGTCCACTACCGGACTGCTGTAAAAAACATCCCCGGTAAAAACTTCCCAGTTGGGCAGGTTTTCAGTGGTTGCAGAGAAGATTGGTAAGGAGCGCATATATCCATCGCGTGATACAAATATTACTTCCTCATTGATTCCAAGTACTGGGGAGGAGTCCACCCGGTCTCCGGTTTCATATTTCCAGTTGAGGGAAGCACTACCCCCGTCGTCCGATAGGCTATAGCAAAATCCATTTCCGCTGCCAAAATAGATATTGCCTAATGTATCCAATGCAGGAGATGAAAGAATCGATTTATTGGTATCTGCCACATCCTCGACTTCATAGGTCCACTTTACTGTGCCGTCTGAGTTGAGCGCATGAAGGGTGCCATTTTCGTCCCCAAAATAAAGGGTGCCGTTTTCCCCAATGGCAGGGGAAGAGAAAACGGGTTGCCCCACAAAATATTCCCAGGCCACAGAGCCGTTGCTTTCCAATGCATAAAATATCGAGTCCATCGAACCGAAGTATACCCTGCCATTCAGATCAACCGCGGGACTGGATGTAACATAGCTGCTGGTTTCGAAGCTCCAGGCGAGCGAGCCGTCCATCGAATTGACTGCGTAGAGATAATTATCCCAGGAACCCACATAAACCGTGTTTTCATCCTTGCTTAGGGCAGGGGAGGAATCCACCCAGTTTCCAGTGGTAAAAGTCCACTTAATAGAACCGTCGGAATTTAAAGCAGTCAGGTTGTTATCGTTTGAACCAACATAAACCACCCCGCTCTTATCAATTACGGGGGAAGAAAAGATTACTCCGTTGGTAATACTCTTCCACTCCAGGGTGGCCGGAATTGTCTGTGACCAAAGAGACAAACACAGAACAGCCTGTAAGAGTAATATTACGGAGCATCGAAGATTAGCCAGTAACTGAGAATTCGTGCTTCGCATAAATTACTCTATTAATGAATCGATAATTCGGCAACAAGTTGCGGTTAAATCGATCATGCCAAAACAATGGACAGGCGGAAACAAGTACCTTTTGTATTCGAATCAACCAGGGATAGACTGGCTCCCATGCTCTCGGCAAGTTGTTTGGATAGTGCAAGCCCAATGCCGGACCCTCTCTTTTTAGTGCTGTTAACCGGAGAGAAAAGAAGAGGTTTGACGCCACCGGATATACCACCCGCATTGTCAGCAATATCAATGGTAAGGGACGGTCCATCTTTGTCACATAATATAGAGACAAGCACATCCGTTTTTGCATCTGCCGAGTTTTGAAAAAGGTTGGCTAATATGGCCAATGTCAAATTTGCCTGCAGATTATTGAAGGTTTCACCAAGGAATTCGGAGCCGAGTATTTCCAATTTCGCACCGGGGTTGTGTTCAAGGAATTTTTCCTTGGCGATTTGTAGCAGTTCTTCGACCGAAAGGGTGTAGGAAATTACCCCATCATCGTTGTCCTTTATGGTTCCCAGGGTCTGTTGGACCAGGTCCTGGATTCTTTTTATGTTTGTTTGGAGATTTTCCTCGTTACTTGCCAGGCTTTGTAGACTGGTTAGGTGTCCCCTTAATGCATGCATTAAATGACCAGTGATTGCCCCCAGGCTGGTAGTTTTGTAAGCCCGGGATAATTCTTCATTGGTTTGCTGGAGAACCTTGGTGTTTTCGAGTAATAATCTTTCCTTTACCAAGACTTTTCGGGACATCAGAAAAAACATCGTCCCAAGGATAAGCAAAGAGGTAAGTGACAATACCACCCCCTGTCTTAGTAGGGTCGAATCAATTTCCAGCCACGATTCTTCAAAAGGTTTTCTGGAGAGGGTAAATTCAATAAAGTAGGGTTGGTTGTCCAGTTCCAGTTCAACCAACAGGGCCGTGGATGCCTGGGGAAGTTGGCGTAGGACCCAGCCTTTTTTTTGAGTATCGAAAAAATCTTCGCGGGATGGTCGGGAGGAGATAGTCGAGGTGGGTAGGTTTTGTGTTTTAAAGTCCTGGTCATATGATTGCACTCCATGCACCTGTGGGAATTCCAATGAACGAACCGCGGTTTGTGAGATCATTGACCGGGTGTCAAACCATGTGTCCAGTTGTTCAATCGATTCTTCCTCCAGGGAATCTTTGGCGAGTGCCTCAAGGAAAAACTCCTCAAAATTCTGGGCAAAATTTTTCCTTAGAAAACGGGCTTCAGAATCAATAATTTGTTGGTGAAGCTGAGTCCGGGAATTCGTAAGTAATAACGAAATGATCCCAATCAGAAGTAGGGCGAACCAAATAAATGGAAACCATGGATGGTTGGACTTGGGTTGTCTCATTTTTCCCATGCCATTCCCAAGGACCAGAAATTACTCTCATAAGCAAAGTCTGGATCATTGGAACTGTCTGATTCATGCATCCATTTAGCATAGGTCTTCCAGTATTGATTGAGCTCCCGAAAAATACCAAGTTCCAAAGACCAGTGATCTTTGGAGAACTTTTCTTGGTTATCCACCAGTCTTTGGGAATAATTTGTTCGGTTATATCCCAGCGAGAGATCGCTGGCCCATCGCTCTGTTTCCCATTTTTTGCCGAGGGTTGCTTTGCAGCGCTTGTAATCATAATAACCAGCATGGTTATCATCGACCTTTTCGACAGTGGTCCCGAGGTAAAGGTCCTTGGACCATCCATTCTCTTGGGGACTGGTCAATTTGACCGATAGTCCGGTGTGCTTGGTTTCGAGACTACCCGAAAGAGAGTTTCCTGAACCGTCCTTGGGTTCACGGTCTTTGTACTTTGTGAGGATGCGGAATAATTTTGCCTGCCATTTTAGTGGTTCTGCATATTGGTTCGATAAACTTACTGATATGCCAAACTTGGAATTTTGATCGGGAAATTGCCGTAGTCTCTCTTTGCTCCAGCTCAGTTGTAATTTTCCTTCCTCTCCCTCGTCTCCTGCCCATTTGAAATGCGGGGAAAGTTCAAAGCGTTGGGAGGTGATCTTTTGAGGGTCTGGTGGATTACCAAGTCCAGAAAAATCCATACCTTGATCAAAATAGGTATGCTGGAATTGAAGTCCATATGATCGGTCCTCCCCAGTTGGCTTGTATGTGTATTCAAATTGGGAAAGAATTAAACCGGAAATTTCTTCACTCTTTAGTTGATAAAAGTTTTTTCCCTCTGCCAATAGGTAGATCAAGGCTTGGTGCTGCGGGTTTTTTTGGTTGAGAAAAAAGCTTTCGAGATTCAACTCCGCAAATGAACTGCTTTCAGTATTATGAGCGGCACCCATGGGATTATCCGAATATCCCCAGCCCATCTCGGCGGCATAAAATTGGTACCAGTCCGGAGTTTCCAGGATTATATCCACTTCCTCATCTTTTTCCACTTCCCCCCAGTCTAGCAACTCATCAAAAAGAAGTTCCTCAATTTGTTCATCGGAGATGACTAGCTTATTTTTTTTATCCACCGTTTTTGTCTGGCCCTCACTCTCTCGTTCCAAACTTGATTGCCCTGACGATTGATCCGCTTGGTTTTGGGAAAGTTCTGGGGTAGCCAAATCCGGTTTATTTAAGGTTTGGACAGGTACGCTTCTATGTATGACAGGAGAAAGAATTAAAAGCTCTCCCATATTTGAGTGAAAAGATTCGTATACGGGAAGACTGGCACAGACCTGTAACACTCCAAGTGCAAAAAATGAAGGGGAGAATTTTACCCAGTTTAGCATTACCTGCACAACCTATCCCCGATTATACTTTTTTTAAATAAAGAAGAGAGGCTCCATTGCAGGAGCCTCTCTTTGAGCAAATTCAGTCAGGATGGAATATTCTGATTTTGCCAAGGTTCAGTTCAAAAACACCAAAGCTTTAAAGATCGGATGTCCGGGTAGCCTCGGTTTCCACCTGATCACGAATTTCTTCTTTCAGCGCCTTGGCAGTCTCCTTAATTTCCTGATGCTTGGCTTTGTTATCTTCTTTGAATTGCTCGATAATTTCTTTTCTCTCTTCTTTGGATGCATCTTTGAGTGTGGTCAGCATTTCTTTCTGTGCCTCATGAAGTTCTTCTCTTTTTTGTTTCAGATCATCCACCTTTGCCTGTAATTCTTCGGATAATTCGATTTGCGGACGTTCTGGACGTTCTGGGCGGGCAGCTTTCAATTCCTCGCGGATAGCTTCATGCTCGGCCTTGATTGCTTCAAACCTTTCCTTGTTGGCCTCCTTAAATTCTTGGGCAGCAGCTTTGATCTCTGCTTTGGTGGCATCCTCGCCCAATTCGGCAAGGTTTTCTTTTAACTCAGCATGTAGTGCTTCATGCTTTTCTTTAATCCCATCAAGCTGGGTCTTTACTTCATCCGAGAGCTCGCCTTTGTCGGGGCGTTGCGGGCGTTTAATGTCTCCATTTTCAGCTAACTTCTCTTTAATCGCTTTGATTTTTTCTTTAGCCTCTTCCAAAGAGAGCTCACTTCCCTTTACAGCCTTATTAACCTCTCTCAGTTCTGCAGAAAAATCCCGTGAGTTCGGCTCTTCTACATTATCATCAAGTTCAGGCTTATTTTCATCGAGTAATTCTTTGATTTTTTGCCGGGCCTCTTCGTGGGTAATTTCTCCTGCTTCCACAGATGCTTTGATCGCATCAGCTTGAGGTTTCAATTCCAGAGGGATTTGAGGTCGTTCGGGTAATGCTGACAGGAAACCACAGATTATAAAAGTAGATGAGTAGGTAAGAATTTTGGACAATTTCATTTTGGTTTTGGATTATGGGTTAACGAATATTTGGTTTCATTTTTTGTGCCAGAAATCTCAAAAACAAAAACAGTTGATAGATAAGTATTTATGTAAAATTAAAAAAATACTATTCATTGGTCATATGCAGTTTTGGGAATTATTCCCCTAGTAGCCATTTTTTTTGGGGGAATAATTCCCGGCTTATTGTTTCAAATTCTTAAGGCGGTACCTGAGGTAATCTCTCGGGACTCCGAGTAAGCGGGCAGCAGCAGAAACATTGCCTTTGCTTTGATCGATTCCAAGTTGAATCAAGCGCAGGATCTCTTTCTCCAAATCAAAACCATCTTCTGGGAAGCAAAAATTTTCGTTCAGCCAATCGCTCTCGCTGGTGGAATCTTTTGGGGAATAAATGGTTGATTGCGCTGAGTTCAAACTCAGTTCCGTGCCTGGTTCGTGTAAAACCATTGACCGTTCCAGTTCGTGCAGTAATTCTCGGTTGTTACCGGGCCAGGTATGTCTTTGTAGGTATTTTATACTATCCGAATCAAGTTCCGGTTTTTTGAGATGATATTTTTGCGAAAGTGTGACCAGGAAATGATCCGCCAGTTTAGGTAAGTCCTTGGACCGTTGAGAAAGGGGAGGGATGGAAATGCGGAGGAGATCGAGTCGATGGAAAAGATCTTCCCTGAATTTTCCTTCAGCGATCATTTTTCTTAAATCAAAATTAGCTGCGGCAATAATACGGGCATCAATGTTGATATCCTTATTCCCGCCCACCCGGCGGATTTTCTGGCTTTCGATTGCCAGGAGTAGTTTTGCCTGTGCGGCCAAGGATAAACTAGCCACTTCATCAAGAAAAAGGGTACCGCCATCGGCTGCCTCAAACAGACCGATACGGCTATCCTTAGCATCAGTAAAAGCTCCTTTTTCATGACCGAATAATTCTGACTCCACTAAATTCTCTGCAATTGCCGAGCAATTTACTGCAACAAAGGGTGCATCGGATCTGGGTCCATTTGCATGTACCCATCTGGCATAGGTGGATTTACCTGCACCAGTCGGGCCATCTATCAAGAGGGGAGGGAGGCTTTTTTGTAAACGGTTATCGGCAGAGAGAATTTTTTCCAGCTGTTCTAAGTCCTGAGAAAAAGAACCTTCAAAAAATAAATGCTCCGCACGATCTTTGGAATCCTTTGTGACATGCTCGACCAATCTCTTATTTTTAAGGTTAGCCTGTGCCTGGTTGAAAACGAGGGGCAGTTCCTCGACATCAAAGGGTTTTGAGAGGTAATCGGCGGCTCCAAGCCGGATCGATTCGACTGCAGATTTTACTCCACCCTCCCCGGTCATTAAAATGCAGAGAGTATTATCAGGAATATATCCGGCTCTCAGTAAACTAAGGCTATCGCCATCGGGTAAGTTCAGATCAAAAAGAGCGAAGTCAAAAAATATTTCCTTCAACGCAGTCTGAGCTTCGGCACAGGTGCTAACCCGGGTAACTTCCATGCCAAGACCACATAAAAAAGCTTCGATACGTTTGCCCAGAAGAAGATCGTCTTCAAGTAACAAGACTTCTTTTCCTTTAAGCGTGCGTAAAGATTGCATGGATAAAATGAAATGAAAGGCAATTCTTTGGTGAGTCAATCTAGCATTATATTAGAGATCGGATGTCCTCGTAGCCTCAGTCTCCACATTATCCCGAATTTCTTCTTTTAAAGCCAAGGCATTTTCTTTGATTTCCTGATGCTTTGCTTTGTTTGTTTCTTTATACTCTGCAATGATCGTTTTCTTTTCTTCGGTGCTTGCATCCTTAAGCTCTTCGCGTAGTGCCTGCCTTGATTGCTTCATTTCTTCACGCTTATCTTTTAAGGCAGCAACTTTAGTTTTAAGTTCATCAGACATATTTAATTGTGGGCGATCTTGTCGGTGGGGTCGTGCTTCTTTGATCTTTTCACGAAGTGCTTCGCGAGATTCCTTGATCTCATCAAACTGATCTTGGTTTGCTTGCTTGAAGGCTTGCGTTGCTTCTTTGATTTCTTCTCTGGTCGCACCTTCTCCAAGATTGGCAATGTTTTCCTTGAGTTTAGTGTGCAGAGCTTCCTTCTTTCCTTTAAGTTCGTTTACCTGTTCTTGAGTTTCATCTGAAAGTTCTGGTCTATCTTTTCTTACGATATCTCCTGAACTAACTTTTTCTTTAATGGCTTTCGCAACGATTAACTTCGCTAGTCTTGGTCGTTCTTGCCCAAAACTGACGCTAAACGCTAGAATACTTGTTAGAATGATTGTGAGAGTTGTTTTTTTCATAGTTGTATTGGGTTAGTAATGAATAATCGCAGTCTTTATTCATTATTTATGCCATATATTTAATTTAACCTAAGTCACTGTAGGACATTGCTTAGTGAAAATTTAATGAAACAGGTAGTCTTCGGTTCGGGATAGGGTTGGGTAATATTTACGAATGAATTATTTGGTTTGTGGGTAATATTTCTCGATGAAGTTAAGTTCGGGGGATTTTTTAAAGTTGGTCTCTCAATGTATCCCATTAAGTCTTAGATGATTGGGTTGCTGTACTGGGGTTATTCGAGTATTGCCCATATCCATTACTAAGAGTCTGAGAATTTTCTTTTCCTATGGTTTAACCCGATTCATTGTAGTCGGTGTGGGCAGGTATTTAATCTATCTTTTATTGGGATTCCTCTTCTCTTTTGACTCGGATGCTGGAACAACCTCACTGGGCGAGGTTCCCCGATGGTCGAACCTTGATCATTTGCAGAACACCATCACCCGGGAAGAATTTTCGCACCTTTTAGATACTGTCTATTGTCCACGACCGCAGTGGTGGTCTGGGTGGATAAGGATAGGAGAGGAGAAAGTAAGCATACGAAAATTCGCCCAGCGGGATGATTGGTATGATTTGTATTTTAACAAAGAAGCAAAAGCACACGGTTTTTCGGCCAATACAAAATCGATTTCCCCAAGCCTCAGTGGTCTGACTATCGCCCTGGATCCCGGGCATATTGGAGGTGACTGGTCAGCGATGGAAAGAAGGTATTTTTCACTGCATGGTGACCAACCGGTTAAAGAGGGTGACCTTGCCCTCGCAGTGGCCCAAAATTTAGTTCCTGCACTGGAAGAGTTGGGTGCCATCCCCATGCTTGTCCGAAAAAAGAATGAACCTGTTACCCAGAACCGACCTGAGCATTTTCACGAAGATGCAAAGCAGTGGGCAGAAACAGTGCTGGGAGGCGACTACAACGACACGGAGAAAAAAAATACACTTATTCGGGAACGCCAGGAACTGCTCTTCTACCGGGTGGATGAAATCAGGGCACGTGCACATTTAATCAATCATTCAATCAAGCCGGATTTGGTGATTTCCATACATTTTAATGCCGCCCCCTGGCCCGATGCAGAAAAAAGAAAACTGGTGGAGCGAAATGACCATCATATTCTGGTGAATGGATGCTACATGGGGGGGGAGTTAGCCTATGATGATCAGAGGTTTGAAATGATCTGGCGCTTGCTCAACCGATGGTCTGTGGTGGAGCAGGGTTTGGCGGAATCACTTTCCCTGTCCTTCTCTCAAGTCACCGGCATGCCGACATTTTCTTACA
The DNA here is from genome assembly GCA_002686835.1 of Opitutia bacterium. Classification (GTDB taxonomy): domain Bacteria; phylum Verrucomicrobiota; class Verrucomicrobiia; order Opitutales; family Seribacteraceae; genus Chordibacter. Next base: position 27,143 of record NYYP01000034.1, on the reverse strand, counting down.
AAGGCCCGAATGCACAAAAGATTGGGGAGGTTCCGGGTGTGTGGGCACGCAATCTGTTGGCAAACCGCATTTATGGTTGCCCGGTTGTTTTTCTGGAACCCTATATAGCCAATTCTTTAGCCACATACCCAAGGGCACAAAATTGGATATCAGGAAAAAAGGGGGAGGGGAGTTGCCTGATTGAGGAATATTCCGAGGCCGTTCTGCTTGGATTGAAAAATTACTTCAACCAGTAAAAGCTAGCTGGTTTTAAGCAGGAAGAGGTTTGTAATTAATTACCAAGCGAATTTTCAATCATCTCAATAACGGGTTCTTCAAACTCTCGAACAGCCTTTGTTTGCCCGACCATCTTTAAGAAAATCGATCCTTGCCTGCCTTCAACAATAGCACCGAGCAGTGAATGTCCAGGCTTTGGGGTCTTGGGACCGAAGGGGGAACCACTAAGAAATGTTCCGGTTGCTCGCACATAGGTAACCTTTACTTCCTTAACAATTTCTTCTTTTACACTCTTTTCCTGCAAATCTTCAAATTGCTTTATCCAACGGTCAACATTGGCCCGAACACCACCACCACCACTTGGTCCGAAGTAGAAGAAGACAAGTTCGGCAGATTTGCCTGCTTTTGTGGAAAGGTTGAACTGTGCCTTGCGCATGGAAGAACTCGGTTCACTTTGTTTCCATTCGTCCGGGGCGACGAATTGATATCCTGCAACTTCGACCACATTGGCCGATGTAACCAGAGGGTTAAAAAGAGCAAGGGTTACAAAAAAAATAATGAGGGATTTCATGGGGAGTAAGCAATTGTGAGTTGGGCAAAAAAAGAAAATTACAGTTAGGGTTTACGAAAGACCATAAAGTGTTGCTGGGGCAATACCTCGGAAGTCTGTACCCATTCCAATCCAGTGGCAGAAATTTCTTTAATTGCCTGTTTTTGCGACATTTTGTGGAGCTTCTTAATGGGAATTCCAGGATCTTCCAGTCGGTATTCAATCAGGACCAGTTTGCCCCCTGGTTTAAGGGTTCTGTAGATGGATTGTCCCATCTCCAACGGGTGAGAAAATTCGTGATATGCATCCACAATCAATACGCAGTCCGCCAGGTTTTCCTCGAGTTTTAAATCGGTAACCGTGCTTAGAACCGGCTCGATATTTTCGGCTGCGTTCTTTTTCATTTTCGCTCTGATGATGGCAAGCATTTGGGGAGAAATGTCGACTGCATAGATTTTTCCTTGCGAAACAATAGGGGCGATCCGAAAGGTGAAGTACCCTGAACCCGCCCCCAAATCCACCACCTTGTCGGTCGGTCGTAGTGAAAGGTTTTCAATCAACAGATCGGTGCGTTCCTGCTGAATACGCTCAGGCCGTTCCAGCCAGCCAGCTCCAAGGTGCCCCATTACCTTAGAAATTTCACGCCCCATATAAAACTTGCCAATTCCACCAGGGGATGCCTCTCCGATTGTGTATAGGTTGTTTTTAGCGTTGGATGAATTATCTGCCAGGGCAGGAAGTAGGATCAGTTTTAATAAAACAAAGGAAAACAACAAAAACAAAGGAAGGGATCTTACGTGCATGTACAAATTTATTGAGGGAGCTATTCCCAAATGCAAATCAATATTGAACCCGAACCTGGGTATGGATAGAATGGAACAATATATATGAAAGTCATTCGAGCCAAGAGTGCCGGGTTTTGCTGGGGGGTAGAGCGGGCAATTCAAATTGCACGTGAGGAAGCCCAAGGTGGTAGCAGGCGGGTCTACACAGATGGCCCTCTCATTCACAACAAGCAAATGATGGATGCGTTGAGCAAGGAGGATGTGCAAGAGGTTGGAGATTATCAAAGCAGCCAGGATCTCAATCTTCAGGAATCTTCCAGCAAGGAATCGGTGGTGGTGGTGCGAGCTCATGGAATATCACCCCAGCGCAGGGAATACCTTAAAAGCCTTGGCCTTCCCTTCAGGGACGGAACCTGTCCTGATGTTGGCATTATCGCCGGAAAGGTAAAAAGTCATGCCGAGCGAGGATATGATGTGGTTATTTTTGGAGATCCTAAGCACCCTGAAGTCATTGGTCTACTTGGGTATGCCGCAGGTCGGGGACATGTGGTCCAAAATATGGAGGATCTGGCAAGTCTTCCTCCTTTTTCTGGTCCTGTTGCCATGGTTTCCCAATCAACCATGTTTACCCATGAATTTCAAAAACTCACTCAATTGTTGTCGGAGAAATATCCTGAATTGGTCGTTTTTGATACCATTTGCGGGGCAACCAAGGAGAGACAGTCTGACCTGGTTGAACTGGTTAAGGAAGGAGCAGAAGCCATTGTGGTAATCGGGGGGAAACACTCCGCTAACACCCGAAAGCTTGCCAAACTGGCATCCTCCCATGATCGTCCGACTTTTCATGTGGAAACCGCAGAGGATATCGATCCTGAGGCACTAAAGTCCTTCCGCACTGTTGGGGTAACTGCTGGTGCTTCAACGCCCGAGTTTATTATTCGTTCTGTCTGTCAGTTTTTGGAATCTCTTTAAACAACCGAACTACTATTTTTATGAAGGAATTTGTCCCTAATGTTTTAGCTGAGCGTTACGCCTCTCCGGTCATGACTCAATTATGGTCTGCGTCGGGAAAAGTTGTGCTGGAGCGTGAATTTTGGATCGCGGTAATGCGGGCCCAGAGAGAACTGGGTGTGGAGATTGATCAATCTGCCATTGATAGTTCAGAGAAGGTTAAATTGCGGGTAGATCTCGATTCGATTCGCAAGCGCGAAGAAATAACCAAGCATGATGTCAAAGCCAGGCTCGAAGAATTTGCCCATCTTTCAGGGCATCAACATGCCCACAAAGGTATGACCAGCCGTGACCTAACGGAAAATGTTGAACAGTTGCAAATCCACCGCAGCCTGAGCCTGATTTTGGAAAAAGCGATTGCCTCTATTCTCGCTCTTTCAAAACGGGCAGATCAATACAAGGAACTTTGCCTGACTGCCCGTTCTCACAATGTACCCGCCCAGTTGACCACCTTGGGAAAACGGCTGGCAAATTGGGGCGAGGAACTTTCCAAGACGGTCGAAGATTTATCACGCCTTTGTGCCACCTATCCCTATCGCGGTCTTAAAGGTGCGGTTGGTACTCGCCTGGACCAGGTCACACTTTTGGGTAGCGAGGAAAAAGCGGCACAATTGGACCGGCGGGTAATGGACCACCTGGCTGCCACCGCCAATTGGGAAAATGTGGGGCAGGTATATCCAAGAAGTCTTGATTTTGAAGTGGTTTCCCTTTTGGTCAGACTCGCTTCGGCCCCGGCAAATTTTGCCACCACCCTGCGGATTATGGCGGGGCATGAACTTCTCGGGGAAGGCTTTGCCAAGGGACAGACTGGTTCATCGGCCATGCCCCATAAAATGAACAGCCGAAGCTGTGAGCGGATCAATGGGTTTCATTCCATACTTAATGGGTACTTGGTTATGGTATCCAACCTTGCTGGTGATCAGTGGAACGAGGGCGATGTATCCTGTTCCGTGGTCCGCCGGGTTGCATTGCCTGATGCTTTTTTTGCATTGGATGGATTGTTTGATACTTTTCTTACCGTGCTTGCACAAATGGAGGTTTTTCCAGCAGTAATTGAGGCGGAAAAAGACCGCTACCTTCCATTTCTGCTTACCACCACCATCATGATGGAGTCGGTCAAAGCGGGGGCGGGACGAGAAGATGCACATTCAGCGATCAAGGAACATGCAGTGGCCACCGTTCGGGATTTAAGGGATGGAAAGATCAAAGAAAATAATTTGATCGACCGGTTGGCCAATGATTCCCGCGTGGGGATGAAAAAGAAAGACCTCCAGGTTATTGTATCTGATGGAGAGGGAAGAATTGGGGCAGCCAGGCAACAAGTGGAACATTTTATCCAGCGGGCAAAAAAGTGGGGGGATAAGTATCCCGAGGCCAAAGAGTATTCGCCCCCTTCAATACTGTAATATAATTATCTCAGGGGCAGACTTGCCCTCCATACTTTGGATTTTGCGATTGCCAACAGGGGGGGGCAGGGTGCATTTCTTTTAGCTTACTTTCATTTTTATAAGTCATGGCTGAAGAACTAATTGGAAATTGCTTGGTCGCTCAATCGGGCGGGCCGACTGCCGTCATTAACGCCAGTGTCGCCGGGGTAATCTCGGAAGCGCTTAATCAGGAATGCATCGAAGAAATTTACGGGGGAATGAACGGTGTGCTCGGTATTCTCAAGGAAGACCTGATCGATCTTGCGGAGGAGTCACAGCAAAACATTCGTGGTCTTCGCTTTACCCCTGCTTCTGCACTTGGTACGTGTAGGTTTAAGCTCAAGCGTGACCAGGAGTACGAACGTATTCTTGAAGTGTTTGAAGCTCATAATATCCGCTATTTCTTCTATTGTGGGGGCAACGACTCCCAGGACACAGCAGACAAAATTTCCAAACTTGCGCAAAGTAAGGGATATGCCCTGCGGGTCATTGGTGTGCCTAAGACAATAGACAATGATCTGGTAACGACCGATCATTGTCCTGGATATGGAAGCGTGGTAAAATACCTGTGCTCTGTTGTGAAGGAGTCTGCCCTGGATCATGAAGCCATGGGCCAGCATGATCTTGTCTCCATTATCGAAGTTATGGGACGTAATGCTGGTTGGATTGCCGCCGGTACCACCCTTGCCAAGAGCAAAGAAAACCCCAACGATGCCCCTCATCTTATCTATCTGCCGGAGTTGCCATTTTCTCAGGACAAATTTGTCGAGGATGTGCAAAATGTTTTAAAGAAAAACAAATACTGCATGGTGGTTGTAGGTGAAGGCTTGGTCGACAAGGACGGCAATTATGTGGCTAACTCAGCCTCTGGGCAGGATGCTTTCGGGCATCAACAGCTTGGTGGAATAGGGGACTACCTGGCCAATTATGTCGAACAGAACCTCGCAGTCAAAGCACGCTCCTGCAAGCTGGGCATTGGGCAGCGAGCAGCGGCCCATTGTTCATCGCAAACAGATAACGACGAGGCTTTTATGGCTGGTCAGGCTGCAGTCAAAGCAGCAATGGACGGAGAAACTGATAAAATGGTGATTCTGGTTCGCGGAGAGGGAGAAACCTATTCTTGCGAAACTGGGCTGGCTCCTCTTTCGGAAATTGCCAACGGTGTGAAGGAAATTCCAGAAGACTGGATTTCAGAAGACGGGGTAAGTATGACAGCAAAATTTATTAAATATGCCCAGCCTTTGGTGATGGGGGAAGTTGAAGTGCCCTTCGAAAATGGAGTGCCAGCTTATGTCCGCTTATCCAAAAGGAGGGTTCGTAAAGTCCTGGATCCGTTCACCTTTGAATGATCTTTACTCAGGTAAGGAATTCTTTTTAACGAAGCTTCCCGTAGTAATGCGGGGAGCTTTTTTATTTCAGGGCAAGACCGAGGGTTTCTATAATTTGATCCACTGGTTCCAACCCCACCGAAAGTCTGAGCAATTGAGCTGTAAGGCCTGCCTTTTCCAGCACTGAACGACCTTTTACAGAATTGATTAAAGAATAATGGGCCAAATACACATAGGGGCAGCAATTGGAAAATTCAGTTCCAAAACTCGGACTTTTGAGCATTTGTAAACGATTGTAAAAATTCTCATAATCTCCCGCCAATTCAAAACTGATATTACACCCCGGACTGTCGGACCCAGCAAATTTTTCATAATTTTTACGAAATTTTTCCTGGTAGGCCCAGTGCACATTTTTCACTCTTTGATGTTGCTGGAGAAATTCAGCCACCAGTAAGGCATTGGCATTAGTGGAATTGATAAAGCTATCATAGAAGGGAATTTGTTCTGCTAATCGTACGAGGTCACGAACATAGGGCGGACAAATTAACTTTTGGGTAGGCTCAAAAAGTTCTTGTCCACGGACTGACCTGCGAGGAAATGCCAAACTTCCCATCATCACATCCCCCTCCCATCCGGCGTATTTGGTCAGACTATTGACTACCACATCTGCCAAGTGGGTGATTTTGGCGTTTTTAGGCGATACCATGGTTGGATCAATGATCAGCAGGGCATTGGTCCGATCGCAGAGTGTCCGGACATATTCAATATCACCAGACTGGAGCAATGGATTGGTGGGGAACTCTGTNACCACCCCAGCTATTTGATCACCATATTTTTCAAAGATTGCAGACAACTGGTCAGTGTTTCCCACCTGGTTCACCTCGAGCACTNGTCCTTCCTTTTGACCGTACAAATTCATGACTTCGATGGTATCCAAATAAAGCCAGCCCCATCTTATCCATACGGATTTTTTCATTTCTTTTGCCTGTTTGCATGCGGCCTGGAAAAGGGCGTGAAAGGCATTGGCTCCGGAAGAAGCGAGAATCAGGTCATCTGCAGTTACTTCTGGTCCATGAGCTGAGGCAATGGTTTGCCTGATTACAGAGTCAGGACTGGGAATATCAGATAAAACCTCACGGCTTTCCAGCAACCCATGGTCCCAAAGATAATCTTCTGCCAAACGTGAGGAGATACCGCACCCGGTATGCTGGAAATGAGACGCGACCAAAGAATTTTCCGGCAGGTGTCTGGGTATTTGTAATAGAGTCCAGTTTTTGTTGCCGGTTATCACTGCTTCGGTCAGTTGGTACCGTTCGATGACATCCTTACAATCCTTTTCCTGGGCAAATAAATATCCGCTCTGGTCTATCCTGTTTTCGGAATTTAAATGCTCAACCATACGTTTGATCATTTGATGCCTGACAAACCTGGGGTACCCGGTGGGCATTGCTTCAAGAGTAGCTGGATCTTTTTCTTCGTAACCGATCACATCCGCCATTTTGGGCAGGCTTACACAGACTGCATGCGGACGAGCAGGGAGCGGCTGACCGAGGGTGAATCGACCGAGGCCCGAAGTTTTCACGGAACTACTTCGTTCTCGATAATTTGGTCAAATGTTTGGCGCTTGCGAATCAGGGCCAATCTCCCGTCCTCCTTGCGGAGCACTTCTGCGGCTTCGGGAAAGGAATTATAGTTTTTCGCTGCCATTGATGAGCAGTATGCCCCCGCACCTTCAATTACGCAAAAATCACCAATTTCACCTCGNGGAAGATTTCGGGTAGACAGGGCTTCAGGATCTCCAGGTNCAGGAGTAAGCAGGTCGCCCGACTCGCAACAATGTCCCACAACCACCTGATCGATGGATTCGCGAAATTTTTGCTGTCCCGGTTCGCAGACCAAGTGAATGGGATGCTGGGCACCGTAGAGGCTTGGGCGCAAGATCTCAGTCATGCCTGAGTCGAGTTTAAGAAAACGGTACCCATCTTTACCGGTGGAGGTAACATCCTGTACCCGGGTGACCAGACTGCAGGCATGGGCAAGCAGATATGTGCCGGGCTCAATTTCCAGCCTCAATTCTCGGCCAGTCTCCTCGGCAAAGGCTTTGAATAATTCTTTTACCGGTGAACCTACCTCCTGAAGATCGGTCGGTTTTTCATCAGGCATGCGTGCAACCTTGTACCCACCACCCAGGTTGATCGACTCCACTGAGGGGAAGGATCGTGCCAGGTCCAGGGTCATGGATGCCACCGTCTTCCATACCTCAGGGTCTGAACCTGAACCGATATGGGTATGGATACGATCAACCACAAGTCGGTAATCCTGACAGAGGGAGATTGCCTTTTCCAAATCATCTTTCCAGATCCCAAAACTGCTCGCCGGTCCACCCACATTCGTTCGGTTGTTTCCGCCCGATCCTTTGCCAGGGTTGAACCGCAAGCCCACCCGCCTGACCTTGCCCCACTTGCCAATTTTATCAATCTGATTGAGCGAGCACAGATTAATACGGATGCCATCCTGTGCCCAATAAATGAAGTCATCCGCTAATTCCTGGGTGCTCAGGGAGATCGATTCTGTACCATACCCTGCCCGAACTGCCCGTTCAACCTCATGGACAGAACTGGCATCGATTCCCAATCCTTCCTCATTAAAAATCCGCAGGATTGCCGCGGTGGGAGCAGCTTTCATAGCGTAGCGTGGGAACAGTCCATACGCGTTGGGGAAATTGAGAACTTCCCGGGCATTGGTCCGAAGGGTTGCTTCATCGTAGACAAAACAAGGAGTACCAAACTCCATTTGGATCTCGTCCAAATCTTCGTAGGTTAAAAATCGCATCGCATCAATCATTCAAAACTTAGGAATAATCTTTCTGTTTGGGGGAAGCAAGCTTTCGGGCAACCCGAAGGAAAATCTCCTTATTTTCCTAGAACCAAAAAGGTAAGTCTTTGTCCTTCGCTAAATATTTCTTTTCTGCTTATTTCCCTATTAAAATATTGCTCCCATGGGGGGAAATGGGCATCCCCCTCGAAATGAGCATCGATCAAGGTGATGTATAGTTCCTCGGCCAGGGTCATGGCATCCCGATAAACTTTCTCTCCTCCACATATCCATACATTTTTGCCCATAGACTGTGCCAACTTGATACCATCCGGTAGGTTGGATGCTTTGCAGGCATGAGGAAATACTATTTCTGGATCACGGGAGAGCGCTACAACTTGGCGGGTACGGGCATATTCTGTAAAGTCCTCATAGCACCTTCTGCCCATTATTAATACCCCGTCCTTGGTGGTATCTAAAAAATAATCCCAGTCCGCCTTAATTTTCCAGGGCAGGGTGCCACCGGCTCCCATTACCCGATTGTGTGCACAAGCTGCAATCATTCGAATCATCGAGCAAAGAAAAAGTTTTTTCGGGGTTGGTTCGTATTCGTTTGCATGAAAGGTAGGGGATGGGGTACTTCCTTCCATGCAAACGGTCAGTGGAAACAATGCAAACGAATAGCGATGAGTTTGGCGGGCGTATCTTTCTTCCCGACTCCTGGCAACGCCAGGCACTAAACGAACTTAGGGGAGGCAAAGATGTAGTACTCCATGCCCCCACGGGGGCGGGGAAAACCTTTGTTTTTGAACAATGGATGGAGGGAGGATTTAAAGGGAGAGCCGTTTACACCGTACCCACCCGTGCTCTGGCAAATGATAAATTTAGGGAATGGCGGGAGCGGGGATGGGAGGTCGGTCTGGTCACCGGTGACATCCGGCACCGTCCAGATGCTCCGGTGGTGGTGGCTACTCTTGAGACCCAGCGCGGATCGATGGCTGGTAATCAACCGCCCGATCTTTTTGTGGTCGATGAGTATCAATTATTGGGAGATTCCCAGAGGGGGCCCGGGTATGAAGTAACCCTGGCAATGGCAAAACCTGAAACCGCACTTCTTTTGATGAGTGGCAGTGTGGCAAATCCCCGTGAGGTTGCCGAGTGGTTGGTCGGTCATGGTCGCAAGGTTGCAGTTATTGAGGAAGCTCGAAGGCCTGTTCCGCTCGAAGAGGTATTAGGTGAAGCACTGATTAAACATTCGGCCCACGGAGAAAAAATACGCGGGCACTGGCCAAGATTAGTCGATGGTGCTTTACGGTCTGGTCTTGGCCCTCTCTTGGTATTTGCACCCCGTCGCAAAGCGGCCGAGGAATTGGCCCGTCAATTAGCTCAGGAACTTCCAGAACCGGAAATGCTAGAGCTCACCCCTGACCAACGTCAATTGGCAGGGAAAGAGCTGGCCTCTCTGTTGCGTCGACGGGTGGCCTTTCATCACAGCGGCCTGGACTACCTGAAACGGGCCGGTTTGGTCGAACCGTTGGCTAAGGCCGGACAATTGCAAGTTGTCGTGGCAACAACCGGACTTGGTGCGGGGGTGAATTTTTCCATGCGTTCCGTCTTGGTGACCGATCGGGAATACCGGGTCGATGATCAGTTGTTACAAGTCCGGCCAGACGAGCTTCTGCAAATGTTTGGTCGGGCGGGCAGGCGGGGCAAAGACAACCGGGGGTATGTTGTGGTTGCCACGCGGCAGGCCCGGCTGTCTGATGCCCGGCCCTTGCGCCTGCACCGATCAAGTACCCTGGATTGGCCTGCCCTGATTCTCTCAATGCAAAGGGCGATCGAGAATGGGGAGGACCATATCGATGCCGCCCGTCAACTGGCCGACCGTTTATTTTCTGAAGAACAGGTTAGGTTGGGTTTCCGTGAATCCCTGGGGAAATTGAACCGTCTGATCGGGGAGAAAGAGAAAAAAGATTCACCAGTCGAAAACTCCCGTAACCAGGTCATCGAAATGCTCAACAGTTCAGGACTTTGGGAAAGAAGGGGCGGACAGACCAAGTTATCCCTGAGCCGGGCATTGGTGCAGAAGGATGGGGAATGGATACCAGCCCTGTCCCAACCCAATACCCTTAGTAAGCTAGCACTGGGAAACCCCTGCCGGTTTGGCACCCGCAAATCTCCTACCTATGGACGAGAGGTTCCCATGGCCGTTTATGTGGAGGAATCGCTTGGCGAAAAGATCACTTTAATCAAATCATTCCGTAAACATTTGCGCCAGGCGGTTGCGATTGATCGTCCACGAGGAAAGAAAAAATATTCGCGCAAAACCTGGAGGCGAATGGGCTTGGAGGATCAATTTCGGCCCTTTTTTCCCACCCTTTCACAGGGCGGAGAATTGGTTGAATTTGTGGACCGTGGAAAAGTTCTCCATGCCCGGCTGAGCTATGAAAATGCCCAGGTTCTTGGGTGGAAAGATTCCCGTGGTCGATTCCTACTCAATCCCACCTTACGAAAGACTTCAAGAGCTTTTGATTCTCCCTTTCAGGAAGGTGATTATAGCGGGGAAGGCGACCTGGCCGCATCAAGTCCGGTGGAGGCTTGGTACATGCTCGGTTTGATCGATGAAGAAGCACGGCCCACCAACCGTGGTCGGATATTTAGCCAGTTTTCCCGGGGCGAAGGGTTGGCGGTGGCAGTGGCCCTGGAGGATGAAACATACCCGGTGGACGAATTAATTTATGACCTCGCAAACCTACGGGCGGGTCATCGTTTTCGGTCATGGGCAAGATCAGAATCCCGGTTGTCTGTCCTTTGTCGCCAGGCCTACGGATTCCGGGATTGCCCGGGATATTTGCGTGCCGGATTGCCCCTTGAATACGGCGAGGGCGGGGTGGATTTTATACGTGAACGAGCCCTCATTCAGGGGGCAACTCAAGAGGAGGGGGAGGACCTGGGAGCCGGAGATGTTGAACGGTTGATGATCGAATGGAAAAGCCTGCTTGATCTAATTGTTCACGGTGGGGGCTTAAACATTAGTAGGTGGTCAGATCTCCAAAAGCTTGCCAAAAAATTGGGTGGTGGACAGGATCCGGCGGAAGAGTTGCCCAAGCTGCCGGAACTACCTGTCAGGCAAAGGCGACGTTTCGAAGGCCCGGTACGGAGAAGTTTGTAAGGGTTTAAGAAAGTGCCCGCAGGGCATCTTCAGTTTCCTGCTTCTTTGCCTGGTTTTCTGCAAGCTGGCGTCTGGCCCCATCCACAACTGGAGGAGGAGCTTTCCCGGTAAAGGCAGGGTTGCCCAATTTATTTTCGATCGAGGAGATGATTTTTTCGAGTCCCTCTATTTCCTTGGTCAACCTGGCTTTCTCCGCCTTTACATCTATGCCGCTGGCAAGGTCCATGTAGACCGAACCGAATGCAGTGACCAGTGCGGGCATGCCGGTGGGTGCTTCAGTTACCCGGTTCAGTGCTGCTGCCCCCACAGAACTGAGAACCGAGGAGAGGTGTCTGTTTAGGATTGCGGATTTCTCTTCATCGGCAAGGTAGGAAAATTCCACCTTGTTGTTATTGGCCAGGTTTCGATCTGCTTTGAGTGCACGCATGGAGGTGACCAACTCACGGATTGCAAGCATCTCTTCAAGGGCTGTTGAATCGAGTTTGATACCATTGCCACTAAGTAANCTGTCCAGTTCNGAACCGGTGCCAGGCTTGCTCCATTGAATGGATCGACCGCCGGAAAATCCCAGCACCTTCCACAGNTCCTCGGTAATAAAAGGAGTGACTGGGTGGAGGAGTAAAAGTACCTGGCGTAAGCAAAGATCCTGCACTGCAAGGCAGGTGTCTTTTCCATCACCTCCCCGCATTCTAGGCTTGGAGTTTTCCACATACCAATCGCAAAGATCGTTCCAGAAAAACCGGTAAATGGCGTGGAGGACAGAATTAAATTCATACTCAAGGTACAACCGCTCAACCTCATCCAGTGTTTGAACAAGACGGAGCAGAATGGCATGGTCATCCTGGTTGAGTTGAGCCGGTTCGATACGGGCAATAATTTCTGTGAGGGTGGATTCACGGTCCTGTTCATCAGCCATTTGGCGGAACCGTGAAACATTCCATAATTTATTGCAGAAATTTCTCCCTTGCTCGATCCGTTCCTCGGAAAAACGGATATCCTGGCCCTTTGGTGCGATACTCATGATTCCATGGCGCAATCCATCCGCCCCATACTTATCAATCAGATCGAGAGGGTCAGGGGAGTTCCCCAGCGACTTGGACATTTTACGCCCCTTTGCATCGCGGATTATTCCGGTAAAATAAACATCCCGGAAGGGGATGCGTTTGCGAATTTCCTCATCCGTTAGCGGGGAGTCGGGATCGACCGGTTCCCCTTTGAATTCGAGACCGGCCATGATCATACGGGCGACCCAGAAGAAAATAATGTCCGGCCCGGTAACAAGAGCGGAGGTGGGATAGAAATAATCCAAACCCTGTTTTTGCATTGCTGACTCGTCGGGCCATCCCATCGTGGCGATGGGCCAGAGCCAGGAAGATGCCCAGGTGTCCAGTACATCCTCGTCCTGTTCCCAGTTTTCCGGATCCTCAGGGCCTTCCACTGAGACATGCCAGTTATTGGGGTCGTTCCTTGCCTGTCCCTTGCGGTACCATACAGGAATGCGGTGCCCCCACCAAAGTTGCCGGCTAATACACCAGTCCTGAATGTTTTCCAGCCAGTGTAGGTAGGTCTTTGTCCAGCGCTCCGGAAAATAACGGATCATACCCTCAGAAACAGCCCGTTTTGCTTCTTCCACCCGGGGGTAGCGCAGGAACCATTGTTCGGATAATCTCGGCTCAATTGGAACATCTGCCCGTTCAGAAAAGCCCACATTGTTGGCATGATCTTCCTCATCCACGAGGTCGCCCTGTTCACGGAGTTTTTCCACGGTTGCTTTGCGTGCTTCAAACCTGTCCATTCCCGAGAATTCCTGACCGGCTAGATCATTCAGGGTACCATCTTCGTTGAGCACATCAATAATAGCAAGGTTGTGCCTCTGTCCGATTTGAAAGTCCAGGGGATCATGGGCCGGGGTAATTTTGAGCATCCCAGTACCAAAATCTTTTTCCACCGCATCATCTGCAATAATTGGAATTTCCGCCGGTTGCAGTGGGCGTCTTACTTTTCTTCCTTCCAGTTTCGGCCAGCGTTCATCTTCNGGATGGATGGCGAGGGCAACATCCCCCATGATAGTTTCCGGACGGGTGGTGGAGACATACAAATATTCGCCGGGAGCATCAATCAGTTCGTAACGGATCTTGTAGAGTTTGCCATTTTGGGGCTTCATGATCACTTCCTCATCTGAGAGAGCGGTCCGACTGACCGGGCACCAATTGACCATTCGTTTTCCACGGTAGACATAGCCGTTGTTAAACAATCGCACGAAGGCTTCGAGTACTGCCTGCGAATAATCAGGATCCAAAGTATGGACGGTTCTTTCCCAATCGCAGGAACATCCCAGTTTACGCAATTGTTTAAGAATGATTCCGCCGTGTTTATCTCGCCATTCTTTCGCGTGTTCCAAAAAACCTTCCCGTCCGAGATCGTACTTGTTCTTGCCCTCTTTGCGGAGTTGTTGTTCCACCTTNGTCTGGGTGGCAATACCCGCGTGATCGGTACCCGGGAGCCAGAGNGTATTATGGCCCTGTTGCCTTGCCCGGCGGGCCAGGATGTCCTGAATTGTGTTGTTGAGAACATGCCCCATGGTCAGGACACCGGTCACATTGGGAGGGGGGATGACGATGGAATAAGCGGGTTTTTCCGCATCTGGCTTCCCACGGAAGGAACCCTCATTTTCCCAGGACTGGTAGAGGCGGTCCTCCACATCTTTTGGTTGGTATGCTTTTTCCATTTGCTTGATCGAAAGCGATCAATCCTATCTCAATCGTCTGGATTGGCGAGTAAAAGAGCGCGAGCGCCCATCCTGAAACAAACGAACGCCAGGTTTTCGCATGAACGGAGTGAGGATTAACCCCGATGCAAATCCTCCCAAATGAGCGGCAATAGCAACTCCGCCTGCCTGTTTCATCGATTCTGGGAGTGCAATCATTTGCTCAAATACCCATAANCCCAGAACCATATAGGCAGGAAGATAAAGGGTGCCGATAAATAAAAAGAACCAGTAAAATATGCGGATGTTTGCCCGCGGGTAGAGTAGTAGATACCCGGCAATGACTCCGGAGATTGCTCCCGATGCACCGACCATCGGTATTTCCGACATTGGATTAACGAAGGACTGAGCAATAGCCGCAAAAAATCCGCATAGTAAATAAAATAGTAAATATTTCACTTTGCCCAGGGCATCCTCGAGGTTATCTCCGTAGAGATAGAGAAAGAGCATATTGCCAAGCAGGTGGAGCAGACCACCGTGGCTAAACATTGAGGTAACTACCGATCCCCATTCCCAGGCTATGATCCCGAGGTCATCCTGAGAGAATTGGCCAAAAAAAGCGGCNGGAATAAATCCAAAATTGGCAAAATATAATTCCTGCCCCTTGGGTCCGAGGGGTAACTGATAGGCAAAAAATACCCAGATATTGGCCAAAATTATGGTCCAGTTGATTAGGGGGAAGGACTGGGTGGGGTTATCGTCTCGGTAGGGAAAGAAAATCATAAATTTATGCCACACCCTAGTAAACTCGGTCGGCATGAGCAATCCCGGGCTTGTCTATTTACCTGACTNGNTTTACCTAGTCATTTAAATGGGCGAGGATCATCAACGACTGGGCGTATTTCGGAGCGATTCCGGAATTACTCTGTCGTTTGGAAAGGCAACTTACTTCATCTCCGCCAACGANCCNTTTCACAACATCGCCCTGAAAGCACTTGATCAAAACGATTACATTCCGTTTTACCTCGAGATTGCCAAACGGGAAAGGGTGGGGCCGGAATTCCGNGACGCCCTCGAGCGGATGCTCGAAGATGCCCGNTCTGAAGATTAGTCAACCGAGAGCCTGCGGAGGCGGGGAGGGGGGGTGAAAGCCGATTTTTCCTCGGTTGATATGTATCGTGCTCCCGGTCCGTAAGTTCTTGATTGTATGGCCCGGATGATTAACTCATTTCCCTGCTCCTGGTAAAGTATCCTTAATTTAAATTTCTTACTGGCAGGTCCTTCAAAAACAAGGGCACCCATATCCTCTCCTTTGTAGGTCCCTGGCTCGTGGGTACCTTTGAGTGCTTCNTNCCAGTAACCATCCAAAACTACTTCTCCGTCCTGGTTTACTCTGATTTCCACCTTTTTCTTATCTCCTATTTTCCCGCTGTATATTCCCTCATCTGGCCCACCACAGCCAAACAGTAGAATTGNAAAGATAGATGCCAGAAAACGGAAAATCATCGNTTNACACATCGATCACATCATCCGAATCTTTGCGAAACGATGAAAANCCACCGGAGGTACGAGAAAAGCCGGCCGCTTTGCCTACTTTCTTTGAAAATGCACGGGTCAAGGAGCGGCATACTATCTTCCTTACAGGAGGGANAAGTAGGGAAAACCCAAAAATATCGGTGACAATACCCGGGGTTAACAGGACGATTCCACCCACCACAATCAAGGCACCCTCAACCAATTCCTGAGTGGGTGGTTTGCCCGATGCCATCTCCCTTTGAATTTTTGAAAGTACGGACAATCCCTGCTGGCGGGCTAGGGTTGCTCCGATAATGCCTGTTAGTACGATCAGACCGATGGTGGGCATAGCCCCGATCCGGGAACCAAGCATGATTAACAGGTATAACTCCACCATGGGGAGAAAAATAAAAAGGAAAAGCATCCGCCCAAACATGTCTTTATCCAAACACAATCCCGGTACTTTCACAAGACATACCCATTGTATTTTGCTTTATCTGCAAAGGACGGAAAATTCGTGACCACTGCCCGGCATTAAGATATAGTATGATGCTTAATTATATTTAACCGATGCACAAATTAGTACTACTTCGTCATGGCGAGAGCCAATGGAACCAGGAAAACCGTTTTACCGGTTGGCACGATGTCGACCTTACCCAGAAGGGGGAGGGGGAGGCCCGCGAGTCCGGGCGTCTGCTNAAGGAAGCGGGTTTCCAGTTCGATGTGGCTTACACTTCCGTGCTCAAACGGGCAATTCGTACGCTGTGGTTCGCACTGACAGAACTTGATCAGGTTTGGATACCGGTCCATCGTGAATGGCGTTTGAATGAGCGCCACTACGGTGGTTTGCAGGGCCTCAATAAAGCCGAGACTGCGGAAAAGCACGGGGATGATCAGGTNCTTATCTGGAGGCGGAGTTACGATATCCCACCACCTGCAATGTCAAAGGAGGACGAAGGATATGCCGGCAAAGACCGCCGNTATGCCAATCTGGATGNGTCTGATATTCCCCTTACTGAGTGCTTAAAAGATACAGTCGCCCGCTTTCTTCCTCTTTGGACTGATACCATTGTTCCCCAAATCAAACAGGGCAAAAATGTGCTCATTGCTGCCCATGGAAATTCCCTTCGTGCTTTGATAAAATACCTCGATGGCGTATCAGAAGAAGAGATTATCGGGATGAATGTACCTACTGGCATGCCCCTGGTCTATGAACTTGATGCTGATCTCAAACCAATCAACCGTCAGTATCTTGGAGATCCTGAAGCAGTGGCCAAGGCAATGGAGGCGGTGGCCAACCAGGGAAAAGCAAAATAATTGCCCTGGTTTGCATCCTTTTTGGAAATCGGCAAAATTAAACATCATGGATACACAGTCCGACCAACCGAAAAAACTCAAGCGCGAGTACGATCCTAATTTTAAGATCACGCCGGATTACCGCAAGTCCTTGCCAGATGTACAAAACTCGGGACTTGCCGATATGCAAGGAGCCAATGTCCCCATTCTTCAGGTGGGTATATCTGGCTTTCGTTTGCCATTACGATTTGTGGGGCCTGACGGGGAGGATTTAACTTTAGAATCCCGGGTCACCGGTACAGTAAGCCTCGATGCCGACAAGAAGGGTATCAACATGTCCCGGATCATCCGTATCTTTTACGAATACGAAAAAGAGGTATTCTCTCCGGAAACCCTCGACCGTGTGCTTCGTCACTACAAAGACGAACTCGATTCCCGGGAGGCCCGTATAAAAGTAGACTTTGCCTATCCCATGGTACAGAAAAGCCTGCGCAGTGGTCTTGAGGGTTATCAGTACTATGATTGTAGTTTCGAGGGCATCATTGACCGTGCAGACCGGGTGCGGAAAATCATCAATTTCGATTTTATCTACTCATCCGCCTGTCCCTGTGCTTCCGAACTTTCCGAACATGCCCGCCAGACCCGCGATCTATTAGCCATCCCGCATTCGCAGCGCAGTCTTGCCCGGGTCAGTGTGGAGGTGCATCCGGACCGCGAACTTTCCATGCTCGAACTTCGCGATATGTGCATCCATGGACTGGGCACGGAGACTCAGGTCATGGTCAAACGGGAGGATGAGCAGGCATTTGCCGAGCTCAATGGTGCAAAAGTAAAATTTGTGGAGGATGCTGCCCGGTTGCTCTATGAGCAATTGATTGAGGATTCCCGCATCATCGATTTTCGCATTGTCTGTTCCCACTTTGAGTCTTTGCACTCCCATGATGCGGTGGCGGTCCTTTGCCGTGGGGTCGATGGTGGTTTTCGGGCAGAATACGAGGATTTTTCCAATCTCGTGGTGTAGTACTTTTTTTCCCGGCAATTCCGGGTGAAATTTTTAGGTTCCCGGAAATATGAACACCCCATCCCTCCGTGTTGATATTGTGCGGGATACCTCTGTGCTCGATCTTATCGCAGAGCAGTATGAAGGCCTGTGCTCTCGGGCAGACTGGATAAACCCTTATTTTTCTCCAGAGTGGATGCGTGCCTGGTGGAAACGTCAAAAACAGGATCGTAGTCCGTTGTTTCTATTGGCCTTAGGTCCCGAAGGTTCGCTTCTCGGATACTGGCCATTTATTGAACGGCCGGGTTTGCTTGGTACAAAAGGATTATGGCCCTTCATTTATGATGAGGCAAATTACCACTTTCCCACTTGTGAAAACCGGGCNGCCAGTCAATTGNTTGGATCTTTGCACGGTTTGCTTGGTTCNTTTCTTTTTGCNTGGGTTCCTCAAGTTCCNGAAAGATTCTGGGATGAATATATGAAGGNGGTGGTCGGCCGGTCACCTCATTTCACAATTTTCCGGTCCGAGCGTTCTTCNTGTATGGTTGAGCCAAANAAGNATGGATCATTTGATCATTTNTGGGAGGAAAAGATTGGGGCGAAGTCGCGCAAATCCTTACGCTATGATCAAGGTGCCCTGGCACGCCGGGGAAATATCACCGTTGAAATACTTATTGATTTTGAAGAAGTACGCATGGCTATGCCTGCCACCTGTGTGGTTGAGGTTGAGTCCCGCAAGACTTTGGAGAATTCCGGNCTCTACACCATACGGGGGAAACGGGGTTTCTTTTTTGAACTCCTTCCCGAACTGGCAAAGTCCTCCAGCGTGCGGGTTTCATTTTTACGGGTCGATGATCAACCGATTGCCTGGCAACTTGAACTCNTGGGTCCAGGGAATTCCTATCTCCACCATATTGCCTATGATGAAAAGTGGAAGAAATATTCGCCGGGTAAACAGTTGTTAAAGGATTGTATGGAACGATGCTGGAAAGAGGGAAGGGTGCTCGATTTTTTGCCCGCCCCCTTTGCTTACAAGCAGGCCTATGCTAATGCTTCCATGCCTGTTCACGAACTTCACTTGATCAAACGGTCAGTCCGAGGAAGGATTGCCGCCAAACTTATACGGTGGAATATGAATTGGAGAAAAAAAATGAGNGAGCGTTCGCCTGGGCTCGCCGCCACGGTAGCCCGTGATCAAGTAACTCGTGCAAATTCCGGGTTTTCCAAATAAGGGTTTTGCCGAACTCAATCTTTTACCTAGTATAGTTCTCATTGTAATGACTGATTTTAACCAATGCCTACAGGATTTGCGCGAGAGCTACGACCAGCAACCGCTTCGTCGTACAGATTTAGCCGCCGATCCCTTTGTCCAGTTTGAGCAATGGATGCAAGAAGCAATCGATGCTAAAATCTACGATCCCAATGCCTGCAGTCTTGCAACTGTGGATAGTGATGGCCGACCATCGGCCCGGGCGGTTTTACTCAAAGGCCTCGAGCATGGTCGTTTTGTTTTTTATTCCAATTACAACAGCCGGAAAGGTTCCCATCTGCTTGCTAATCCACATGTGAGTATGCACTTTCCCTGGTTTCCCATACAGCGTCAGGTGACTGTAATGGGAGATGTTGCCCGCGTGAAAGACTCGCTGGCTGAGGAATATTTTAACTCCCGGCCCTACCTCAGTCAGATTGGAGCATGGGCATCGGATCAGAGCAAACCGCTTGATTCACGCGAAACCCTGGAAAAATCTTTTTTGGCAGCTAAGGAAAAGTTCGGAGAGAATCCTCCCAAGCCACCGCATTGGGGGGGGTATTCTTTACAACCCCGTAGTATTGAATTTTGGCAGGGCGGACCAAACCGTCTGCACGATCGTTTTTTATACGAACTAGTGGAAGAACAATGGAAAATCACCCGACTGAACCCGTGAAAAAACCTTTCCCCGATGAGTTTGAGGGGCAGGACCTGGATAATCTGTTGTCCCAGCGAGGCAAACCGTTTGCCGACTGGAAAGAAGAACGTCTCTACCTGCGTGAAAAATGGGGGATGCAGGGCAGGCAGGTAGAACCGGGNCAACCGCATGATNCAAAGGAGAAGAAAGACCAATGAACTGGGAGCAGGTAGGTGAGTACGAAGACATTTTTTACCACAAAAGCGGGGGTGTCGCCAAAGTCACCATTAACCGGCCACACAAGCGAAATGCCTTCAGGCCCAAAACAGTCAATGAGATGTACCAAGCCTTTCTCGATGCCCGGGAAGACCCAAAAATCGGGGTGGTTTTACTCACTGGGGCCGGCCCGCATACCGATGGAAAATACGCCTTTTGTTCGGGTGGGGATCAAAGTGTCCGTGGAGAGGCCGGGTATGTGGACGAGGAGGGCGTGCCCCGTTTAAATGTGCTGGATTTACAAAAACTTATTCGCTCCATGCCCAAGGTTGTCATTGCTCTGGTGGCTGGTTATGCGATCGGTGGTGGTCATGTCCTTCATGTGGTATGTGATCTTACCATTGCCGCGGATAATGCGGTGTTTGGTCAGACCGGTCCCAAGGTGGGCAGTTTTGACGGCGGGTTTGGCTCCTCCTATCTCGCCCGGATTGTCGGGCAGAAAAAGGCCCGTGAAATCTGGTTTCTCTGTCGGCAGTACGGGGCACAGGAAGCCCTTGATATGGGATTGGTCAATAAGGTGGTGCAAGTTGATCAACTGGAAGCAGAGGGAGTGCAATGGGCCAGTGAGGTTCTAGAAAAAAGTCCGCTTGCAATTCGGTGTTTAAAATCTGCTTTCAATGCAGATTGTGATGGCCAGTCCGGCTTGCAGGAACTCGCCGGCAATGCCACCCTGCTTTACTATTTGTCCGAGGAAGGATCCGAAGGGAAAAAAGCTTTTCTTGAAAAAAGAAAGCCCGACTTCGATAAATATCCCTGGCTTCCCTAAGGGCAGGTTTGTTTACCTGCGATCCTCGGAAAAAAGAACTGCCTCTCCCCGGCATTCCGGGTTGATCTTNCCATCCATATAAGCAGTTNTTCCGGAAACAATNGTNCGNTCGATCCGGTGTGAAAAACGNTCNCCGGGAAAAGGAGACCATCCGCACTTGCTNAANAGTTNNGTNTCATCGACCACGGTTTTTTTATTTGGGTCGACCACCACCAGNTCTGCCCAGTAGCCCTCGCGGATATGTCCCCGGTCGATCACATCAAAGATTTTAGCGGGCGCATGGCATGCCCGCTCGACCACTGTTTCCAAGGTAAAGCAGTCTTGTTTAACCATTTCCAGCATCAGCAAAAGGGTATGCTGAACCAGGGGTAGCCCCGAGGGTGCCTTGAAATAGGGCTGCTGTTTTTCCTCCCAGGTATGAGGTGCATGATCGGTTGCCAGTACTGAGATTCTACCATCTGCCACTGCCTGGCGGATCGCCCGCCGGTCGCTCTCTTTTTTGATCGCCGGGTTGCATTTGATCCGTGANCCATGGGTGGCATAGCTCGATTCCTCAAACCATAAGTGGTGCACGCATGCCTCTGCAGTGATTCGGGTATTGCCGGGGGTAAAGAGTTCGAGTTCCTCCTTGGTGGAAATATGGAGCACATGAAGGCGGGCATTTTCCCGCTTTGCCAGTTCGGTGGCCAGGGTGGAGGATTTTAAACAGGCTTCCCGTGAGCGTATATTAGGATGTTCCCAGAAGGGGGCATCATTGTGGTATTTCTTTTTTGCAGCCTCTTCATTTGCAAGAATGGTCGGGGTATCCTCGCAATGGGTGGCAATGGTGGTGGGAGCATGTCGGAATATCTGTTCGAGCACCGTTTCCTCATCCACCAGCATATTGCCAGTGGATGATCCCATAAATACTTTGATCCCGGCAATTTTTGTGGGATCGGCAGATTTTACCGCTTCAAGATTCTCATTACTTGCCCCCAGAAAAAAGGCATAATTTGCCACCGAATCACGCCGGGCAATTTCCCGTTTTTCTTCCAATCTTTCCATATCCAGGGTNGGNGGAGCAACATTGGGCATTTCAAAAAAAGTGGTCACCCCACCAGCCACCGCTGCCCGGGCCTCGGTGGCAATACACGCCTTATGGGTAAGTCCCGGTTCGCGGAAGTGCACCTGGTCATCAATCAGACCAGGGAGAATCCACTTGCCTTCCACATCAATCACTTCGGCACCGGNAGGTGCCTGAATGGTAGGACTGATCTGCTCAATTCTTCCATCCCTTACCANAATATCAGCAACTTCCTTTTTTCCATCGGTTACGACTAACCCGCCGGTAAGTAAAATATCTTTCATCTAAACTTGAGAAGACTGAGAAGATCGGTCTGGGGAATTATTTCCACTGACCATTTCCTTGGATGATAAATTTGTAGGTGCATAATTCCTCCAGACCCATTGGGCCCCGTGCGTGCAAACGGTCGGTGGATATACCTATCTCTGCCCCCAGTCCAAATTCAAATCCATCGGTAAAACGGGTNCTTGCATTCCAGTAGACAGAGGATGCATCCACTTCCCGCTGGAATTTTTCTGCCCGATCCCTGGAAGAGGTAAGAATGGACTCGCTGTGCCCACTGCCGAATTGATTGATAAATGCAATCGCTCCGTCCACAGAGTCCACTGTTTTGATCGCAATCCGGAGATCGAGAAATTCCTCCGCATACTCGGTATCGGTTGCTTTATTTGTGGGGATATCACCAAGGGCATTAGCCGCTTCTTTATCCGCAAAAATTGTGCACCCCTTGGCCACCAATTCTTTCCCAATTTCAGGGAGCAGGGTGGAAAGGTTGGACTGGTGCACGATCAGATTTTCGATTGCATTGCACACCCCTGGTCTTCCACACTTGGAGGATACCGCAATCTCCTGAGCCATTTTCGGATCACACTCCTCATCGAGGTATAAATTACAGACTCCCTTGTAATGCTTGATCACGGGTATTCGGCTGTTCTCGGCCACAAAGCGGATCAATCCCTCGCCCCCGCGGGGAATAATNCAGTGCACATANTCATCNAGNGTNAGNAAATGATTGAGGGCTTCCCGGTCGGTGGTGGGAATCAATTGGACCGCATCTTCGGGAAGTTCNGTTGTTTTGAGGGCGTTGGAAATAATGGTTGCCAGTGCCCGGTTGGAATGCACCGCTTCCTTGCCGCCACGCAGGATGGCCGCATTTCCGGACTTCAGGCAGAGGCCTGCACAATCAATGGTCACATTGGGGCGGGACTCATAAATAATTCCAACCACTCCGATGGGGGTGCGTACNTTGTGAATGNTCAGTCCATTTGGTCTTTTCTTTTCCTCTATGATTTTACCCACAGGGTCGGGCAGTTCAATTAATTGCCTTAAGCCCTGAGCCATGGCATCTATGCGTTCATGGGTCAGGCGTAAGCGGTCAATCATTGCTTCGCTTAATCCATTTTCTTTGGCCGNTTGTAAATCTTTCTCGTTTTCTTCGGAGAGAGTTTTCCGGTTGGATTCAAGCTCACGGGAAATTTTCAGTAGGGCATCATTTTTTTGCTCGGTGCTTGCCGCACTTAATGCCCGGGATGCATTCCTGGCTTTTTCAGCAATCTGCCGGATGTCCGAATATATATCATCACTCATTCTCCGATCTATACACCGAGGAAAGAATCAGTGCAAAGATGAATCACAAACTAGAGTTCTTTCATTAAATTACAGATTGAGCATATTGCTTCTTTGATTACTTAATTTACTNCTATGAATAGCCACGAAATAGATTACGAACTGATTGGGGATGATATGCAAATTGTTGAAGTCGAGCTCGACCCTGGCGAGACGGTGATTGCTGAGGCCGGTGCGATGAATTACATGGAAGACCAGATATCTTTTGAGGCCAAAATGGGGGATGGATCCAAGCCAAACCAAGGCATCTTCGGGAAATTACTCGATGTGGGCAAACGGGCACTCACCGGNGAGTCTATTTTTATGACTCACTTTACCAACCAGGGGATGGGTAAAAAGCGGGTTAGCTTTGCNGCGCCTTACCCAGGTAAAATCATCTGCATGNATCTTCAGGAGCATAATCAAAATATTCTTTGCCAAAAGGATTCCTTTTTATGTGCTGCCCTTGGGACCAATGTATCGATTGCATTTCAAAAAAGACTNGGTACCGGTTTTTTTGGAGGGGAGGGTTTTATTCTTCAAAAACTTTCCGGAGATGGTAAGGCATTCGTTCATGCCGGGGGTACGGTCGTTCGCAAGCAATTACAGGGAGAAACCTTACGGGTGGATACTGGCTGTATTGTGGCCTTCGAGGAAAGTATTACTTACGATGTACAAATGGCGGGTGGATTGAAATCGATGATCTTTGGGGGAGAGGGTCTTTTTCTTGCCACGCTCAGTGGGTTCGGGACGGTTTGGTTACAAAGCCTTCCTTTTTCAAGGCTTGCCGATCGTGTGCTTCAGAACGCACCAAGTGTCGGGGGTAAAAGCCAGGGAGAAGGATCTGTGCTTGGTGGTCTCGGCAGAATGATTGACGGTGACTAGGGAAGAGGAGGGAGAGTGAGTAGTGATGAGTGAAGAGAGAAAAAGGAACTCCCACAAATGCACCTTTTATGATGAAATTCCTCTCGCGTTTGAATGTGTGTAATGATTACCAAGGAAGCATGGGGGCGTGGACCAGGCAGCGAACGAGTAGCATGATAAGATTGTCCTGTTTGCTCCTATTTTTGGTTTTCAACTCACTGAGCTTTGCCGAGGAACCGTTTCGTGAATGGACCAACCTAGATGGCAGAAAAATCAAAGCCCGCTTCATCGAGGGGACTAAGGGACAAGTGAAGGTTCGAAGAACTGATGGCAGAACATTCAAAATCCCACTAGATAATTTATCAGAGGAAGACAGGAAGTATGTTAAGTCTTTGATTTTTGATCCGACGGATGGACTGGTTGCCTGGTACCCATTTAATGGAAATGCGCAGGACGAGTCAGGTAACGGGCATCATGGAAAAGTGATCGGAGCAACCCTGTGCAAAGACAGAAAGGGAAATGAAGATAGTGCGTACCTTTTTGCGATGACTGGAGAGAGTATAAATCTTGGGAATTCGCCTAAACTTAATCCTAAAAATGAAATGACAATTTCTGCATGGATAAAACTTGGGAAAGAAAATGATTTTTTTAAGGAGCAGGGTAAATATGGCTTACCTATTGTAACTCGTTATTGCGGTGGTGTTGGAAAATTTAAGTCTTATATTTTAAGAATCAATCACAACAGAACACTCGGCGCTTATGTTTATCACAAAGTGATCTCTCGAGAATCAGCAACTGCTTCTAGTCCGTATGATTTAGGCCGTACAATTGATTATGAATCTTCGCATTTTGTGGCTTTAACTTTTAATTCCAGTGAGGGCGGATACACCTTTTTAGATGGAGATATCTTAAATCATATAAGTCCAAAGCACTCCAGTGAATCTCTAATTCTTCAGTCCAGTGCCAATACAATGATAGGGAGTTTTTCTAATTCTAATTTTATGGAGTTTAATGGTGTTATTGATGATGTGCGAATCTACGAAAAAGCATTAAGTGCGAATCAAATTAAGTCACTTTACGAACTCGAAAAATAATCTTTCGTGAAATCCCTCTGTAAATTCAGCAAGTGAGGCTTGCTGGGCTTAGGAATGGAGGCGCGGGCCGGAATCGAACCGGCGAATAGAGGATTTGCAGTCCCCGGCATTACCACTTTGCTACCGCGCCATCAGGAAAGAGGGAGAAAGTATCGACAGGGCAATATTCGGGCAAGTAAAAAGCCTGTGTTCTTTCTTCCCTGTCAAATTTGTTCAGAGTAAAAATTTATTTCATTTTCCTTATTTTAGGATTGTGGAAAGAAAAAATTCTGACGCAATGCATGCAATAACCCTAAGCCCTATTTTAATATGATAATTTATAAATTATTGGTTCTTGTCCCCATCTTTTTCTTTGCCAATTGTCTCCTTGGAAATTCGCCATCGGATGTTCAGGCAAAGAAATCAAATTTTCCTGGTAAAGACGAAATCTTAAAGAAGTTTGATACCGATGGGGACGGAAAGTTAAACGAGGAGGAGCGTAAGAAGGTGCGTGATGAAATGGCATCGAGGCGTTTCGGGTTGCCCCCATTATTGGCCCAAAAGTTCGACAAGGATAGGGACGGAAAATTGAGTGACCAAGAACGGGCAGAATTTCGGAAAGAAATGGTGAATAAGGGCAGGAAACTATCGCCTCACTTAATGCAGCGATTTGATAAGAATGGAGATGGTGTCCTAAGCGAGGAGGAAAGATCCGATGCAAGAAAAGCCTGGGAGGACCGTAAGAAGTCCATGCTGGAAAAATTTGATACCGATGGGGATGGCACCCTAAATGTAAAGGAGCGTAGGGAAGCAATTAAGCAGGCAAGGCTGGATAGAGAAGCTAATATAAAAGCTGAGCTGTCTCCCAAAAATTCCGGGGGTGAAAAGGCACCAAAAAGTGGCAACTCTGAGAGGAGTAAACCTGGCAAGGGGGCCAAGAAAAAAGACAAAAAGAAAGAGGGCTGAATTTTCCTTGCGATTTGCCGGCGTTACTTACCACTAAGTTTTAGCCCGTTATCTGCGGGCATAGTGTTGTGCCAATTGGTAACTTGCTCAACTAATTGATCACAAATCTTAGGGTGTTTGCTTACCAAATCATTTGACTCACCAGGATCAATGCTCAGGTCATAAAGCTCAGCATTGGACCCATCGTATTCGCAAAGTAGTTTCCATTTGCCGGACCTTACCGCGAGGTCGGGCAAGTTTTTCACCCCAAAAAAGGAATCCCGGTCGGGCGGGCGTCTGAAAAGGATTGGGCTTTTGCGGGAATTTTCCGATTTACCCAGCAGAACATCAGTTAATTTCTCTCCATCGAAAATTACTTTTTGGGGAATAGGGACATTGCAGAGATCGGCCAGGCTGGGTACCAAATCGATGGCAGAAAATACCGAGGTTTTGTTAACTGAGCCAAGGGCATCTTTATTCGTTAGTCCTGGAGCCCATGCGACTAAAGGTGATCGTATCCCACCTTCGTAAAGGTGAGTCTTGTAACCGCGTAGAGGCAGGGCAGAACCAGCACCCGGGTCTGGTCCATTATCCGAGCAAATGAGGATCATGGTGTTGTTCGCCAGTTCAGGTTCCTTTCTTACTCGGTCGAAAAGTTTACCAAGCTGCCTGTCCATTTCTTCCAGCACGGCGAGGTAAAGAGTTCGTTTTTTTCCATCCCCCCATTTATCCACCGGTGGCCAGTAGGGGCTGTGCACATCGTCCGGCCAGAGGTTTAAGTAAAAAGGTTTTCCGTCCTTTTGGGCCTGATCGATAAAGGGGAGGGCGGCATCGACAAACCCGC
>NYYP01000033.1 GCA_002686835.1 Opitutia bacterium | reverse complement strand
TTTAAACTCGTTATTGTAACTCGAGCGGTCCTGGTCACTCTTCATCGGATCCTGGCTGGCAAGACCTTTGAGCTCACTCATGCGGTCGATAATATTTCCTACCGTATCAAGCATGCCGTCCTGTACCTCAAGAAAGGAGAGAGCATTTTGAATATTATTTTGAGCACCTGCCAGGCGATTGATCGATGCATTTAACTTCATCGATACTGCCAGACTTCCAGGGTCATCAACTGGGCTTGATATTTTTTTGCCGCTTGCCAAACGATCCAGTGAACGCTGTAGCAAGGCATTGTTTTTACTTAGATACGAACCGGCACGAAGTGCGGCCGTATTAGTTGATATATTTAGTGACATTTTGTTGTTCTCCTATGATTGTCTCCCGATCGGCCTCCTTGCCGATCGGATCGCCCACGAGACGGGTTAAAAAGGGACGATTCTTTTTGTTGTGAAATCTATGAGTGTTCTGAACTTGAGGCGCACAGCCTCCCAGTAACAGGCATGGAGATTTTCCTCCAGAACCAGTAAAATTTTGAGTTTTGGATCGATCAGGAGGCTCAGGAAATTTTGGTACTCCTGGAGGTTCACATATTGAGCCATAACAGATAATATGTGGATATTGCCTGCATCCATAGTTTCCAGAATTACCAGAATCAACTCTCATAAATATCCTATTTTGGGAATGAATTAATTGGCTAATATGTGTAAATATTGGCGCATGAATGTGCATTTTAGAGTAATACTTACAACCTTTGCGAAAGTGCCCCATGAATGACATGCCTTTTTGACCGGGCAGGGAGGAGATGTGCGGGGAGACCCGCAACCTCCTCTCCACGCCAATGACAGGCTCTGTCTTACGATCAATCATATCATCTTAAAGTTACTTTCACTCAGTATCTGGATATTACTTATCCTTTATCGTAATAGCATCAGAGCGACATCGGTGCTTGCATTGGCCTGAGCCAGCATTGATGCAGCCGCCTGGTTTAAAATGCTGTACTTCGCCAAGTTGGTTGACTCCTCTGCGATGTCCACATCCACAACCCGCCCAAGAGCAGCTCGCATGTTGGTCTTCTGCTGAGTGAGTGACTCCAGGTTGAAAGTTAACCTTGATTGCACACCCCCATTTTGGGCTCTTAAGTACGATATGTTTTCGAGTGCCTGAGTGATAACACCTACAGAAATTTCATCCAGTTCGAGAGTTCCTGCAATGTTGGTTGATGCAAAAGTCACCCAGTCATTTTCATCATCCGGGGTAATAGTAGCGGCAGCTTGCCCAGCGGAGACCGCAGACCAAAGCCCATTTGCCGTATCTGTGCCTGCTAAAGATTTATCCATCTTTACTGTTAAAGCAGACAAAAGCAGAGACTTATGGACACTGACTTTTGAACCACCACTCCCTTCAGAACTGGTGTAGATAGTCATTGTGTGATCCCTGCTTAAAGACTGACTTGCAGCATTGAACAGGGTTTCTGTTGTTCCTTTATCTGTCGTATAATTTGCAAATAAACTTACCCCATTAAATCCCTGCTGAGATATGCTGTAGAGCTGCACCTGTAAGTCCTGAAATTCGTTATTGTAACTGGCACGGTCCTGATCGCTCTTCATGGGGTCCTGGCTGGCAAGACCTTTAAGCTCACTCATGCGGTCAAGAATCTTTCCGACTGTATCAAGCATGCCGTCCTGCACTTCAAGGAAGGATATGCCATTTTGCACATTGTTCTGGGCGCCGGACAAGCGATTGATGGCGGCATTTAACTTCATCGAAACCGCCAGGCTCCCAGGGTCATCTACGGGACTTGATATTTTCTTGCCGCTGGCCAGGCGATCAAGGGATCGCTGCAAAAGAGCATTGTTTTGACTTAAGTAAGCACCGGCACGAAGTGCCGCTGTATTAGTTGATACATTTAGTGACATTTTTTTTATCTCCTATATTTGTCTCCCTGTCGGCCTCCTTGCCGATCGGATCGCCCACGAGACGGGTTAAAAAGGGGCGATTCTTTTTGTTGTGAAATCTATTTTTGTTCTGAACTGGAGGTGCACAATCACCCGAAAGTGGCGTCGGTGAATTAGCTCCGATGTAAGTAATTGTATGGATCCTTGAGCGATCAGGGCGATCAGGCCATTTGACTATGCCTCGAAACCCATCTATTGATCCGTGCCTTAAATTAGGAGGATGTGGGTTAAACCTTACGCTCCTACAGCAGCAGGGGTTACTTCGCTCAAATAGTCTGTCATCGGGATGATTTAAGTGTGTAAAATGAGAAAATTTAGATGCGTTGTAATGCATTATGGAGTATTCCTTACAACTAATGCTAAAGCGAGGTAACCGTGTGATAACCTGCAGATCAGGCCGGGAGGAGATGTGCGGGTAGACCCGCAACCTCCTCTCTCCGCCAAAGACAGTCATTGCCTTACGATCAATCATACGATCTAACAGTTACTTCAAATGAGTTTGAGTTTTACTTACTCCTTATCTTAGTAGCATCAGAGCGACATCCGTACTTGCGTTGGCCTGGGCCAGCATCGATGCGGCCGCTTGGTTTAAAATACTATATTTGGCCAAGTTGGTTGACTCTTCTGCGATATCGACATCCACAACCCGCCCAAGAGCAGCTCGCATGTTGGTCTTCTGCTGAGTGAGTGATTCCAGGTTGAAAGTTAACCTTGATTGCACACCTCCATTTTGGGCTCGCAGGTACGATATATTTTCGAGTGCCTGAGTGATAACACCTACAGAAACTTCATCCAACTCTAGAGTTCCTGCAAGGTTGGTAGATGCAAAAGTTACCCAGTCATTTTCATCATCCGGTGTAATTGTGGCGGCAGCTTGTCCACCGGAGACAGCAGACCAAAGCCCATTTGTCGTATCTGTGCCTGCTAAAGATTTATCCATCTTTACTGTCAAGGCAGACAAAAGCAGGGACTTATGAACACTTACCTTCGAACCACCACTTCCTTCAGAACTGGTGTAGATAGTCATTGTATGATCCCTGCTTAAAGACTGACTTGCAGCATTGAAAACCGTTTCTGTTGTTCCTTTGTCAGTAGTGTAGTTGGCAAATAAGCTAACCCCATTAAATCCCTGCTGTGATATGCTGTAGAGCTGTACCTGTAAGTCCTGAAACTCGTTGTTGTAGCTTGAGCGATCCTGATCACTCTTCATGGGGTCCTGGCTTGCGAGTCCTTTAAGCTCACTCATGCGGTCAAGAATTTTCCCGACTGTATCAAGCATGCCGTCCTGTACCTCAAGGTAAGATATGCCATTTTGCACATTATTCTGTGCACCAGATAAACGATTGATAGCGGCATTTAGCTTCATTGAAACCGCAAGACTTCCAGGGTCATCAATCGGACTTGATATTTTTTTGCCGCTGGCCAGACGATCAAGGGATCGCTGCAAAAGCGCATTGTTTTGACTTAAGTATGCACCGGCACGNAGNGCCGCTGTATTAGTTGATACATTTANTGACATTGTTTTTATCTCCTATAGTTGTCTCCCCATCGGCCTCCTTGCCGATCGGATCGCCCGCGAGACGGGTTAAAAAGGGACGATTCTTTTTGTTGTGAAATCTATTTTTGTTCTGAATTAGAGGTACACATGGGATAACCTGAAGATCGGGCAGGGAGGAGATGTGCCGGTACACCCGCAACCTCCTCTCCACCACAAAGAATGGCTCTGTATTACGATCAATCATAGGATCCTACAGTTACTTTTACTCAGTATGAGTCTCCACATACTCCTTATCGTAATAGCATCAGAGCGATATCCGTGCTTGCATTGGCCTGAGCCAGCATCGATGCAGCAGCCTGGTTTAAAATACTGTACTTCGCCAAGTTGGTTGACTCCTCGGCGATGTCCACATCAACAACCCGTCCAAGAGCAGCTCGCATGTTGGTCTTCTGCTGAGTGAGTGATTCCAGGTTAAAAGTTAACCTTGATTGCACCCCACCATTTTGGGCACGAAGGTAGGATATATTCTCCAGGGCCTGCGTGATGACTCCTACAGACACTTCATCCAGCTCCAGGGCACCCGCAAGGTTGGTTGATGCAAAGGTTACCCAGTCATTTTCATCATCAGGTGTAATGGTCGCGGCAGCTTGTCCACCTGAGACAGCAGCCCAGCCTGAATTAGCAATAGCATCTGATCCAGCTAGTGACTTATCCATTTTTAGGGTCAAGGCAGACAGCAGCAAGGATTTGTGGACACTTACTTTTGATCCACCACTTCCCTCAGAACTGGTGTAGATAGTCATGGTGTGATCCAGGCCTAAGGATTGATCGGCCGCATTAAATAAAGCTTCATCAGCAGTGCCACCTTTTTCCGTGGTGTAGTTGGCAAATAAACTGACGCCATTGAATGCTTGTTGCGATATGCTGTAGAGCTGTACCTGCAAGTCCTGAAACTCATTGTTGTAGCTTGATCGGTCCTGATCACTCTTCATTGGGTCCTGGCTTGCGAGTCCTTTAAGCTCACTCATGCGGTCAAGGATTTTTCCGACTGTATCAAGCATGCCGTCCTGCACCTCAAGATAAGATATGCCATTTTGCACATTGTTCTGGGCACCAGATAAACGATTGATCGCAGCATTTAACTTCATTGAAACCGCCAGGCTCCCAGGGTCATCAATTGGGCTGGATATTTTTTTACCGCTAGCGAGACGATCGAGAGATCGCTGCAAAAGCGCATTATTTTTACTTAAGTATGCACCGGCACGAAGAGCCGCTGTGTTGGTTGATACATTTAGTGACATATTTTTATCTCCTATATTTGTCTCCCGACCGGCCTCCTTGCCGATCGGTTCGTCCATGAGACGGGTTAATGAGGGACGAGGTGAATTTGAGAGAGAAGGAATTCTTCTCCCTGAAAAAAAGCTTTAAAGACATCTTTCGAAACCAATAAGAAGTGACATTAATCAGAGATTTTTGGTATATATACATGCAATAATATGCAAAATATACACATTTGAGGTTGTGTAGCTTAGGCTTATAAAGAGGCACTTCTATTAAAGGAACTAAGGACGAATAATTGTACCAGGGGATATGAGTGCAGAATCGAAAATTCATCGGTCCACCTCCCATCTGCCTGGACAGTTGAAATTAAAACAAAGTATGGAAATACCATTAGAAATAGGAATCCAATCCCACCCACATGAGTAGATATACCTGTACCAGGTTCTAAGTAATAAAGCTTGGTGCAAAGATACAATCTGCCTCATAGAGAAATCGCACGAATCAGTGAAAACGGATTTAGCCAAAGAGTTCATTGGTAGACTCCTTCCTTGTATGACCTGATATACCAATGACTGATAGCATAGTTTAGATAACTTCTAATACAACCAGTGGAAGGTACTTTTTCGGTAAGTAACTCAGTGAAATACTTGGGTAAACTCTCCGGCATGANANNTTGTAATAATATTAAATATCGAAAAATNAATGATGGGNTCATCCACTACCTCTCTTTCCATTAAACCGCTTTTCACACAGGCTAATTAGTATAAGGATCGCATTACCTGTCCGTTCTTTTCCTGGCGGACATAAGCTCGCAATTACTTCACCTAATTGCATCTGCTTAATCATACCTGTTAATTGATTTATCATTTCAGAATGAGAACTTAATTTTCGTAATGAAAAAATATGACGATAATGATTCCACAGTTATGTAATGGTGGTTTCCCTGATACATTTAAAAATTACCTTAGTAGCATAAGTGCTAAGTCTGTGTTTGAATTTGCCTGTGCCAGNATCGATGCTGATGCCTGNGANAGNACCGAATACTTCGCCAGGTTTGTTGTCTCTTCGGCAATATCGACATCAACCATTCGACCAAGAGCAGCACGCATATTGGTCTTTTGCTGAGTCAAGGATTCCGAATTAAAGGCTAAGCGTGAATGCACTCCCCCGTTCTGAGCTCTTAAAAAAGCAATGTTTTCCAAAGCCTGTGTAATTACACCCACTGAAATATCGGACAAATTAAGCATCGGCGTACCCGACTCTGATGCAAAGGTCGCAACGAAGTCCTCGGTCTCATCATCTCCTGTTTTACCGAGTACACCCGCCAAGCCATTAGCATAGGTATCCGACCCGGAACTNAGATCAGTATTAAAGGTCAATGCCGATAAAAGCAGCGACTTGTGCAGACTGACCTTCGAGCCAGCCGCCCCATCTGCACTTGTGAAGATGGTTAATGTATGGTCTCTCGATGCACTCTGAGAGGCTCCACCAAACAAAGTTTCCTGAGCCCCTTTCTCCTCAGTGTAACGAGCGAACATGCTTACCCCATTAAACTTCATCTGCGAGATGTCATAGAGCTGGGCCTGCAGGTCCTTGAACTCATTATTGTAACTTGCACGGTCCTGGTCACTCTTCATCGGGTCCTGACTGGCTAAGCCTTTTAATTCACTCATCCGGTCAACAATCTTTCCTGCCGTATCCAGCATCCCGTCCTGAACTTCCATAAAAGAGATTGCATTTTGGACATTGCTTTCAGCACCGGATATACGATTGATCGCCGCTGATAGTTTCATCGATACGGCCAGACCGCCAGGGTTGTCCACCGGAGAAGCAATCTTTTTACCGCTGGAAAGGCGGTCGAAAACTTTTTGTAAACGGGCTTGGTTAACAACCAATGCAGTGCCTGCACGCAATGCCGCGGTATTTGTTGATATGGATAGTGACATATTTTTATCTCCTATTTCTTAAGTCTCACAAACGACAACTGTGCCGATCTTAGTGCGTACGATTAAAGTTAGGGGAGNGGCTANTCTCCCATGTCGGATTGAGTTGATAGGCACAGGCGTTGGNGACACTTGTCTCCATCCAGGATTCATTGTGGTAGGGGATCTCATCCAGATGCCTCCTCCAGTATCCTTGTTGGTGATATAGGTACTTTCACTTTACCTGCGTCCTAAGTAGTAAGTTATTTCTTAGCCTTGCCTGTTATCGCAGTAACATGAGGGCTAAATCTGTGTTGGCATTGGCTTGAGCCAGCATGCTTGCAGATGCCTGAGAGAGTACCGAATACTTCGCCAGGTTGGTTGTTTCCTCGGCAATGTCCACGTCAACCATTCGTCCAAGAGCCGCACGCATATTGGTCTTTTGCTGGGTCAAGGATTCCGA
>NYYP01000032.1:62083-67267 GCA_002686835.1 Opitutia bacterium | reverse complement strand
GGTGATTATGCCTCAGTATTTTAAAACTGCTGGATACCAAACTGGAATGTTTGGAAAGTGGCACCTCGGAGGAAATTACCCCCGCCGACCCATGGACCGTGGTTTTGATCACTGGGTGGGACTGGGAAATGGAGGCCTTGGTATTTCCGATGATCTCTGGGACAACGACCGTATGAATGACCGCTATTGGCAAAATGGAGAGGTTGTCAGCAAGGAGGGTTTTTGCACCGATGTTTATTTTAAGGAGGCGATATCTTTTGCCCAAAAAGCGAAGACGAAAAACAATCCTTTCTTTATTTATCTCCCCACCAATGTGCCCCATCGGGATAACAATGTACCCAGTGCATGGCTCACTCCCTACCTCGATGCGGGATGTAACCTCGACCAGGCAGCCTTTTATGCGGGGATCGAACGAGTGGACTTGAATATGGGCAGGCTGATGAAATTTCTGGATCAGGAAAACCTAACTGATTCCACCCTGCTCCTTTTTCTGACTGATAATGGATCCATCCTGCCCCAGAGAAAGCCGGGCACTGATATTGACCGCATCTCCGGGATGCGCGGGATGAAAGGAAAATTATATGAAGGTGGACATCGGGTGCCCTGCTTTATCCGGGGACCGGAAGAAGTTCTAGGGAAGCCACGCGATATCGATCCCTTTACCGCCCACCTCGATCTGCTGCCCACTTTTATTGAGCTTTGCGGACTGGCTAAACCCGCACAGACGATTCACTCCCTGGATGGACGAAGCCTGCTGACCCTGTTTCAGGGGAAGAAAACCTGGCAGGACCGAACCCTGTTTCTACACCATCAAAATGGAGTCAAGGGACCACAGAAATATGAGGAAGCGGCCGTACTCACCAGTCACTGGCGCTTAATTTATCACTCCGAGAAAGAATATGAGCTTTATCAAATTAAAGAAGATCCATCCCAGCAAATCGATTTATCTGCTGAAAATCCAAAAATGCTCAAACATCTACAGAAAGCCTATGAAGAATTTTGGGACTCGTTGGATCATGAAGAAGCCTCACAACGCCCGATTCTCTCGCGCCATGCAACCACCCACTTAAGCAAGGGGTGGCAGAGGCAGATTCGTCAGGCAAAGATTGGCAACCGATCCGCCTGGGAGGTAGAGGTTGCCGATTCAGGAACTTACCGGATCGAAATTCGAAGATGGCCAAGGGAAGCGGGTAAGATTCCAATGCAGTCGGGATTACCCCCGGCCCAGGAGCCAGACATTCAGTTTATTGGAGGCAAATCCGGAGATATTAAAGGCGTGGCCCTGGATATCGAATCGGTGGAACTGACCACTCCTCAGAACCGTAAAACCATAAAGCGAAAAGTAAGTTCGGGGGATGAAGCAGTTTCCTTCGACCTAAATTTATCAAAAGGTGATTTCGAATTTTCCGCCTCTATGATTCTTGCCAACGGACAAAAGATGGCACCCGCCTACATTTACGCGACTGTGCTCCATTAAAATTTAATCCTTATGAAAAAATTCATCCTAATCATCGCCCAACTTTTCCTGGGATTCTTTTCCCTCCTCGCCAATACTCAGAAACAACCAAACCTCATCCTGATCATGGCCGATGATATGGGCTATGAGTGTGTACGGACCAATGGGGGGGCTTCCTACAACACTCCGCATCTGGATGAGCTCGCCCGCACCGGTGCACGCTTCGAACATTGCTACTCCCAACCCTTGTGCACCCCCTCCCGGGTTAAGATCATGACGGGTATGTCCAATTTCAGAAACTATGTCCAATTTGGGGTATTGGACCGCAAGCAAACAACTTTTGCCCATCTGCTAAAAAAATCAGGCTACGCAACCTGTATCGTGGGGAAGTGGCAACTTGGCAAACAAGGGGATTCTCCCCAGCATTTCGGTTTTGATCAGTCCTGTCTCTGGCAACATACCCGACCCGCCAGAACCCCTGACAATAAAGATACCCGCCATCCCAACCCACGGGTGGAAATCAATGGAAAGCCCAAGGATTATAATAATGGAGAATACGGACCGGATGTGGTTACGGACTTTCTATGTGACTTCATCGAACGCAACCAGGACCGCCCTTTCCTGGGCTACTACCCCATGATTCTCCCCCATGACCCGTTCCGCCCTACCCCGGACAGCAAGGATTCAAAATCCAAGGATAAGACTCAAAACTATCAGGACATGGTTGCTTATGTGGACAAGATGGTGGGCAAGATCGTGAGTAAATTGGAGGAACTTGGCCTGCGTGAAAAAACCCTGGTTTTGTTCACCTGTGACAATGGAACATCGGGTTCAATAAAATCGGAACTGAATGGAGAAGTGGTGAAGGGAGGAAAAAGATTAATGACGGATGCCGGCACCCATGTTCCCCTGATTGCCAACTGGCCAGGCACCATACCCGAAGGGCAGGTAAAGAATGAGCTTATAGATTTCAGTGACTTCCTCCCCACCTTGATGGAGGCATCCCGCACGGATATTCCCAAAGACCTGAAAATAGACGGGCAAAGTTTCCTCCCCCAATTGCGTGGCGAAAAAGGAAACCCACGTGGATGGGTGCACTGCTGGTACCGCAGAGGAAATGAAAAGCCCCAGCAATGGGCGAGAACGCAAAGGTACAAGCTCTACAAGACCGGAAAATTTTATGATGTTTCTAAGGACCGTCTGGAAAGCAATCCTCTGCAAAAACTCGGTACCGATCAGAAAAGAATTAAAGAAATGCTGAAGAGTGTACTCCACCAGTTTTCCGGTTCCTACAAACCAGAAGAAAAAAATGACCTGCTTCCGGATGCTGCTCCTATTGTTTGCAAGACAGCAGATAGGAATCTTTTCGAATATAACGATTTTTCCCAATGGACCAAATTGAATGGCCAACCTGTGGGCAAGGGATGGACGATTTCCGATGGAGTGGTGTTCCGTAAGGGGGGCGACAAGGACATAATAACCAGGGAAAAATTCCGGGACTTCTCACTTTCCTTCCAGTGGAAAATTTCTAAAGCGGGCAACAGTGGAATTAAGTACCGCACCCAGGGAAGGTATGGTTTG
This sequence comes from Opitutia bacterium, assembly GCA_002686835.1. Taxonomy (GTDB): domain Bacteria; phylum Verrucomicrobiota; class Verrucomicrobiia; order Opitutales; family Seribacteraceae; genus Chordibacter. The sequence continues at coordinate 64,230 of NYYP01000032.1, read as the reverse complement.
GAATATCAGATACTGGACGATGCCAGGCATCGGGATAACAAAATCCTCTCCCACCGGGCAGGCTCGCTTTATGACTTAATTCCGGCCCCCGAAAATAAACCAATCCGTCCCGTCGGCCAATGGAACCATGGAAAAATTATCGCCCAGTCAAATGTAATCGAGCACTGGATGAATGGTAAGAAAATCATTGGTATTATCTGGGGATCCAAGGAGTGGCAGGATGTGTTTGGTAAAAGCAAATACAAAGATCAAAAAGGCTTTGGATCCTGGGATGGCCCCATTCTTTTACAGGACCATAGTGACCCGGTTTGGTTTAAGGAACTCCATGTAAGCAGATTGTGAGTCAGGTCTTCAGGCTTTTCCTATTTATTGCATCTTGCTTCCTGCAGGGATCATCTCTTTGGGGCAAAGTATATCAGGCCAATGGTATAAAAATTGGCGAAGTCACACAGGATTCTGCCATCGTCTGGACCCGATTGACCAGGAATCCGTCCGCCAATACGAACGGGGAAAAATTCCCCAAGGTCTCCAAGGAAGCCGTGCAAATCCCCAGAGGAAAAAAACTGGGGGATATGGAGGGAGCGGTGCCAGGCACTAAAGGCAAAGTAAAAATCACCTGGAGCACAAAAGGTGAAAAAACTACTCATTCAGGATGGCTTCCAGTTGACCCTGAAAAGGATCATACCCGAAAGGTGGAGATCATAAATCTACTGCCCGGGAAGTCATACAAAATCAAAGTGGAAAGCCAAAGTCTTGAAGGAGTTCCCGGACAAACCATAAGAGGTAAATTTCGAACCGCACCCGCACCTGATCAGCAAAGTGCAATCAAGTTTGTGGTCACCACTTGTCAGGACTACCCAAGGAAGGATACCCCCAAGGGTCATCAGATCTATCCCCGCATGCTAGAACTGGATCCGGATTTTTTTGTGCATACCGGGGATATTGAATACTACGACAAGCCCCAACCCTGGGCGAATAACCAGACCCTTGCCCGCTTCAAATGGAACCGGCTCTACGGACTGCCCTATCTTTCTTATTTTCACACACAGGTGGGGAGTTATTTCATGAAGGATGATCATGACACCACCAGTAATGACTCCTGGCCAGGAGTTGATTTTGTCGATCTTACCTGGGAACAGGGAAAGGAGTTATTCGTTGAGCAATTCCCCATCTGCAAAAAAAATTACCGCACCATCCGCTGGGGAAAAGACCTGCAAATCTGGCTGGTTGAAGGACGGGATTTCCGCAGCCCGAACACGATTAAGGATGGCCCGGGGAAATCTATCTGGGGAAAAGAACAAAAGGAATGGTTTTTCCGCACCTTCAGAGAATCGGATGCGACCTTCCGTATTTTAATTTCCCCCACCCCGGTGGTCGGTCCGGACCGCGCATCCAAAAACGACAATCATGCCAACCGGGGCTTCAAGCATGAGGGAGATCAGATTAGAAAATTTATCGCTTCGCAAAAAAATGCCTTCGTCATCTGTGGGGACCGGCACTGGCAATATGTTTCCATCGATCAGGAAACCGGACTGAAAGAATTTTCCTGTGGTTCCGCATCTGATCTACATGCCAGTGGATGGAGAGATCAGAAGGTTTTACCCGAGCATACATACCTCAAGGTTCAGGGTGGGTTTCTTTACATTGAAATTAAAAGAGAAAATAACCAGCCTGTCCTTCTCGCACGCCATCATGATGTCAAAGGAAAAACCAGTCACCTGGACAAGAACCCAGCCCAATAGTTTCCATGAGTATAAACCATATCCTCATCTCTATACTAACTTCATTAATCACGATAGGAGTTCTTCTCTTGATTAACCGAAAGTTAAAAAAGAAAGTTCTTACATCCGGAAAACAAAAGATTACAGGTACTGAACTACTGATTAAACGGATCATCTTTTTGCTTCTGTGCTTCACCCTGCCGGCATGTGCCTTCTTTATGATTGGCCCGCAGATTATGGTTATCGCACCCTTGTCCCTATGTCTGGGAATTTACTTTGTTTTCCGGCGATCTTTTTTATCTCTGGTCTGCCTCGGCTACCCTTTGTGCTTCGGATTAGTCTCTGCTTANGTTGGTTATTATGAACTGAAAAATTANACCGANNANCTCCGGATTTTGGGTGGCTNTNGGNATTGGGATTNNNGGA
>NYYP01000032.1:0-62078 GCA_002686835.1 Opitutia bacterium | reverse complement strand
TCTTATCGNCNTTGGACTTTTGAAAACTTTGTTCAAAAANAATCATTCCTAAAAAATCCNCCCAGAAACCAAGAACCNATAATGCAAAAGATTCCCAGTTTATTTTCCCTACTGATCATCCCCTGGTTTCTGGCTGCCCAGCCAAAAGGGAAGATACAAAATATTTTGTTGATCATGTCGGACGATTTAAAGGCAAGTGCTCTGCCCGCTTATGGAGACAAGATTTGTAAGACTCCCAACCTCGACCGACTGGCCGAAACCAGCATGGTCTTTGATCGTGCCTATTGCCAGGGCCTTGCCTGTTATCCCTCCCGCCCATCGATGATGCGGAGCATCTATCCCGGTTCCAAAAAGAAACCGCTCACCCTGGGCGAACACTTACAGAAATTTGACATGCACACCTCCCGGGTTGGTAAAATCTTTCATATGGGTGTGCCCAATTCTCCACGCAATGGAGACAGTGGACTGGATGTNCCCGCGTGCTGGACGGAGTTTCACAACACCAAGTCTCCCGAAACTTATACCCCTGGACTTTACCGGCAAATAAACCGCGGGATCGCAACCCGCAAAATGGAGGGAAGACAGGGAATCGGAACCAAGGAAAGATACTGGGTCGGGGTGGAGGCGGATTTGCCAGACGGATCCGACCAGGCAGACTACAAGGTTGCAGAAAAGGCGATAAAGTTAATCCGTGAACGCAAGAGAGCAGGAAAGCCCTTTTTTATGGGCGTGGGATTCTTTCGGCCCCACTACCCGATGGTGGCACCGAAAAAGTTTTTCGACATGTATCCATTGGAAAAGATGAAAATCCCCCCAATGATCGAAGGCGATTTGGACGACATTCCCCAGGCAGCATACGGCAATATGGGGCATGGGTTGAATGAAACGGAGGAGGGTCGAAGAGGGATGTGGCAGGCCTATTATGCATCCGTCACTTTTATGGACGAGCAACTGGGCAAAGTGCTCGATGAACTNGANCGGCNGGGACTGAGTGATTCCACTGCGATTTTTTTCACCACTGATCATGGATACCACCTGGGAGAGCATGGCTTTTGGCAAAAGTCCAACCTGCATGAGGAAGTGACCCGGGTACCCCTAATGATTCGGGCACCTGGACTAAAGCCTGGCAGAACACAATCCCTTGCGGAACTGGTGGATCTTTATCCCACCTGTACCGACCTTCTTGGTTTACCCTCAGCTCAGGGTATTGTCGGCAAAAGTTTGGCCCCCATCCTTGAAAACCCTGTGACCAAAGTCCGTAACACCGCCCTATCGCTCCACAATGAAAGACATATCAAAAAGAAAGGTGCAGGTATCCGCTCGATCGAATGGACCTATATGAATTATGGCGAACATGGGGAAGTACTGTACGACATGTCCAAAGACCCCAATCAATACTCCAATGTGATAGACAATCCGGAATATGCTGAAATAGTCAGAACCGCACGGCTGCAACTGTACAATAGATTGGAAGAAGCAAGGTAAGGATTTCCTTACCACGGGATTGAGGAGATTTTTGATCACCACTGGCAAGCCAAGGCTTGCCATCGCAAATGCATAAACTAGGTTTTATCTTTTATGCGATATTTCACATTTTTATCATTCTTGCTCGGTTTATCATTCGCAGGTTTGCTTCAGGCAAAAAAATCCAACTGGTCGTGGCCACCAACGGCAAAACCGGCGTCGGTTGACCTANGCAAATTCTCTCACGATCCCAATCTGGAAATAACCCTATGGGCAAAAAGTCCGATGTTTTACAACCCCACCAATATGGCAATCGATCCGCAGGGAAGAATCTGGATTGCTGAGGGAGTAAACTACCGGGAGAAACTGGGTATCCGCAGGGAAGCGGGCGACCGGATCGTGGTATTAATAGATTCGGATGGTGATGGCTCTGCGGATNAATCCAAAGTTTTCTGGCAGGACCCCTACNTGGAATCACCCCTCGGAATTGCCGTGTTTGACAACCAGATCGTGATTTCTCAACCACCCGACATTGTGGTGCTGACCGATGTGGACCGGAATCTGCAATTCGACCCATCTGTTGATAAAAAAGAAGTCCTGCTTACCGGCTTCAATGGCAGGCAGCATGACCATTCCCTGCACTCGGTAACCTCCGGACCGGATGGAAAGTGGTATTTTAACAGTGGGAACTGTGGAGCCATTTTTACCGATAATTCCGGCAAAACATTCCGGATGAACACCAACTACCGGGGAGGAGCCAGCGAGGAATATTTTTACACACCCACNAATGAGCTAAANGGAGCAAAGAGTGATGATGGCTATGTCTGGAGTTCNGGNTTNAGTGTACGGATGAACCCGGATGGGACCGATGCGGAAATCATTGGTCATGGATACCGTAACAGTTACGAACAGGTGGTCAGCTCGATGGGCGATCTCTTCCAGAGTGATAATGATGATTACAGCAGTTGCCGAAACTCTTATGTACTCGAATACGGATCGGCCGGATATTACTCCCTCGATGGGCAGCACAAGTGGCAGGCATCCAAGCGTTCGGGGCAGGCGATTCAAAGAGCACACTGGAGACAGGATAATCCCGGAACCTTTGACACCGGGGATGTATACGGAGCAGGCGGACCAACCGGGGTTGCCTTTTATGAAAATGGTGCCCTTGGAAAAAAATGGGAAGGTACTTATCTGTCCTGTGAAGCTACCCGAAATGTGATCTTCGGCTATCATCCAAAACCCCTGGGAGCCACCTACTCACTTGACCGTTTTGATTTTGTAAGCACAGCTGCCACCGCCAGTGATTTGAACAATGAATCTGAAGAAGAAGCAGAAAAAAGAATTCATTTCCGCCCCGCTGATTTGGACATCGGACCCGATGGTGCCATCTACATTGCGGACTGGCACGATGAACGCTCGGGCGGACACAGCACCCAGGATGAATCGGCTTCAGGAGCGATTTACCGGATTGCTCCCAAAAATTTCAAATCAATCTCCCCCACCCTCGACCTGAAAACAATCGAGGGGGCAATAACCGCCCTGAAAAGCCCCAATCCAGCAGTGCGCTTTCTTGGATTTCAGGCACTTCAAAAATTCGGCAGTGCCGCCCTTTCCTCTGTCGAAAAATTATCCAATAATAAAAACCCATATATTNCTGCACGGGCAATCTGGTTGCTCCCTCATCTGGGCAAAAATGGGAAAAAGAAAACGATTGAGTTGCTAAACTCCAATGACCGAAACCAACGCTTGGTTGCCTACCGTAGTTTACGAAGGGTTGGAGAAAAGATGCTTCCCTACGCTAAAAAATTGGCGAGTGATTCAGACACAGGTATCCGCCGCGATGTGCTCCTGTCCCTCCGCTCTGTTACTTTTGAGAAAAGCAAAAATCTTTTTGTGGAACTGGCCAAGGGCTATGACGGAAAAGATAAGAATTACCTCGAAGCAATTGGTCTTGGTGCTGCTGGTAAGGAAAATGAAGTGTGGAAACACCTGCGTAATTCGCTTGGCTTCAATGATTCCTCACAGTGGACGGATTCCTTTGCCCGCATTACCTGGAGACTTTGGCCCAGTGAGGCAATTCCTGATCTGTCCAGTCGGGCAAAAAACCAAAATCTTTCAATCGAACAAAGAAAATTTGCCATTGAATCGATTGCGTTCATAAACCACGAAAATGCACCTGATGCTCTGCTCAAACTCGGTAAATTTGTTGAGGAAAAGCAACTCAATGAATGGATTGTCGAATGGACCATCCGGCAAAGTTTTACTGACTGGGGGAAATACAATGTTAAAGATAAGCTCAAGTCTGCGGGAATCTTTGATGCCGAGGCAGTGGCCCTGGTACCAATCAACACTCCTGAACCCATTGGTAAGTCCACACTAAAAGTGGCTGATATTGCCAAGTTGAGCGGTGACCCGCACAAGGGGAAAACCACCATCATGCGTTGCTCAATGTGTCATGAAGTAAATGGTATAGGGGTAAACTTCGGCCCCCGCTTACAGGGCTGGGCAGCCAAGCAATCCAAAAACGCAGTTATTCATGCGATCGTCAACCCTTCACAAGGAATTGCTCATGGGTTTGGCGGGACCGAGTATGTACTCAAAAATGGATCGATACTTCATGGGATTACTGAGGCACATGGAGACCCTGCGATTGTTTTGTCCCAGGGAGGACTTAGTCAGATGGTGCCTCGATCCAAAGTCAGGGCATCCAAGCCAATGAAGCGCTCCCTGATGTTATCTGCAGAACAACTCGGAATGACTGCACAGGATGTTGCCGATGTCGTCGCCTTTATGAAGGGCTATAATTAAGGGAATCTAGTTCTGGTTGGGCAGATCTGATTCCCTCCAGTTAATTAACTGATGGGAATTGGCCAGCCCAGTATCAGGATTGATTTCCACGATACATCCCTGCATACCAATATCCCCTTCGGCCACCGGACACTTGCGGGGCATGCCATCCTTGAAACGGCCAAGGCAGGCCTCTACATCACGGCCCAGTACGGATTCCCGCGGGCCGGTCATACCAAGGTCTGACTGGTAGGCACTGCCCCCTCTGAGGATTCTGCCATCCGCAGTGGGCACATGGGTATGAGTACCATAAATCATAGCCACCCGGCTATCGAGATGCCAGCCCATCGACTCCTTCTCTGAAGTGGTTTCCGCATGAATCTCNCANAGTATNATATCACAGGAGGCATTGAGTTCAGTGACAATCCGATCAGATGTGGCAAAAGGACAGTCCACTTTGGGTCCCATAAAAGTTCGTCCTAGTACGGTAAACAATCCAACCTTGAAACCACTGACCTCGATGATTAATCGATCACGACCAGGATTACTTGCGGGCAGGTTAGCTGGCCGGCAAACATAGTCGAGCCCATCGATCTCACTGTTAAAATTTTTCTGATCCCACACATGATCGCCCAGGGTAATCGCTTGTACACCAGCTTTGTGAATTTCACTGGCCGTCTTCGCAGTGATGCCCGCACCACCCGCGGCATTTTCCCCATTGGCTACCACGGCATCAACTGGGAAGTGTTTTAAAAAGGTGGTTAAATGGGCAGATAAAAAATTGCGCCCGGGCCGACCAACAATATCCCCAAGCAGCAGGACTTTCATTATTTCAACAATTCAGACACCCGATCGTTCAACGGGAATAAATGAAGGAAGGCTGTGAACAATTACCAAAATCCTGATTGTGCAAGGAGATGGGCTTGGCTTCCTCAAACTCGGTATCGATCACTTTAATCTGGGTAGCTCCCCCGGTCGATCGACTGGTAAAGAAAATATGCCTACCGTCGTTGGCCCAGCATGGCTGCATCGCATGGTCATAACCACGTGTGATCATGCGGCTGGCCCGCTCATTAAAATTATACTCAAAAATTTGAAAACCTCCCCCGACAGCAGCGGTAAAGGCGATCCGGGAGGGATCCAAAGGATTCCAGGCAGCTTCCACACAATGAGAACTAACATTGGTAGGNATACGCGAAAGTACACCACTTGATAGCGAAACCTCATATAATTGGGGTTTCCCACGGGTATCAGAGGTGAGGATTAGACGGCGACCATCGGGCGACCAACAAGGCCCGGATTCGTTGCTCTTATTATTGGTGATTCTACGAGGACGGTCGTAGGGAGTGTTGGCCATCCAAAGCTCGGGATTGCCGGATGTGGAAAGAATAAGGGCAGTCTGTGCGGTTCTGGGATTTTGAACNGCCCGCAGGTTACTGCCTTTGTAATTTGCCACGGTGGCCACCCGCCGGCTGGCAAGATCAAGGTGGTAGATATTGTTAAAGACCTTGCGGTTACTGGTAAAAAAAAGACCGGTTCCATCGTTGTTCCAACTGGGATTGAAGGTCATTTTATTAAAACCCGTCTGCGGTTTGGAGTAAGTCATCATGGAGTCGGAAACGAAAATCTCCTTGGCACCGGAAAGATCAGAAAGAAAAGCCAACCGCCCAGAGAAAAAGCCAGGNACACCAAGGATTTCTTTAACCATCCGATCACAGGCAAGCGAGACGGCACCCTCGATCGTGCTGTCCTTTACCACGAAGGTGCTATAGGGAGACTTGGGATTTCCTTGGGTAATCGCGACCTGTATACCATTGCCTCCAGCTGAACTAAAGGTGGCCGAAAAACGGCTATCCTTTTCGGAAGCAAGTCGCAATCCACCATGTACGAAAATTGGTTTGCTGATTAGAGGAACCAGAACTTTAGGGGTTCTCCCCAGATCAATGGGAATCTGCTTTTTAGCCAGCTCCCCCTCGATCGGTCCAAGGACAATCGCAGAGTCCGCACCACGCAATAGGAAAAGGGAGGCCGAAAACAAGAAAAGAAAAGATGCAATCCATACACGACGAAAATAAAAAACAACCATATCCACACTCATGATTACTAGACTTTAACACCCTTCTCTCCTCATCAAGCGAAAACGATTTTGTAAGGCAAATTTTTTTAATTAACCAAAACAAATTACCTAAATCCATTCTGACTCATGGGGTTCGTAAATTTTCGGGATGATCCCGCGGAATGAAACCCTTTGGCTGCATTCTATTCTCAAGCCTGTAAACTGAAATTAAGACTGATGGCCCATATCCCAAAGGCAGGGAATAAAGCCTGACAAAAATAACTTTCGGTATGTTTTACTTTTTTCTCCTTGCCGAGACCACAGAGAACTTTCTTGATATCCCGATTCCTTTATGAGCAACCAAGCAATTTTAAACATTCTCAAACAGGTTAAGTATCCTGGCTTCAGCCGGGATCTGGTCTCCTTTGGTCTAGTCCAACTAACAGAGATGAATGGAAATACCGCCAGGGTCATCCTCGAACTATCCACCGCGGACCAGACCCTCCCAAAGACCATCCAAAAAGAGGTGGAAGAAGCCCTGCTTGCCGATGATGCAATTGAAGACACCGAAGTAATCATTCGGGTAAAAAAGAGTGCGTCCTCCAGCCAGAATGAGTCGCAGCAACAAAGTGAAAACCTCAGCAAGGTAAAACGAATCATCGCAGTTGCAAGCGGTAAGGGAGGAGTTGGAAAATCCACNCTATCTGTCAATCTTGCCTGTGCCCTGNCCAGAATGAAGAACCCGGACGGACAATCCCTGAAGATTGGCTTGATGGACTGCGATCTTTATGGCCCATCGGTCCCTTTATTAATTGGGACTTCCGACCGGCCCGAACTCGTCGGTGAAAATACCCTGGCTCCGGTGGAAAGCTATGGAGTTAAAACAATATCTATGGGCTTATTGATTGATGAAGAAAGTCCGGTCGTATGGCGGGGGCCAATGATCATGAAAACTATCCAGCAATTTGCCCATAATGTGGTGTGGGGAGAATTGGATTTTTTATTGATCGACCTGCCACCAGGTACCGGGGATGCTCAACTCTCTTTAGCACAGATCTTACCACTCGACGGTGCCCTGGTTGTCACCACTCCCCAGAAAGCCGCAGTAGATGTGGCCAGGCGAGGAGCCAGAATGTTTGAAAAAGTAAATGTGCCAATTCTGGGCGTTGTGGAAAATATGAGCTATTTACTCGATGAAGAAAGCGGGAACAAAAACCATTTATTTGGTCAGGGAGGAGGGGCATCCACTGCACAGGCACTGAAATGCCCCTTCCTGGGAGAGATACCTCTCCATGAAGAAGTACGTCTAGGTGGAGACCATGGCACCCCAGTGGTGGTGGCAAACCCGGAAAATCCATCGAGCAAGGAGCTCAATGNGGTGGCAAGAAAGATTACCGACTTACTTTCTTAGAAAGAAAAAATATTAAATTACCCTCGGTCAAGTGACCGCGAGAAAATTAATTATGCTTTCTTGATTTCGCGATGAAGGGTACGGCGGCGAAGAAATGGGTTGTACTTCTTCTTTTCCACCGCTTCTGTCTGCAACTTTTTGTTGCGGGAACTTANGTAGCGTGAAGGTGGTTTACCTTCCTTACGTGCTTCGGTGCACTCTAAAATGACTGTTTCTCTAGGCATAAGGGTTATAAACATGTACAAAAGAGAACATCTTCGCAATCAAAAAGGCAGAGCTTTCAGAGGTTATCACAGTGACAAGTTTAAATTTGCCAAGTATTTTGCTCTGAGCATAGATTGGTAANAATGGAATCAAATTCAAGTGATGCAATTTCCCCTGCCATGGAGCAAAAATTTCGGGAATTAAATCTCGAAAAAGCAAACCAGCAACCCGCAGAAGTCCCCAAGACTGGTAACGATTCTTCTGTCAAAGTCACCAAGTCCGAGGATGATCTCGATCTGGGAGGCTCTTTAAAAGAACAGAAAAAATCATTGTCTACGGATGAACATTGTCAACAACCAGGCGAACCATCCCCCAGTGTAGACACCGTAGATGATATCGGGATAGATTGCACCAGGGAACCTGACTGGCAAGTGGTCAAGTCTGATAATCTACCTGAAAAACCACAACCCAACCAGGTGCATAATGATAAGTACTGGGATGAGAGGAGCCTTGACCAGGAGATTGAGGGCAAAGATTTACAGGAAGAATTGATCCGCAGAGAACAGGAAGATTTTGCCCGTGCTGCCCGGGAGGGAGACGACCCTGGTCGGTCTTTTCAGAACGAAGTACTTGATCCTTACTATAGAGGGGGCAATCCTCCATCCGAACCACCCGGGTCTAATAACAGTCTGGATTCTTTTATTTGAAACCACATCCTATTTTAAACAACCGGTAAAGATGGACGCACCGGAAAAAATTGAAGTGGTTGGAGATTTTTTGGCACTGTGCTGGAATGACGGTAAGGAATTAATAATCGACTCCCCCACACTGCGGGCAAATTCTCCAAGCGCGGAACAGACCGGAGAAACTGATATTTTTGGTAAAATCTCCGGGGGTACCAAATTACAGGAATATGCCGGAGTCGCAGTCAGAAATTTTGAGCGGGTGGGAAACTATGCCGTCCGGTTGATCTTTAGTGATGGTCACGCCTCAGGTATTTATTCATGGGAATATCTGGCCAACCTCGAAAGCAACACATAAATGGGTTGCAGATCCTCTGATACCTAGGCCATTCCCCGGGCACTCGCTCGGGCAAAAGATATAATCTCGCCCAGGACAGAGTCGGTTTCTGTAGTAAAATTTTCCTCCAAATGCTGCAAAGCCTGAGAACGGTTTAAGTCTTTGCGGTAGAGCACTTTAAAAGCAGCACGAATCAGTTCGATTTCAGCAGATTCAAAACCGGCCCGTTCAAGACCGACCTTATTGATCGAACGAACTTCTGCGGGAGAACCATCTGCCAACATGAAGGGGGGAACATCCTGCACGAGTTTGGAACAGGCAGAGACCATACAATGCCGACCAAGCCGGCAAAACTGATGCACCCCGGCACCCCATCCGATATTTACATGGTTTTCCACTTCCACATGACCACCCAGGGCGGAATGACTGCTCATCACCAGGTGATCTCCAATCTGGCAATCATGAGCAACATGACTGTAGGCAAGAAATACATTATTCGATCCTATGGTGGTAAAATCCTCTGCTTTGGTGGCCACATGGGCAGTCACATATTCACGAAAAATATTTCCCTCCCCGATTTTTAAACCCGGTTCGCCTCCGTCATACTTGAGATCATGAGTCAGGCCACCAATCAAGGCATAGGGGAAAATGGTGTTTCCACGACCCAGGGTAACTTTTCCCTCGATTGTGGCATGATGCAATACCCGGGTATGATCCCCAATGACTGCACCTCCTCCGATATAACAGAAAGGACCAATTTCAACTCCTTCTCCAAGTTGGGCCCTGGAATCGACAATGGCTTGTGAATGGATTTTTACAGACATGAACGGGTTTCAATCAGGCATCATCCCCAGCATCGACAATGGAGAACATAAGACTGGCAGAAGATACCACATGATCTGCCACTTTACACTCCACTTTGGCAGTGGCTAATTTATTCCCCCTCACTTTGTCTAGTGTGGCCACGATGATCAATTGATCCCCGGGAATCACCGGTTTACGAAACTTTACTTTGTCCGCACTCATAAAAAATGCCACCTTGCCTTCTGCCGACCCCTTGCGAAGCAGCATAATTCCCGCAGCCTGGGCCATGGCCTCAAGTTGCAAAACTCCCGGCATGACCGGGTGACCGGGAAAATGACCGGGGAAAAACGGTTCATTGACCGAGACATTTTTGAGAGCGGTCAGGCTGGTATCGCCATCCATTGAAATCACCCGGTCGATCAGAACAAAAGGGAACCGATGTGGTAAAACATCGAGCACACGCCTAATGTCCAATTCTGTTTCATCGGGCAGAACATAAGATTTACGGGGGGATTTACCTACGGAAGCTTTTCCTTTTTTTCCCGCAGCAGTCTCAATAATTTTAGAAACGAGTTGAGAGTTAAGGGAATGTCCGGGACGAACCGCAATGATGTGTGCCTTGAGGGATTTTCCCAATAANGAAAAATCACCCACAATATCCAGTATTTTGTGACGGACAAATTCATCCTCAAAACGAAGTGGTTCCTTGGAGAGAACCTTATCTCCTTTGATCACGATGGCACTATCGAGACTTCCCCCCTGAATTTTCCCGATCTTGAGAAGCTCCTCAATCTCCTCATAGATCGTAAAAGTTCGGGCCGGAGCAATCTGGGCGACATAAGTTTCCGGATCGATATCAATGGAAAGGTGCTGGACATGGATACCCCGGTCATCTGCGGAGGTACAGGTAATACGGAATCCGTCATGAGGTAAGGCAATGATTGAACGATTGCCCGAGGTAACCGAGACAGGCTCGGTAATTTCAATAAAACCCCTCTCCTCTTCCTGATCGACCGGTTCGGCCTCCATGATCAGATTGACAAAGGGACGGGAAGATCCGTCCATGATCGGAGGTTCACTGGCATCCAATTCAATCTCTGCATTGTCAATCCCACAACCAGTCAGTGCACTAAGCACATGCTCAATGGTGTGCACCTTGGCATTGCCGTTGGTTATAGTAGTGCTGCGTACGAGGTCGGAAATATTTTCAGCCAAAGGCCTGATCTCCGGCTTTCCATAGAGATCGTTCCTTCGAAAAACAAAACCCGTATTAGGTGCTGCCGGTTTCAAAGTCAGGGTGACTTCTTCGCCAGTATGAAGGGATTTCCCCTGTACCGCTCGTTCTTTGCGAATAGTGCGTTGATTGATTGCCATCCTTCCTAGGTACTATTCAACTTTATCGACCCTGTAAAGGACGGAAGAATACAGTTTAATCTACTCTTGAAAAAATGGGTTCGCCAGTTAATCTGTGAGCCTTCAAAGATTCAAATTCTTAGTTTTGCCCACACAATCAAACAGTTTCAAAAAGCGACTCAAGCGCGAGTACAGGAGGACATTAGATCGCTTGATTCGCTCGCATGCATTTCACAAACTGGCANTTCGCCTGGTTTATCTGATCGGTATTATTCTTTCGGTCATCCTGGGAGCAATGCTCTACTTCGATAACTAAATCCAAAAAAAGAACCCGCAGCGACAATTTACTTTCCCGGAAATGGCAAATCCGAAAGGGATCGATCAAACTTAAATGCAGCCTCCCACGCCTGGCATGCAGCATCAATATCTTCCTCTTTAATATTATTGTCCAAAAGAAGATCAATAAAGCAGGCATACCCCTGCTGCCTGAGTAAATTCCCAAGCATGACATTGGACTGAGGGTGGCCAATGAGTGAGCGAACCAGACTATTGACCTTTGGACGGTACCCCGACTGACTGCGTAAATTGAGGTACACTCCCCGGACTTGTGCCTGAGCAAGCTGATCTTTCACCCGTACCCGATCCGCGGGTATCTGATTAAAACTCAAAATAATCCTGCGTAGATTTGGCAAAGACAATACGGGGGACGGGTCACGAATCAAATTTCTAGAGAGTCCAAGAGTATGAATTTTGGATAAGCCAGCCAGATCGCTCACATCCGTGATAAGATTGGTGTTTAAATCTAGGGCATTTAGCTTATTCAAATCGCGCAGAACCCGCAAATCACAGATTTGATTCTCAGAAAGATTTAATCTTTCGAGGTTTTTTAGATCATGCAAGCCCTTGAGGGTATGAATACGATTATTACCCAATGCCAGAATCTTGAGCGATTCAAAGCGGGAAAGAGGCAATATTTCCTCAATCATATTGCCAGACAACAAAAGGGTGTGAAGAGACGGTAGATCGCTCAACTGATCAAGCATCACGATACGGTTGTCATAAAGATGCAGCGAAGCAAGTTTGGGCATACCCTTTAGTTCAATCAATGGATCGGTATCCCTCTTTCCATTCCCGCTCTCATCGGTAAAGGTCTCGTCCACATCAAATTCTTTGTTACGATTACGGTCAGCAAATTTTTCCACTCTACCAAGCTGATTACCCTGAGCATATAAATTAACCAGTCCTCGCAACTTTCCAACTCCTTCCAGGTCAATCAAGGCATTGCTGGAAACATCAAGTTGGGCAAGAGCACGAAATCCATCTATTCCACTGAGCCCAAGCAATCGATTCCGGGAAAGATTTAAGATACGAAGCGAAGGAGCTGCCAAGGGAGCAAGCGTGCGAAGACTGGTCAACCGGTTACCCGAAAGGTCGAGGTTTTTAAGCTTAGACAGGTTCTGAATGGGAGAAAGGTCATCAATTAAATTATCCCGTAAGACTAGGGATTCGAGGTTCGTGGCATGCTCAAGACCGGTCAGATCGCGGATGGCAAGATCGTTTGCCTGCAACCGTAATAGTTTTTTTTCGACCAAAGACTTTGATAGACTGCGTTCGCTAACGCCCAGGGACCTGGCGATAGCATTTTGCAGGGCAGGTTCGGGAATAACAAAGTCCTGAGCAAAAATAGACACGCCCCCGCAAAGCAATCCAACCATGAGGATGGGCTTTATAAAAAAGACTTTGCTCAGGGGGTTCACAGAATCAATTCCTAGGCACGGAGTCTGGCAATTAGGTCTTTAGACTCCACCGATTCTCCAACTTGGACAAGAATTTCATCGACCGTGCCATTGGCGGATGCGTAGAGCGTGGTTTGCATCTTCATCGCTTCGAGAACAGCAATTTTTTCTCCCTTTTTCACAGGCTTACCCACGCTGGTAGCAATGCTGCTGATCATCGCAGGGATAGGAGCCGCAACATGAAGAGGATTGGCAGGGTCGGCTTTTTCACGGGCTTTTGCATCACCCTTGACTGACTTATCCTCAATTAGGGTGGTTCTGGCCTTCCCGTTAAGTTCAAAAGTGATCGATCGTATTCCCTTCTCATCAGGCTCTCCAACATTGAGCAGTTTAATAAAAAGAGTTTTTCCCTCCTCGATTTCGATGGATATTTCCTCGCCAAGGGCAAGCCCATGAAAATAAGAAGTTGTCGGAAGTACCGAAACATCCCCATATTTTGCACGAAAACCAAGGTAGTCCTGGAAAACCTGAGGATACATGAGATGAGCAAACAAATCGTCATCGGTGGCTTTGCGTCCGATCTTTTTCTGAAGACTGGCAAACTCTTTTTTCAAATCAATTTTGGGTGCGGATGCACCGGGCCGTCCCCGCATGGGTTTTCGCTTACCCAGTACGACTTTTTGCACCGCTTTGGGCCAACCGCCCATGGGCTGTCCGAGATTGCCAGAAAGTAAATCAATAACCGACTCCGGAAAACCGGTCTCCGCAGGTAAATTGATCATATCTTCAGGCTTGACCCCTTTGGTGATAAGAAAAATAGCAAGATCTCCCACGCATTTACTACTGGGAGTAACCTTGACAATATCACCAAGCAATTGGTTGACCTGCTGATAGGTCTTGACCACATCCGGCCAACGCTTACCCAGTCCCAGTGCAGTTGCCTGTTCCCGAAGGTTAGTATACTGACCACCAGGCATTTGATGGTGAAAAACCTCTGCACTGCCAAAAGGAGGTGAGGTGTCAAACGGGGCGTAATACTGACGAACTGCTTCCCAATATATTGAGAGTTCATTAAGAGCGACCACATCCAATCCGGTGGAACGGGGAGCATTACCCAAGGCATGAGCAATGGAATTAAGGTTGGGTTGGCTGGTACAGCCAGACATGGAAGAAACTGCAAGATCAACCACATCCACACCAGCCTCTGATGCCTTGAGTACAGAGGCAGAGGCAATACCGCTGGAATCATGAGTATGGAAGTGTATGGGCAATGAAACCTCATTACGCAGTGCCTTGACCAATCGATTGACAGCAATGGGATGGCATAGGCCTGCCATATCTTTGATCGCAATGATATGAGCACCCATTTTTTCCAACTCCTTGGCAAGGTCCACATAGTAATTGAGAACATATTTCTCCTCCTTGGGATCGGTAAAATCACCAGTGTAACAAAGCGCTGCTTCGCACAATGAATTGGTGCGCTCACTTACCGTTTCCATGGCCACCTTGAGATTGGGCAGATAATTGAGGGAATCAAAAATTCGGAAAACATCCATTCCCGCTTCTGATGAATGAACGATAAACTCACGCACAACATTGTCCGGGTAGTTGGCATACCCCACCCCATTGGAACCACGCAAAAGCATCTGGAAAAGGATATTGGGCACGCGCTCGCGCAACTTCCTCAACCGTTCATAGGGAGACTCACCCAGAAAGCGCATACAGGTATCAAAGGTCGCACCGCCCCACATTTCCAGGCTGAACAACCCGGGTAGACGACGGGCGATAAAGTCGGCCACGGTGAGCATATCATAAGTGCGCATACGAGCAGCAAAAAGAGACTGATGCGCATCACGCAAGGTTGTGTCCGTAACCATTAAACGCTTTTGCTGGCGGAGCCATTGAGAAAATTTCACGGCTCCCTCGGAGAGCAAAAGATCCCGCGTTCCACGAGGGGGGGATTCTTTGGGGTCATGCTCGGGAACAATCAAAGGCAGGGGATTTTTGATTCTTTCACGACCTTTGACTTGTGGATTTCCATTAACCACAATCTCGCCGAGGTAATTGAGCAGGCGCGAGGCCCGGTCTCTCCGTGGTTTAAAACGGAAAAGCTCCGGTGTGACATCGATCATCTTGGTCGAAGCCAGACCAGCAACGAATTCCTTGTGCGAAATAACATTTTCCAAAAAAGGAATATTTGTCTTCACTCCCCGGATGCGCATTTCCCTCAAAGCCCGATGCATACGGTCTAAAGCCTGGGATAGATTGGGACCGGATGTGGTTATCTTAACCAGCAAGGAATCATAAAAGGGAGTAATGATCGATCCGGTATCGCCCATCGCACCATCCAAACGCACTCCAAATCCGGCCGATGAACGATAGCTGAGAATCTTTCCATAATCAGGAGTAAATTCTTTCTCCGGGTCTTCCGTGGTTACCCGGCACTGAACAGCACAGCCATTTCTGGGAATGTCTTTTTGTTGAGGAATACCAATTCTTTTCCCATGCAGCGGTTGGTCCATAGCCACAAGAATCTGCGAGCGTACGATATCAATTCCCGTTATTTGCTCTGTCACCGTGTGCTCGACCTGGATACGCGGATTCATCTCAATGAAGAACCACTCATTGCTGTCCTGATCGAGGAGAAATTCGACCGTACCCGCATTGTCATAACCAATTTTCTCGGCCAATTGCACACCCGCGTCACAAAGCTCCTTGACCACATTATCAGGCAATCCAATGGACGGGGCTACCTCGACTACTTTTTGATATCGTCGCTGGACCGAACAATCACGTTCATGAAGATGAACCACATTGCCCTTGCGATCGCCGAGGATCTGTACTTCCAAATGCTTGGCCCTTCCGACATATCTTTCCAGNAATACCGCCGGATTGCCGAATGCACGCTCAGCCTCGCCCTGAGCTTCTTCCAGCATGGGCTTGAGATCTTTTTCGTCCATAACCACACGCATGCCGCGTCCACCACCACCAAATGCCGCCTTGATAATCAGAGGAAATCCAATTTTCCGGCCCCACTTCAACGCATCTGCAGGCTTGGAAACTGGATTAGGCGTAGCTGGAAGAGTGGGCACACCCGCCTCCTCCGCAGCTTTCTTCGCAGCCACTTTGTCTCCCATCCGCTCGATAAGTTCTGGGCGGGGACCGATAAAAGTAATACCAGCTTCATCGCAGGCACGGGCAAAGTTTGGGTTTTCCGAGAGAAATCCATATCCCGGGTGGATCATGTCCACGCCCTTATCTTTAGCCAACGCAATGATTGAATCAATATCCAGGTAGGCTGCGACCGGGCCTTTTCCCTTGCCTATCAGGTAGGCTTCATCCGCTTTGAACCGGTGTACTCCAAAACGATCTTCCTCCGCATAAATTGCGACAGTTCTAAGGTTTAATTCCGTGGCGGACCGAAAGATACGCACTGCGATCTCACTTCGATTGGCAACAAGCAATTTTTTCATGTATCTGGTTTAAGGGTGGGGTGTAAGTTTGCTGGCTATGCAAATGAATGCCTAGGTTTAACCCATTCTTCAACGCCAAAATCGATAAATGCAAAACAGGGAAGTAAATATGTCTGTCAATTTTTTGCTCAGAAAAGAAATTATGGAACAAGCTCGTTCATCCATTTAAACCATGGATTAATCAGATCTTTAAAAAAAAAGAAATACCCGAGTGCCGCGAGGGCGAGATAGGGACCGAATGGAATTTCCTGACCAAAAGCCAATGCGTTATTATCTTTACTAACCGAAGGGCGTAACTTTTGCCAAAGGTATACCGGAATCAAAAATAGGCATCCGGTCAGGGCCCCACCAAAGATAGAAAAAATCGCACCTTTGCATCCACAAAATGCACCGATACATCCGAGTAATTTAACATCGCCCTCCCCCAACGCTTCACGTCCAAATGCCCGGCCCGCAAGTGCACCAATCCAATAAAGACATCCCGAACCAATCAATATCCCGAGCAGACTGCTGTACCCAGACTGTAAGCTCTCCAGACCGTAGGGATGAAAATGGACCCCATGAATGGAAGGAAAATAGAGGGAAAGAACAAACCCCGCACAGGCTCCACCTATGCTGAAACGGTCAGGAATAAGCATGGTTTCAAAGTCAATCACCACCACCCCGATTAATAGCCAGGCAAAAGCAGAAGATGCCAGAAGCATGCCCCAGTCCTGATGGTTGGTAAAAGAGAAAAAAATGCCTGAGAACACCAGACCGACTAATAATTCGATGATGAAATATCGGGGAGAAATCCGGCTGTCACAACAACGGGCACGTCCCTTAAGCACAAGCCATCCGAGAACAGGTATATTCAACATCCATGGTATGGAAGCCGAACAGTTTGGACAACTCGAGCCCGGGCTGATAACAGACAATTCCCGCGGCACACGATGAGCCACCACATTGAGAAAACTTCCGAGGCAGGCACCAATTACAAATCCCAACCAGGGGGAAATTTCCCTTGAATAGAATAATTCTGTCATCTGCCGATCATTGCACTGGTTGCTGCCCGGCTCATTGCATCTGCAGAAACTGACCTGCCCGACCATATTTCAAGAGAACGGGCAGCCTGCCCCACTAGCATGCCCAGTCCATTGGCCCAAGAAAATCCATTTCTTTTTGCCTGAGATAACAGTTCGGTAACCGGGGGATTGTAGACCATATCATAGACACAGGTATCACCCTTAAAATAGTCTAAATCGACCGGTGGAGGATCATCCACCTGCAGGCCAAGGGAAGTGGCATTGATCACCAGAACGGGGCGGTCAGTGTTCTCAAAGGGAGCAGAAAAAGATTCAATCACTGAAATTTCCTGCTTTAAACCGTTTTCTTTCAGGGCAAGGCATAATTGCTCCGCACGATCGACCGACCGATTGAAAAGACTCAGGCTTGCACACCCCTCAAATAGGCACTGTGCAACTGCTGCCCGGGCAGCTCCACCTGCACCCAATACCAACACATCAAATTCCTCGACCGATCGATGAAATGCTTGCCTGATAGCCCGGGATAACCCAACCCCATCGGTGTTATACCCCTTCCATCCACCATTTTCCCAGCTCAGGGTATTGACTGCCCCCATGGCCCGGGCACGATCATCAATCGAGCAAAGGTGCGGTAACACATCCACTTTATGCGGAATGGTAAGGTTTAATCCACGAAAGCCAAGCTGGGCAAGTCTAGGCAAGGCAATGTGCAGGTCTTCCGGAGGGACCTCAATCTTGCGATAATGCCATCGTTTAAACTCCGCTTCCTTTTCTGCCAAAACCTCAAGGGCAGCTTCGTGCAGTTGAGGACTGATCGAGTGTGCAATCGGATAGCCAAGCACAGCAAGCCCAACCTCATCGGCAGGCAGGTCGGTCAGCTGATCAAGAAGAAAGGTCTGCTCAAGCATTGGATGCTTCCTGATGAACCCTTTCGAATTCTAAAACAAAGGATTCAAACATCCTTGTTCTTCCCAAATCCTGGGCAGATTTATAATGGCGGCAGAGATTTCGGCAGGCCCGCGACAAAGTTTCGGCAACCGTAACCGGAAGTAAAGTGGCACCGGACTCCTCATCGGGCAAAACTCCCAGTTTATCCTCCATCTGATCGAGCTCCATGAATTTTCCTCCTGCCCAGCAATCAATGTAAAAAGGATGACGCTCCGCAAAACAACCAACCATAAAGCGACCCGGGGTTCCAATTGGGTCTAACTCAAAACCGATACGCCGGGCGACCAATATATAAACCACGCAGAGCGAAATGGGCAAACCTTCCCGACGNTCGAGCACCCGGTGGAGAAAACTATTCTCAGGGTTTTCAAAATTTTCCCGTGCTCCACGAAATCCATACTCATGAAAAACCACCCGGTTGATCACTTCACAAGTCATCCGTGGATTAGATGGTTGAAGCAATAATTCCCGGCAACGATCTGCCAATTTATCCAGAAAAAAAGAATAGGTCGAAGTCTCAAAATCGGGATAGACCACCCGATCTAATAAAAACCAACCGGTTTCCAGTTCATAACGGAGCGAACGAATAAAACGGAAAAAATCACCGGCACCATCTATCCAGCCGAGCTTCTCAATCATATTTTGCGCATGCTTGGCGAGATAGGAATCGTCCCCCTGAGATAGACCAATAAGAAATTCCCTCCCTTCCTCGGGAGTATTCTGCAGCAATTTAATCAAGCCATCACGAACAACCTCCGACTCGTCATCAAGAAGTAACCGGACCGCACCCCAGTTGGCTGTTTTGATACCTATTGGCTTTTTGCTGTTGGTCATTGGAACATAGCTTCGCGCTAATTGGGTGACGGGGCAAGTTTTGGTTTTGTGCAAATGAAAAGGATGCAAAAGGTCATTTTGATCAATGGGCTTTCACCTTGTAAAACACGGCGAAGTAAGACATGTTCGATACTGCAAATCCAAAGCAACTATTATGAGCACACAAACCATAACCTCACCAAAACCCGAAGAAGCAGGCGAGCTTGGCCCCGCCATGAAGGGTGCGGATGTTCTCGTATCTGCACTTGAACGCGAGGGTGTAGATGTGGTCTTTGCCTATCCTGGAGGAGCTTCTATGGAGCTCCACCAATCCTTAACCAGGTCTGAAAAGATTCGTACTATTCTCCCCAGACAGGAACAGGGAGGTGGTTTTATGGCTCATGGATATGCCCGAGCNACCGGTAAGGCCGGAGTATGCATGGCGACTTCCGGTCCTGGAGCGACTAATTTAGTCACCTGCATTGCCGATGCCTTTATGGATAGCATTCCCCTGGTAGCCATAACCGGGCAGGTCTACCAGCAATTCATCGGTAAGGCTGCATTTCAGGAAACTGATTTTTTTGGAATGACCCTTCCCATTGTGAAGCACAGTTATTTGGTNCTGACTGCGGAAGATCTTCCCAAAATTGTGAAGGAAGCCTTTTACCTGGCCACAAGTGGCAGACCTGGACCAGTGGTAATTGATATTCCCAAGGATGTTCAACAAAAAGTATTCGAGCCCTTTTTNCCCGATGAGGTCGGGCCATTAGAGGGCTATAAACTGGACCACCCACAAGCAACGGATGAAGAATTGTTGGAAGTTCTCGAACTAATTTCCAAAGCTAAAAAACCAGTTCTTTACACCGGAGGAGGCATTATTTCTGCCGAGGCTCATGAAGAACTTCATGAATTTGCAGAACTCACGGGCCTACCAGTTGCTCACACGCTCATGGGTCTGGGAGCCTTTGATCCGGATCACAAACAATCGCTGTACTGGTATGGCATGCATGGCACAGTTGCTGGTAACTGGGCAGTTTGCGAGAGTGACTTATTGATCTGTGCAGGTGCTCGCTTTGATGACCGCATTACCGGACTTGTTAGTAAATATGCACCCGATGCATATGTGATTCATTTCGATGTTGATCAATCGGAACATAATAAAAATGTCCATGCCCATTTTCCCATCAAATCAGATATCAAATATGCCCTAAAAAGATTGTCCGAACTGATCCAAAAGAACAATTTTGCCAAGCCTGATCTTTCTGAGTGGAGCGAAACCATATCCGGATGGAAGAAAAAATACCCTTTTAAATATGACAAAGGCAAACACATCACTTCCCAGGAAGCAGTAGATGTACTTTACCAGGAATCAAAAGGAGATGCCATCATCACCACCGGGGTTGGCCAGCATCAAATGTGGGCTGCCCAATACTATCGGTTTAAAGAGCCCCGCACCTACATTTCTTCGCTGGGTCTAGGAACGATGGGGTTTGGCTACCCCGCCGCTGTGGGGGCCAAAGTCGCCCGCCCCGACAAAGAGGTAATTGATATTGATGGGGATGGTTCATTTTTGATGAATGTTCAGGAATTAGCCACAGCCAAAATTGAGAAAATCAATGCCAAGTGCTTACTTCTGAATAATCAACACCTAGGCATGGTGGTCCAATGGGAGGACAGGTTTTATGAGTCTGTGCGTGGCCACACCATTCTATGTGATCCAGAAAATATTGGTGGGCCTGAGAACCTGGATGCAATCTATCCTGATTACATCAAGATGTGCGAGGGATTTGGGGTTAAGGCAAGAAGAGTGAGCAAACGAGAAGAATTACGTGATGCAATCAAAGAGATGCTCGCTACGGATGAGCCTTACCTCCTCGAGGTTATCGTGCCTTACACCGAACATGTTTTGCCCATGATTCCACAAGGCAAGTCGGCCAAAGAAATGCTCATTGATTAGTGAGCTGTTCCTGAGGTTTACAAATCAGGATTCCTGCAGAAAGCGAATCCTTGAAGGATGCCTGAGTTTGCGCAGAGCGTGAGCTTCTATTTGCCTGACTCTCTCCCGTGTTACCCCCATAATTTTTCCGATTTCTTCCAGGGTAAGTTGCCTGCCGGGTGAGTTATCTGCTACCCATACACATGCAGCCCGTAGCCTTTCTTCTGGCGTACCCTTGAAATCAGGCAAGTCAATATCTCTAATTTTGGGATCAGGCAAAACCACCCTATAACTTAGCACTTTCTGGCGGAATATGCAAAGTTGCTTGAAGTTTCTAGGTTGCAAAAAGAAATTTACTTGAGCCTGAAATCTTGTTCCGAAAGGGGGTGACCAACGGGCAAATCTTGGGTCGCATAGGTGTTGATTACCTCGGACCACCGACTCGGGCACAAACCATCACCCGGGCGGGCAATTCTGAGGTTTTCAGAAGTCAGAAGGTCTCCTGCACGCACCGCGGAGGATACCAGGATGGACCGTTTAAAAACCGCAGGTCCCTGGGGTACTTGATTGCCAGAAATTGCTTGGTGTGTCGTTCGCACCGCATGTGCCATCTCACCAAATTCATCGGGCAACATAGAAAAACCGCCATCTATTGAGGATTTGTCCCGATCCAAACAAATATGCTTTTCAATAACCCGAGCACCCAATGCAGTTGCCGCAACCGCAACCAAGTGCCCGGTCGAATGATCAGAAAGACCAAATTCCACTCCATATTCTTCTTTGAGCTTGGGCATATTTTGCAGACAAAAATCACCCGGATTTGCGGGGTATTCACTCACGCAATGCAATAGCACCACCCTTGGGCACCCTGCATTTTCTAGAACCCTAATAGCCTGAATAATTTCATCTTTTTGGGAAACACCGATGCTTGCCAGCACAGGCTTGCCGGTCGCCCCTATTCTTTGAAGCATGGGAAAGTGATTCAATTCAAAAGAGGCAACCTTGTAAAGAGGTGGGTCAAGAGAATCCTCAAGAAAGTCAACCGCAGTTTCATCAAAGGGGGAACTAAAACATATAAGCCCTAATTTGGAAGCTTCCCGAAAAAGTACAGGATGCCATTCCCACGGTGTCATTGCCTGTTGATAAAGATCGTGAAGATACCTGCCTTTCCAAAGGCCCGATTTCAGTAAAAATCGATCATCCTTACCTTCAACGGTAATAGTATCGGGACGGTAGGTCTGTAATTTTATGGCATCGGCACCCGCTTCCTTTGCAGCAACGATCAATCGGATTGCTTTTTCTATGTCTGATCCATGATTACCAGACATTTCCGCCACTAAAAAAGGAGGAATTGATATATCTGAAATTCGGGAAATAATTTCCAAAGGATGGAGGACTTCAATTAGGCAGGTAAGCGGTGAGCAGACTGGTAAGTTGTTCGATGCTCAATGAATCGCAATTGTGGTTACTGGTATAATGAAAGTCTTGTGCACAACTGACTCCCCCAAGAATACCAATCTTATTTCCCCAAAATGCCTGAACAGGTTGGATGACAAAATGATCATCAAATTCAAGAACATTCCGGGCTTCATCCGATGGAATCAGAATTTCGTGCATTTTTTCCCCTGGTCGTAATCCAATGATCTTTCTTGAGCAATCCGGAGCCAAAACCTCTGCCAATTGATCAACAGAACATGCAGGAATTTTCGGGACGAACAATTCGCCTCCGACCATATTTTCCAAACTTTGCAAAACAAAGTCCACTCCCTGTTGCAAAGTAATAAGAAAGCGGGTCATATCGGGATTGGTTATGGTTATTTCTCCCGTCTCCCGTTGTTTTTGGAAAAGTGGTATCACACTTCCGCGACTGCCTACCACATTGCCATAACGAACCACCGAAAAAGTAGTACCCCCTCCCCCAGCATAGCTGTTTGCAGCGATGAAAACTTTGTCCGAGCAAAGTTTGGTTGCACCATAGAGATTGACCGGATTGACCGCTTTGTCGGTGCTCAGAGCAACAACCCGTTTTACACCGGCTCCAATTGCAGCCTCCACTATGTTGGTTGCACCATTGACATTGGTCTTGATAAATTCATGGGGGTTATATTCAGCTGCGGGAACTTGCTTGAGGGCAGCAGCATGAATAACATAGTCCACATTGCGCATGGCCAATGAAAGCCGGTCTTTATCCCTCACATCNCCCAGAAAAAAGCGTACTGATCGATCTTGAAAATCCTCCTGTTTCTGCATTTCNGATTGTTTCCATTCGTCTCGTGAATAAACAATGATGCGACGCGGGCGGGAAGTACGCAAAACCGTGCGAATGAACTCTTTTCCGAAAGAGCCGGTCCCTCCGGTGACTAATATGGATGAATCATCAAGCATGAGAAAAGGATAACAACATAATTTCAGAATGGGTGAATCGAAAAGGAAAGACAACGCGATTTATCCAACCAAAAATAAGAGATTTACTCCAATTATTTTCTGCCCGAANGGTTTTCAGACTCATATTGCTGAAATGCTTGAGCGGATAAAGAAATTGCCTGCTCGAGATCATTATCNGTCATCGCATCACTAATAAACCAGTTGTGATGGGGGTGAAAATAGAGCCCAAAGGAAGCGGCAATTTTGCACAATGACTGGATTTGATAATGATCATCATCCCCTTCTATCCATGGATAAGGCATCGATTGTACCCCGGTCATTTTCAGGGGAATTCCAAATTGTTGGGCGATGGATTCAAGCTGCTCACAAAAAATATTTCCTTTGCNNAGTACAGAATTTGCGGTCTTTTGTTCGTTGGAAAGGCTCAGGCATGCCAGAGCAGCAGCCATGGCAAAGGCATCATTCCAACAACTTCCTGTTAGAAAGACTTCCGAAGCACCGGCCCGAAAAAGATTGGATCCTACGCATGCTGAAATTGCATACCCATTACCCAGGGCCTTGGAATAAACGGCCAGATCTGGAGTAAACCCAAAGTACCTGTGAGAACCACCCTCATTTAGTCGCCCCCCACAGCGGACATCGTCCAGTACCAAAGCAGTTCCACGATCACGGCATAGAGTTTCCACATCATTCCAAAACGAGCCGGCCGGTAAAATAGATGGGCCAAAGGATGGATGATGGTAGGGAGTAAGAATGACCGCTGCAATTTTATCATTATGCTTCCTGAAAAGAGATTCAAGCTGATCAAAATCATTCCACTCAAACTCTTCAATGTGTGCCCGATCCGATGCAATCCGTCCGCCNAGGCCTGGGTCACACCAAGCGTCCACCCCATGATATGCCCCTTTCGCCTTGATCACATACTCTCTGCCAGTCTGTTCTCTAGCAACCCGTATCGCCCAAGTGGTAAGATCCGACCCGTTTTTTGCAAACACCGCCCACTTGGCAAAATCAATCTGTTCGACCAGTTTTTCTGCCAGTTCAACCATCAATTTACTGGGCTGATTGAATACGGCACCATAAGAGTGCTGCTCTTGCACCGCACTTTCAATGATTGGGTTACGGTAGCCATGCAGCACCGAGCCAAATCCGCACATAAAATCCAACCATTCCTTTCCGTCCACATCGGTAAATCGGCAACCCGTTCCAGACAGGCAATAATGAGGAAAATCCTGAGGTAACCCAGCCCCGGGAGCAACATGCCCATAAATCCCAGTAGGGATAACATGATTTGCCCGTTTAAAAAGAAGTTCAGACTGTTTTCTTTTATTCATTTTGGCAGGGGAATCTCCCGTTGGGCAATCCTTGCAACATATCCAAATTTTTCAAGCATTGGAATACGACCAGCAAGGAGGATATCACCCATTGACAACGCAAGCCAGAAATCGAGTTTTCCAAGTGCTGCCTTTTGGGCAATTCCGAGGCTTTTAAATGTCAAGCTGGCAGATGGAGANATTCTCTCCTGAACTTGCTTTAGGGACCACCCAATGGGCGAATCGTAACATATGAAATATTCACTGCCTGTTTCCGCAATCCTTATGAATATCGAGGAATCTTTTTCGCTCTCAAACACCCTGCCTGCTTCACAATGAGAATTCATGTATGTACAAATTGCCTCTAAAGAGCCCCCCAGAAGAAGCGGAGCAAATCTTTGGCCGTTTTCTACCTTATACAAATTTCCGATTTTCCAAAGGCAGGAGAGAATACAGAAGGATCGGCAAGGCGATAATAATAATCCTCCNATTTTAGGCATACCCCATCCATTTTTCAAAAGATTACCGAATTGATCATCGCTAAAAATCAGGGAATTCCCCAAAGCGATTGTATCATTGGGTAAAAGCTGGGGGGCCAAAAACCGGGCACTTTTGCTGGGGAAAAGCCCTCGGGCACAGGCATAGATGGACTGAGCAGCAGCCAAGAGTGGTAACCTCTCTTCCATCATCATTTTTTCGGTTTAGATTCTCCCAATTTCAAAAGGGCATTGAGAAGAAGATGAGGAGATGTCTGCAGTGGGATTTTCAATTGAGGAACCTGACAATCAGACCGGATCAGTTGGATGAGTTGAGCAGGCGAAGAAGAGGTCAGNATAGTACCTGCTCGGGCCTTCCAAAAGTTGAGGTTATTTTTTTCTTGAGGCATACACCCACCACTTAAGTCAAAAATTACCGGACAACCAGTAACCATAGCCTCGGTTGTCAAACCGGCACCAGGTCGGGCCAGCATCCATGTAGCAACCTTGAGCAAGTCGATGATTGATTGGGCCTCGATATGGGCAAATGGCACCACCATGTTGCGACTTGTCGGTGCAAGTTTTTGGATCAAGCGGTGAGTCTTAACATTCCGTCCGCATAGTGCCAAGATTTGACAATCGATCTGGGCTTGGTTGAGCGCCTTTATAACTGGAATGTGGTGGTTCACCCCATTTGCTCCTGTTCCTAAAAGATAAATAGGCAGACGGGGATCAAGGCCCAAATCTTTAATCACCTCCGATCTGTCAAATCTATGATTCCCTCTGTAAAAGGGCTTCCGCAAGAGAGGTCCCGCAACCAAAGTTTTTCCCGGGNGCATTCCCCTCATCCGGGCAGCAAGGTTGCCCTCTTCAAAGGGACTGACAAACAGATCGTTCTTTGGATTGATCCAATGCCTGGAAAAACCCTGACCATCTGCTAATTCTCCACAATACACCACAAAGGGTGACTGTTTCTCAGAAGAAAGCCTACTGAGTTCAAAATATCCGTGATTTAAATGGGCATGAGTTGAGACAATCAAATCGGGAGCGGATAATTTTATTTTTTGAGCAAAATTTTTCGCCCCAATAATCCTGGAGGCATTCTTGTGCATCGAGGCATATTCAAGAAAGTGAAAATAGAAAAAATGAAGCAAGGGAAGTTTCTTCTGTATAAGATTGTAGAATTGGCAACCTAACCGGTAGCCCCAAAAAGTGCTTTCTANTGGGTGAAAAACCTCGCATTCCCCACCCTCCTGGTGCCACCAGTCACGAAGAGCAAAGGCACGCATATCGTGACCTCCTCCAGTAGAAGCACTTAATACCAAAAGTTTCATCTCTCCTTACAATATGAGACTCGTTCCCTGGGAACAAGCTTCCAACCACCCAGAAGTATCCGGGATTTTTTCCGGATCAATCCTTGATAGAATGTACAAAAAGACCGCTCCTTAGCTTAGGCTCGAACCAGGTAGTCTTGGGGGGCATAATTTCTCCAGCATCAGCAATAGCAAGCAACTGATCCATGCTTACTGGATAAAGGGCAAAAGCAACTGCCATCTCACCAGAGTCCACTCGATGAGAAAGTTCAGATAGTCCGCGGATTCCACCGACAAAATCAATTCTTTCGCTTTTTCTCAGATCACCAATCTGCAGGATTGGTTGCAAAATAAATTGGGACAGAATCGTGACATCCAAGTCTGCTACGGGATCTTCCGACCTGACCACTTCCCGGGGTGTAAGGCGATACCACTGACCGGGAAGATACATCGCAAACTCTCGGATTTTTGATGGTTTGACTGTAGCAAAATCTGATTTTTCGATCTCAAAATATTTGGATAAGTTTTCCAGGTAGGACTCCTGAGATTGACCATTCAAATCTTTTACTACCCGGTTATAATCAAAGATTTTCAACTGATCGTCCGGAAATAAAACGGCTAAAAAGAAATTGTACTCTTCTTCACCAGTATGAGACGGGTTATTTTCCTTACGCTTTTTACCTACTCTGGCTGCTGCGGCAGTACGATGATGACCATCGGCTACATATAAGGAGTCCAAAGTTGCAAAATGGGCAGATAAAGTCTCGATTGTCTCCGGGTCTTCGCAAACCCATAGCTCGTGCCGAATCCCATCATCGGCAGAAAAGTCGTAGACTGCTTTTGTTTTGGTTATGTCATCTACGATTTGATCAATTTCACTTTGACCTCGATAAGAGAAAAAGACGGGCTCCGCATTGGCCTCAAGAGTTTCAACATGTTTTACCCGGTCATTTTCTTTGGCGGTCCGGGTAAGTTCATGCTTCTTGATNCTTCCATCATAGTACTCCTCAAAATGACAGCATCCAACCATTCCTGTTTGCGTACGACCATCCATGGTCAAACGGTAGATATAGAAGGATGGGGAAGCATCCAACTGAAAGATTCCATCCTCGATCATTTGAGCAAATGTCTTTTTGCCTGAGTTGTAAACTTCATCTGCGTAAAGATTGGTAGATTCAGGCAGGTCGATCTCTGGCTTGATCACCCGAAGAAAGGAATTTTTGTTGCCNGCAGCTTCTTTTCTGGCTTCCTCGGAATCGAGNACATCATAAGGTCTGGAAGCAACTGATTGAGCATGCTCTGGGCATGGGCGGATTGCTCGAAAAGGTCGGAATGTAATCATTCGTAGTTAAATGGTTACCCTTCTTTTTAGGAGGGGGAATTAGCAGAAGGTTTGTTGTCTTCTTTTTGAAGGGCTTTCTTTGCCCGCATTTGTTGGATCAGTTTTAGAGCAGAACCCGCAGCGAGGGTGCTTTTGAGTGCGGATGCCTGCGGGGTAGCACCCATAACAGCAGCCTGATTAGATGACTGCATTTCTTCCAAGATTTCTCTCCTTAGAATCGAAATTGATCTGGGGGCAGAAATTCCAATTTTGACTGAGTCTCCCTCAATTTTGGTGACCGAAATTTCAATTTCGTCCCCAATACGAATTCCCTGATCAACTTTGCGTGATAAAATAAGCATGACCCTTCAGCTAAAAAACTTAGCTGCCACCGTCTGATAGATCCAAGAGAAAGCGGGCGGAGTATTTGTCATGATTATTAATAATACACTGCTTGGCTACCAAGGAATTGCGATTGACGATTACGGGTCCGACTAAATTCACTGAAATCTTGGAGGACTGTTCGGACGGCAGAGTGACAATATTCAGAATCATGGTGTCCTCACTTCCGGTTATTCCAAGTATTTCAACATCGGCATCTGAAATTTCTACTGCATAGTCGGGAATAATTCCACCAGGCTCAATCACGATAAAAGCGAGACCGTTTTCTTCCTGTTCCCGAAGCCACATGAAAGGAAGTTCTTCCTGATCATAAAAGAGTTCCATGGTTTTGATTTCGGCAAAACCAAACAACCCCTGTGGCAAAGTAAGTTGGTGGCTTTTTTGTGAACTCTCAACTCCACCTGTTTTGAGCTCCTCTCCGATATTTAACTTCATTTAATGAAAGTTATTAACAAATTACAGATAGTTAAGCAATGAAGTATTGAGCAATTGGGCACCCACTTGCATGGCAGCCTGATAAGCGGTCGATACTCTGGTCAGTTGCATAATCGCTTCCGATAGGTCCACATCCAAATCTTGGGCCAGTCTTTGATCAATTTCCAAAAAATATTCCTCGTCATGCGAGCGAACTGTGTTCATCCGAACCATGGTCGAAGAAAGTTCCCCGATTTTGTCTATNACGGAGTCCTCCTGTTCAATCAATTCCTTCTCGGCCAATTGAACCACTTCGATCATTTCTCCCAGATCACTGGTAGAAAGTCCTCTCCTTAATTCGACTAAGGAATCGATTACATCGGCCAGTTCGGAGGTTCCTCCATTTTCAGCATTGAGAAAAGAGCTGATCTTGCTGTCTTTGCCTACATAAAATTCAGCATCTTCGTTNGAACCCGTGTAGGTTACACCGATCAATCTACCCTCTTGATCCCTATGGTCTAAGAAAGTTTTGTTGCCGGTTGCAAAGGAATAGGAATCTCCTCTGGTTGCACCCATTGCTTGATCAAGCACCGCACTGTCTAAAAGCTCAAAACCAGTAATAATAAATGGACCGGGATCGTTNGGGTTTTGCCCCCAAATTATGTTTGCCCGTATAGAATCACCATTGGGCAAGATCACTTCTGCGGTTTGATAAGAGTCTGGAATAGTAACTGTGCCATCTGCATCAGTGGCACCCGAAAAGAAATAACGGCCTGGATTCGCAACCTGCAAACCGGTAACGATTCC
Organism: Opitutia bacterium; assembly: GCA_002686835.1. Taxonomy (GTDB): domain Bacteria; phylum Verrucomicrobiota; class Verrucomicrobiia; order Opitutales; family Seribacteraceae; genus Chordibacter. The sequence continues at coordinate 32,614 of NYYP01000032.1, read as the reverse complement.
ATTTACATCAGAAATTGTCTTGATCTTAGCATCAATACCGGCAGGCCCAGCTGACTCAATTTTTACCTCTGCCACATCTAAATTATTGATTTCGAACTTCAAGACATGATCAACAGACTTACTGACTGGAAGCCAAACATTGTTGTGAATTTCTTCGCCCCTTGCCCGTCTCAGGTTTAACGATTCTTCGGAAATAGCATCATCAACATCATAAAAGAATTGGTCACCTGGAGTAACGGTATTGAAATAATAATCCCCGTTAGAACCTAAGAATTCTTCATCATCCTTGTTATCAAATCCAATATATTCGCCAAGATTGTTTGGTTTTCCATTNGTCTGGCATTCATAATAGATTCCATCATANAAAACGATTTGTCCCTTTTTATAATTTTCCTCAACGGACCATTCCGCACCTTGCACCGCGGAAAATGAATTAACNTTNACAAGGGATGAGTTCGGATCATCCAGATCAATCAGGTTGGCATCATCGGTATTTTCTTGAGCCACATAATAACTATCAGTTGCTGGGTCAAAAATGTAAGCACCATTTCTGAGAGGTTGATCAATCCCCGACTGCATGACCATTTCCCTACCCTCGGTGGGCAGAGTTGTTCCCAGCAGCATGTAAATGCGACCGGTTGATTCTTCAAAGATTTTTTCGCCTTCGCCAACCGTGCTGTTCAGATCCCCGACGACATTTACATCGTTGATAATTTGAGAACCAGCAACNCTGTTAATTTCCTCACTGCTAAGAACATTAGTGGCAAGAAAGAAGGAACCCCGGTGCTGTATGACATCCCCTCTTTGAATATCCTCGGAGTCGACTGTCTTGACCGCGTCTCCTTTCATATATGTGCCCCCTACTTCAGCTTGTCCCTCTGCCAATGCAGCGAGTCGGTACGATTGACTGAGAGAATCAAAATAGACAATTCCATTGGAGTCGTTGGCAGATGCTTCAAACCTTGAAACCGGATAGGCGACCTGTTGAACCATGGCAACGGCATCATTGTAAGCTGCGTCAGGATCGGTATAATTACGGGTGGAGTTTAGCAGGACATCAAATGTATAATCGATCGCAGCAGATTGGTCTGAAAAAAGCCTTCCATCGGGACCTGTATAATAAAACCTAGTCTCAGTGCCTGAACTGACGATGTTCCAATCCTCACGATTCTGCTCGTAGTCACTGCCCAGTTCTTTCCAGAATTTTGAATCTACAGCGGATGGACTATGATTAAAATTTTCATTTTGAACAGACTCCCAAAGTTTACCATCAAATTGAACGATGTCACCAAGCTGATAGATTCCCAGTCTTTGCCAGTCTTCAGAAAGACTAATTTCGATAAAAGAGTCAGAATCTGTGGTTGAGTTAGTCACATTTAACTCCCACTGGAGCTTGTCTTTCTTAACTTGATCCCAGACTTTATCTTTTTCTTCGTTGGTTAAATCGGAATAATCTTTATTCGGGTATAGAGACCTCCCTTTTTCAACAACCATGGATTCCAACTGCTCAGGAAAATAATTATTGGTATCGTACATTGACATGTACTGAGCAGATGCGGAAAATGTTTTCCCAACAGTTCCCTTGACCTCAAGTTGGCCATTTGCATTTACCTTTGCGGATAAAGAAAGGCTGTGATCATGAGAATCTGTAGATGATTTAGCCCCTCGGACAAATGCAAAGGAGTCAACCGTTTCATAAACTTTTGAATCATTCAGAAAATATGAATCTGAGTTAATCAAATCGCGAATAAGGGATGTTGCTTTGTCCGTGGACACATTGGAAACAAGTTCGCTGGGATTAATTTGCAACCAGGAATTGGACTCCTGAGAAGGCAACTGATCGGTAAGACCGTCCCGGGTGGCTTCCCAGTAGGAAATTTCGTTTCTTTCCGTGAGCATGAAAATCTCAGAAAGATCATCCGTGGAGACTTTTTGCCAATTAGCCTCGGAAAATTCTTCGGCAGTTCCTAAATTAGAAGTGGCCCTAAAATTCTCAAAACCCCAGGTTACCAGTTCACCCTGGCTGTAGGCTCGGTCTGGTCTCCAATTCTCGATTTTATTTTCAGCTGGCTCCAGTAAAATCTCTCCATTCTCATCTTCATGAATTGCAAAATATCCACCCTGAGATGGGAAAAAATCCAAATAAGGCTGGTTGCCCAGACTCACCGCTACTTGCTCGATTTGGCTGGCATCCAATAAATAGACATCCGCGGAGTTATCATGCAGGTAACCTACTTTTTGTTTACTCCAGTCCTTATCGCCTAGTTTAGACAACAAACTAGCCAAATCAGCAAATTCACCACTGTCTACGAGAATAGAATCCTCAAAGGTTTCTGTAACCTTGACCATATCTCCCTGGTTGTAGGTTTCCAATGTATCATAATCTGACACACTTGGCATCTTAGCCTGGACCACATACTCCCTGCCATTTGCTTGAAANACAACTTCGTCCCCCTGTTTAAGATAACCAACCCCGCTTGGTGAAGTAACTCCGATATTAGACCGGTTGAGATCGAGCACTTTCATTTCCGGTTTTTCGGAAATTACTTCGGAGTGGGCAAAATCTGGTTTTAACTCAAGCCCNCCAAAGAGTGATTTCCCCCGGTGCCTTGAATTGATCCGGTTTAATGTCTCATCGATAAGTTGATCCAGTTCAAGAGAATAGGTATCAATCCCTGCATTGTTCAATCCCCCTCCTGCGATTCGGGCGATTTCCTGGGCACGCTGATTTATTTCTCTCAACTTTTCCAGGTTCATTTGCCCGGCATTGATAAATTCCGATGCATAGGATGCATTTCTCTGGTACTGGGAAAGCCTGCTTTTTTGGGAATCGAGCTGAATGGTCCTGCTCATGGTGGAACCATCATCCTCGGCATAAGTAATTTTTTGCCCGGTTGTGATCTGCTGGTCTAGCTTGAACCGTTGGAGGTCCAAATCCCTAATCCGTTGGGTGACGGACTGAGTGACATTCAAATCAGGTATTCTCATGCACTAAAAATTTAACGAACCAACCCCATGACCACAATTTCCAGCATTTTGTCTAAAGTATTAAGCACCCTGGATGATGCCTGGAAGGATCTTTGAAAACGCATAAGGTCGGCAACTTCTTCGTCTATGGAAACGGAACTTACTGCCCTGCGTTGATCCAAAAGCAAGGTTTCGATGGATTTTTGATGTTCCAGGTTGTCATTGAGCTCAGAAATTGTGTTCCCCATGCTCGCATTGAGAAGAGAAACTTTCTCAATAAAGTTTCCATCTCCCATCTCTGCAATTGATAATGCGATTTCGTTAGATCCACTCACGCCAGAATTAGAAGAAATNAATGAATCAGAATTTAGGTTTTGGTCAACTTTTAAGCTCGTAGCCAAATTCCATGGATTGGAGGGCAAAGCAGTAAAAGTAAAATTATCTCCAATTATTGGCAACTTAGCTCCTTCTTCCAGCCCTTCTATGCGGAAAGGGATAGTTTCATATGCCATCATTAAGGAACGACCATCATCCTCAGTACCATTTGCGAGATCTGCTCCAGGATAGGCATCATCGTCCTCCATGGTTACATTCTGCATCCGGCTGGCCGTTGCGTAGTAAGAAATAGAATCGCCCGCATCATCGGACCGAAAAAATGTTTCAGCATAGTCTCCACCACGGAACAACAATGTCTGCCCATCGAATTCCTCAGGAAAAATAGGGGTGGTATTTACCATGGTGAAAGATTCACTACTTGCGTGGGGCAAAGACATCTCAACTTCGTCCCGGTAAAGGGTCACCGAAGCATCACCTTCCCTGCCATACAAACCATATTCCTCCTCCATCAGCAGATTCCTGCCAGCCACGGGCCTGGTTAGTACCGCATCAAAACCAAAGATGTATGAACCTGGCTCGTCATCCGGGTTGTGTAATTGATTAATTTCTTCCACAAAAGTAGTTACCAGGTCATTCAGCTCAGTCCTGAACTTCTCCAAATGTTTCGACCTGGACTCCTGGTAACCCTTGATTGCCCCGGACTCCACTAATAACTCATTGCCTCCGGCAAAAACCGCATCACTGCTGGGTAAACCATTTCCGGAATTTAAAATATTAAAGCCGGTAATTTCACCTTTTTTGACCACGGCTTCTGCCAGTCCAATATTTAATTCGACCAACGATCCATTTTCAAGATTGTGNCCAGTTGGAAACGCTTTTCGTAAGATGATCGATGGGTCACCTTCATTCAAGAGCTGGGGTTTGAAGATTTTAAAATGGTTTTCCCAAATCTCATCTGTTGGATTGAAATCTGTGGGGTCAATCTCAGCAGTGGGTGCCGTGACTACAAAATGAACCGGTTCTCCGTTTTCATCATTAAAATAAAACAAATCATTTTGCCTAAAGATCATGGGATCCTCCCCTTTCTTAAAATCTATAGACTGTACCTTCGAACTTACTAAACCAACTGTATCGACCCCGTTTTTTTCTACCCGGGCTATTTGGGGAGCAGATGCCTGAATNAATGCAGTTTGGATTTGGTCAGCGGGTTGGAGCTGGGTAACCGTGAAGGCGTTAAGGTTATCCTCCATCGTGATGGCAGTGCTAAAGGAGAACGCTGAATCCAGTGCTTCGATATTAACCGTTTCTCCATCCAACCCAACAGACGCGACNACTGATTGATTTAAAACTTGGTCCTGGTTGATGGCGTTGACAATTGCCTGTGCATTAACATCCGCATTTGTAAGCGTTGCCAAATTAACAGAACCGATCTCGTCCCCAGTGGCATCATCACTGATGGAAATTTTGATATTGTCAGNAAGGAATTCTTGTTGGGTCAAAATATCGAGCCCATCATTCGCCAGTGGGGACACTTCAAAATTACCCGTGTTTTGATTTCCCACAATTATATAGGACAAAGATACCTGATCGAAAGAGACCGAGAATGCCGGGTCGGTGCTCGCAGAACCATCCGCAGTTTTGGTCCCATCGAGATTGATCGAATTTAATTCATTTTCTAAATCGGTAAACCTGGTGATGTCCAATGGATCAACCGATTCGGGCAACTCCAAAGGAATTTCATTCCCGGCAACAGTCACGGAAAANCCAGAAGCCTGATCATCCAATTGAGCAGGAAGAAAAGAGAGGGAAACCTGTTTATTTTGTACCACTCCAGAAACTGCACTGATCTGATCGGTTTTTAATTGAGGTGCGACACGCTCGGTAATGATCTGTCCAGAGAGAGTTGTTCCATTGGCATNCCAGGATACATTTGCAAAATCAGCAGCCGGATCGACTCCTTCTATGNTGACTACACCACCAACTGGTAGTGNTGCTGTAATTAGNNTATTTAAGGTNNGGTCNNNATNNATTGCATCTTTAATGGCGGCGGCAGTTGCTTCCTGAGTCCCTTGATAATCCACGGTGATTGTGCCTTTGACAGAACCATCAATACCGAGAATTGAATAGGTGGTTTCTTGCTCGGGAAATCCTTCAATCGAAACTTCAGTGGCGTTCCCAACCAAAGAATTTTGAAGTGTTTCAACAGTNGCGGTNGTTTGAGTCGATGTGTCCAGTTTGGTCTGATCATTAGCGGCGTTATGAAGATCCTGCAAACCATCCACTTCATTCAGTTGAACCGTAAAATCAAAGTCTTGATCCTTCGCCCGAAAGGTAACCTTACCATCAGTGACAAAAGCAGAGATATTTTGGCTTAGTTGCTCATCTGCCGCCACCGCATCTGCGATAGATTGAGCCGTATCATTTTGATTACCTTGATATGCAACCTCTATGGGCAAATCTCCAAATTCTTCCGCAGAAAACACCAAATTATATTTGTCTGCAAGGTAGNCTCTTTCCTCGGTTATGGTCAGAGCGGGCAGGACATTATCTCCAGCTTCCGGTGCCACATCCTCAGTTACCAGAGTTATTTCAAAATCACCCAGTCCAGACGCTCCACTTACGAGCAAATCCCCTGTAGTTTGATCGATCTGAACCGCGAAAGCAGGCTCATTGGCCTGAGTTGCCGAAAGAGCCTCTCCGCTTTTTTCGATTTCCAAAAGTTTGTTTTGTAAGGTCTCAGAAAAAGTAACCGGATCAAATCCAGTAATTGAAAAACTGGGTACACCTTCCTCCTCAACATTNTCAAAGACTATCTTTTCTCCATTGATGGTAACATCNAAATTGAAGNTATCTGAACCATCCCCTGCNAGGTCTGATATTCTGATCTGTTTGGTTTGCTCGCTGCCTGCTAATCCACTGAGTTCATATTCACGAAAAGCATCGGCAACTTTGAAAGAACCATTACTTTCGACAAATTGCCAGTTTGGATCCTCCACAAGCTCCACAATGCCATCGAATGGTTGTGCTTGCGTCCCATAAGCTTCTGAAAGATTTGCTACCACAATTTCTGCATCAGAAAAAGCGGGGACATCATTGGTAAATTCATAATATGCACCATCCAGCTCAACAAAGTCACCCGCCTGGTAGTTTTTCTCCTGGTCATAGGTCAGTGCCTGCATAGACCTAGCTAAATTATCTACTTCCTGCCCACGAAAGACATCCTGGGTAAACTGGAAAAATTTATCCTCAAACTTGACATAGTCACCGGCCTGGTAACTTTGTGTGAGAAACCAACGGTCCGGACGGGTCGTGTCAATTGCAGAGGGAACATAGGAAATATCCTCAATTTTCTGAGGTGGAGTTTCTCCCAAAGCCAGAAATCCTTCAAAATCCTCACCGACTTTTGCCTCTGCCAAAGCAATGGTATCCACCTGGAACCCAACATTCTTATTTTCGAGAGCCTGATAAAATTTATTGTCCAGCTCAACCACTTCTCCCTTGGTCAATTTTTGCTGGAGTTGGTTCGAATCATCCAATTTTAAAGCATAACTGGCTCCAATCTCATCGACTGCCTGGTACAATTTCCCTTCGTAATACACCTGTTGGCCCTTTTCGAAACTGTCGAGATCAGAAAAACGACGCAAAGACTCAGGGAAAACTTGGCCATTTGCTGGAATGTTTGAAATTTCAAGGAAAAGAGAGGAATCTGCCAGGTCCGACCCTGCGAGGGTGTTTTGCCTGGCCTGAAAAAGTTTTTCTCCCTGACTGAAAACATCCCCAGCATTGTGAGCAGAGATCGCAGTAGTCAGGTCATTATTTTGATCATCCGTTGTTACAGGAGGAGCCAAGGCAAAAAGAATGGGTCCATCGGTGTCATCATATTGGGAACCCCCATCAAGCACCTCCACATGTCCCAATGTCCCNTCAGCACTTATTTTAGCCCGAACTTGGGCACCTTCACCCTGGTCATTTCCTAANGTGACAATATTTCCAAATTCTTTGCTTATCTGGGTAACCCCGTTGGTTGCGCTTACCAGTTCAATCATTTGGTTTTGGTGACCCGATGTGGAAAGGTTCCAAAAACCAGTTTCATCCCCGGTTTCCTGGCTAATTTCAGGATCAATTTTGAAATCAATTAATTTCGATAAATCTTCAAGCAATCCCTGACGCTGATCCCGGTAAGTCACTGCTTTGCCCTGCCCCAGCAGCTCGAATCTCTTAACCTGCAAGTTCACTTCGTAAATCTGTTCGAGTAACCTGTTCACATTGCCAACTGCAGAATCGACTGAATCCGACAAATCTGAATCGATCACATCGATTGCCTGCCCCGCATCATTAAACCGTTTCGTCAGCGTTAAGATTTTGTTAATGATTTCTTCTTTTGCAGTAGACTCATCCGGGGAAGCTGAAAGTTCCTGAAATGCATTGAATAAATCATCAAGAGCACGGGCCAGTCCCCCAGCGGCTAGGTTACTATCGTGNTCCCCATTTAATCCACCGCTCAAAGCTTGACGGTTAATTGACTCTCCGAGTGCGGCTTGTAATAGAGACAAAATTTCCTTTTGGGTATCCAGGTTTGCCGATTCTCCGAACTCCGCGAAGACCCGCTTATCAAGAAGTTGGTTGCGGGCATGATCAAGGCCACCTGCTTCCAGCGTAGATGTATTAAGNCCCCCCTGCCCCTTGGACATGAGTCCTTCTTTTGCAAGCACTCTTTGCCGGGCATAATTTTCATCATTNACATGAGCTAAATTTTGCCCAGCAATTTCTGCAGACTTCGCATGGTATCGAAGTGCCTCAGTACTTTTAATGATTTCTCCCAGCATATCTTTAAATCAATAAACTTTTAAGCACGGCCCATTAACTTGGTCGAGATGGGCGAGTAGTTTCCTACTTTTCCTTGCTTGGAGTATGTTTTGGTATGGGAGGTGGGGTTCACACTCGAGAGAATATGGTCGGTCACTTCAAGCAACCGAGCCAGCAATCTTTGGTTTTGGGCAACCTTTCGGCGAACATTGGAAATTAAAGAATTAATTTCTTCGATGATGCTTTCAAACATGGGTTGGGTCACATCAGGCAAATGCGGAAGTAACTCGCTCAGAGTTGATTCTTCTGAACGGCCAAAAGTACGGGCCAAATGAGAAACATAGCCTTGCCGGCGTTTTTGCAAAATCTGACTGGCTTCCATCTGGGTCTGAACCGATTGGTTGATTTCAAGCAAACTGTCAGATTGACGNCTTAAAATGGTTTGCTGCTGGGCATTAAGCAGACCGATTAAACCACCGTATTCCTGCAATTCCGTACGCAACAACTCGAGAAGTTCCTCCCAGTTTTTGCTGCCAGCAGTTTGAGTTAAATTAACCATGATTAATCACCCTTTTTTGGAGAACTTTCCTCAGTTGTGGGCTGAGGATGGGCAAGTTGTTGTTGTAAGATGGATGATACCCCAAAGCCTCCACCTTGAGCGATACTTTCGGAAAGGGCATCAGTAAAGAAGTGACGATAAAGCCTGTGACCTTCACTGTTCTCGTTAAAGACTCCTTTGAACATGGGCTTTAGTGCATCGTTAAGAAATTGTTTAACCAGCACAGACTCAAATTGTTCGGACACAAATTTAGTCTTCTCTGCCTCAGTCTTATTTTTGGCATGCACCATCTCCATAAGCAGGGACGAGTCTAAACTCACATTTTTACTGGTTATTTTACTGCTTTCCATGAGTTGATTAGTTAATCACCAATTCAGCTTGGAGTGCCCCGGCATTTTTGATCGATTGAAAAATTGAGGTCATCTCACGGGTGGTGAGCCCAAGTTTATTCAGGGCAGTCGCTAATTCGTTTACAGTTGTGGCTCCTGGAGGATCGAGTTCATCGATTGATTCAAACCGNCCAACTTCTTCAATAAGCTCAGCATTCTCACCTTCAATCACTTCAGTTGCACCACGAGAAAAAGGTAAGGGCTGACTGACCCCAGTGGTAGGATTAAGGAAAATTGTAACATTACTGCTACTGACGGCAACCGGGGAGATTCGCACATTCTGGGTGGCAACAATAGTCCCGGTTCTTTCATTGATAATAATTTTGGCTGGAACATCAGGCTTTACATCTATTTCACCAATGGCGGCAATNAAGTTAGTGGTTTGTCCCAAAAACTCCAAGGGTAGCCGGACATTTACAACACCACCATCTACAGCCAAGGAAGAACCTGGATAAAAATTATTGATTGCTTCAGCCATTTTAACTGCGGTCAGGTTATCCGGAGAGCGAAGCAAGAGATCAACAGATTCCTTCTTCAGTGCATCCGTAGAAATTTCACGCTCAACAAGTGCACCATTAGTCACCATGCCCACGGTNGGATGATTAACTTGAATATTTCCACCACCATTACCTGCAGAAAGCCCGCCTATTGAAACCGGACCCTGGGCAACTGCGTAAACCGTTCCATCGGCACCCTTGAGAGGGGTTTGAAGCAATATACCTCCCTGCAATGAATCTGCATTACCAATCGATGATACAGTAACATCGAGTTTAGTTCCCTCCTTGGCAAATGGACCTATCTCCGCGGTAATCATAACCGCCGCAATATTTCTTGATTTGTCAGCCTTGTCTGCCCGGATGCCTAAGGTCTCCAATGCGTTGAGAATTCCAAGCTCAGTGTATTCGATCCGGGAATCACCCTGCCCATTTAATCCGGTCACAATTCCGTACCCAAACAATTGATTACTCCTAAACCCACGTACATCAGTGAGGTCTTTGATCCTTGCCCCATGGCTAAGGCAACTGAACATAAGAAAAAGTAGAAAACCTGAGCAAAATTTCATTGGTATTAGAAAGGATTGAGGACAGAAGATAATTTTTGATACCAAGATTCTTTTTGAGCGTCATCCAGGCTACCTTTGGATACAAATTCGATTTGNGCATCAGCTATATACTGGGAAGAGACAATATTTCGATAGCGCAAACCATCCTTGAATCCAAAGCCGATATCTTCCTGCCTAACCATACCCTTGAGCACCGCATAGTAACTTTCTCCAGAGAAAGTAACCATTCTTGCCCCCTCTAGAACAAGAACACCATTGGGCAAAACATCAATTACGATCACACTTACCCGACCCTTTAAATCCTGGGTATTGGCGATGGACCCACCACCTTGGTTACTGCTCTGGGTCTCTATTTGAGTACCAGGCAACCCTCCGTTGTGCGTTCCAAGTTTACTGTTAGCATAAAGAAATTGAGTAACCGCATTTTCTACCTGTAATTGACGATTCCTCACAGAATTTTGGGATGCAGCTAACGATGAACTTTCTGCCACATCAATTGTNACTAAATCCCCCACACTGAAAGCTCTCTTACCACCAAAAATACCTCGTTGATTGTTACTACTCTTCAACCATAGAGAGGTCGCACTGGAAGCAAAAGGCAGTAGAAAGATAAACAGAAATTGTAAGATGGTTTTCAACATTTAAAGGGTCGGTTACAAAGATACTTTGACACTATTCTCACTGAGGACTTTCGCATGAAATTCTTTCTCGGACGAAAGGTTCCTAACCTTTACGAACGAATCCATCGCTCCATCCTCCAGGGCAAGTCCTTTCATTGTTACATAAATTCCATTTCCAGAGGCAAATACATCAATAACCTGCCCCTTCTTTATTAGGTTGGCCTTGGATATATTACTCCACTTCAACGGACTATTGGCGGACAGATAAGAGTCCAACTGAAAGCTGGAAAGATTGGTTGAGCCCGGAACGGAGTTTGCATGCTGTTTTAACACATCGACTCTTTGCAACTTAAAGTCTTCCTTTGAAAGTTTTGCCCCATAAGTGATTGACCGGGCAGAAACATAAATGTCTCTCATTTGGGCAACACGGATAGGCAGGGCAAAATTCCCTACTTTTTTCCCGGAATCCCACAATGAAAAACGTATAAAGCAACTGGGCGAAAGTTCATCCGGGGAAACATCGGAAAGTTTAAGTACGAAATCAGAATTTAATTCGATAGTTTTCCAGGATGAGGTTAAGTTGACCACAATCTCTCCAATTGCCTGAAAACGATGCTGGATAGATTCAGACAACAGTTGTTCAAGGCGTTGAGATGTGATCAATTCTTTTTTCTGGAGGGCAAGCACCTTGTGCGAACGATCCATAGAGAATGAAGCACGGATAAGGGCATTTGCTTTGCCTGGGAAAAGTTGCTCTTGGGGGTTTACTTTAAGAGGTTTCAAAAACCGTTCGACACCCGCAAAAACAGCCCCAGAGAGGATGACAAACAAACTGAATGACAGGATCGCTTTCAATTATCTTTTCAATTGATTGACGCGAGAAAGCATATCATCGGAAGTTTGAATAGATTTTGAATTCACCTCATATGCCCGCTGGGCAATAATCATGTTAACCATTTCTTCCACCACATTGACATTAGACATTTCCAAATACCCTTGCTGCAAAACGCCAAATCCGTTCTCCCCGGGTGCTCCAATTTCGGGAGGTCCACTTGCTTCTGTCTCAATGTATAAATTTCCTCCCAGGGATTTCATACCAGAAGGATTTGGAAAACGGACCAATTCCAACTGACCGATAATTTGGGTACCATCAGCTGTTTCAATCGAAACCTCGCCGGTGGGTGAAATAAACACATTGGTAACTTCCGGGTCTATTTGCAATCCAGCTGCAAGTGGGAGCGCATCAGCTGTGGTAATTTGACCGTCTGGTCCTATTTTGAATGCACCATCTCTGGTGTAAGCCTCGGTGCCGTCAGCACGCTCAACCTGAAAAAAGCCGCCTCCGTCAATGGCAACATCCATTTTTTCATTGGTTTGAGTAAGCTGACCTTGCGTAAAAATCTTTGCAGTTGAAACCACCTTGGTACCGTTGCCCATTTCGACCCCTGTGGGAATGACATTACCCGCTCCTGTCTGCCCGCCTGATTGACGAGGGTTTTGATAAAGAAGATCCTGAAACTCGATTTTATTCTTCTTGTACCCAGTCGTGTTTACATTGGCAATGTTGTTGGAGATGACATTGAGGTTGAGTTGTTGGGCCTGCATACCCGTAGCCCCGGAATAGAGTGATAGATTCATAATTTATTAACTAGTTTGGCCAAGTGTACCAATTGCTTTGCCTGTATTTTCATCAAGGGCTTGCACCATTTTTTGGTTTGCCTCATGAGCACGGGAAACTTCGATTAATCCAATCATTTCTTCGATAGCTGAAACATTGCTACTTTCTAAAAAACCTTGAAGCACTTTAAAGGACTGGGGCTCAGCTACTTCGGGTTCGAGGTTTTCATCTTTGGCAATAAAACCGCCACCCACTTTCTGTAGCTGCTCGACAGGCTCTTCAAAAACAAAGAGCCCGAGTTTAGCAACAAGTTGCTCTCCCTGAAAAACTTGCCCCTCTTGATCAATGGAGGGATCTCCACCGCCAGGAACCAGGTCGATTGTATTTCCGCCTTCATCTGAAAATTCATGCCCCATGGAGTTGACCATTCTACCAGCTGAATTTATGTAAAACTGCCCGTCACGGGTAAATATTCTCTCCCCACTGGTGTTCATAAGTGCAAAAAAACCATCACCCTGAACGGCTAGATCTGATGGGTTGTTCGTTTCTTTTAATTCTCCACTATTAAAGTCGACCTGGTTTTTCATAACCGGAAATGACCCGGGCATCTCATTTCTTAAGCGTCCATGAGTGGAACGTGCAATTTCCCCGCCATCCACTCCTTCAAAAGAGACCGCAACCTTCTTGAATCCCGCCACATGACTGGCTGCGATGTTATTAGCTATAACATTTTGATACTGTTCCAAGCCCCTGAGTGCAGACGCATTTTCGTACAAAGATAAATTCACTCATCTTGTTAAGCAATATTTGTGCCACTAAAATGATTTTGCTCATGCCTTTACCAAGGCCGAGGTAAATTAAAGAGACTTAATAGTGGCAGTCGATCTCCAACAGGCGACCGTCCGGTAAATGAATTACAATAGTGGTCGGACAACCATCTTCCGATATAACCTCAACCTTGGGGCATCCCTCCTCTTCGTAAATTACTTCTTTTTCTTGGGGTATTTGCACTGAATCATCTTTCTTTTCGGTCTCATCAGACGAATTCTTTCCCTCCAGAAAGCCTTGAAACTTTGATTCCTCGGTTTCAATGGGTTCTTTGTATCCCCTGCCTTTTAAATAACTTTCCATGGTAAGTAATAGGTAATGAAAATATCCAAACCTAACGGTATCGTGCCAGATCCTCCTTACTTACATCCAGTACCAAACTGATCTCCACTCTTCTATTCTTATCAGGTCGGTTAGGAAAACGAATCCGGTTTGGTTTGGTAGCACCATGACCGGTCATTCTTTCGAGTTTTCCATCTAATTCTCCAGCGGAATAATGACCAAGAGCATTATTAATTTCAACCGCTTGGTAGAGGGAAAGTTCCCATTCTGCCAGTTCATGGTTTTTTACTTTGTCAGCTAAGTCCATGGAATGAGAATCGATCCGGTAAGCCAGTACATGCTGGGATAACAGCCATGACATTCTCTGCATGACCTTGCGACCATGCTCCGAAAGTTTGGAGGAAGTGGACTCGAAAACAGGCTTATCATCCCCATGATAAAGAGTCACTTTCAACCCATCTGAAGTAACTTCCAATTGGATTGTGGAATCATCAATTTCATGAAGTTTTAACCGTTGGTACCAGTCTTGGGCAATTCGATGAAGCACATCTATGTCAATCGACGTGGTATCATCAGTATTCCTCATGGTAGTGTCAGAACGGCCAACGATTTGGTCCACCATACTACCGGGACGGGCGTCTTTTTGTTCAACCGGGGTAGATTTGGGAACACCCGCCTTGTAAGGATCCCTGAAGAACCGGGTGGTCGCAATGATTACCTCTTCGTCCTGCGATAAAATCCAAAGCACTAGGAAGAGGGACATCATTCCGGTAACAAAATCTGCATAGGCAACTTTCCAGGCACCTCCATGCCCAAAAGAGCATCTGCTTGTTTTTTTTGCAGGTAATGTAAACATGGTGGTTACTCGCAAAAAAAACTGATACTCATCCGCCCTTGGCGGCATCTTTGCACTTCTCTTCCAACTCATCGGCAGTCGGCTGGATCTGTTTATCCAACGATCGACGACCTATTTCCACAGCCATGATTGGTGAAAGTCCGGTTGCAAATCCCGATACAGTTCTTTCCACGATCCGATAGTACAACATCTCCTGCCCCTGATTCAATGAAACCAATCGACCAAGAGGTACTCCAACCCCATAGGCAAGGAAGATTCCGAGAAATGTACCACTAAGAGCAGCTGCAACCTTGTAACCGACAGATTCTGGGTCTTCGAGATTGGACATCGTGTTAATGATGCCCAAAACAGCCGCAACAATTCCCACTCCCGGAAGTGCATCCGAAATCATCTCAATTGCCTTAATCGATCTGCTGGCCTCAGCTTCACGACTGCTCAGCTCAGACTGAAGGATTCCTCCTATCTCACCAGGTTTACAACGACCATCAACAATTGGACGAAGAGAATTGCAAAGAAATTCAACCAGACCCGTATCGTTGAGAAAAGATGGATACTTGGTGAAAATTGAACTGTTGGTGGGATCACTCACATGCTCATCCAAGGCTGGAGTGCCTTTTCTCCTACCGAGCATAAACAACTCATACAATAAAACGAGCAGATCAATAAATTTGCCCTTATCACTAATTCCACCTTTGAACGCCTTCAAAATATCAGTTTTGAGGCTCATGAGAACACTCTTTGGGCTGGACACTACTAAAATACCCAGACCGATCCCACAAATAATCATAATTTCACCGGCGTGAATTAGGCTGACAGGGTTTCCTCCAGCAACAGCAAACCCACCGATGCAGGAAACAAAAACAATAATGAGTCCGATTATTAAGAGCATGTTATTATATAGTTGTTACTCGGATGTTTGGAACTTGGCTCGTAGAGAAATGATAGAGTGTGATAGTATTTGGCTAATTCGACCTTCCGACAAGTTAAAGACATGAGCAATTTCAGACAACCTCAATTCCTCGATATAGTAAAGCATGAGAATTTTCTGACTTTGTTCTGGTAATTCTTTGATTCTCTCACGGAGCATCGTAATTTTTTCTTTTCGTTCCACCTGGTCAAAGGCAGAAGATTCCGTGGGATCATGGAGTGTTTCACTTAAGGATGTTGAATAATCTTCAGAATCAGAATGATGAGATTTTGTTTCCAATGGTACGAAGATAATGGGCTGCGTTTCCTTGAGAAGCTTTTCGTATTCAGCCGAGGAAAGTTTCAATTCTTTACAAATTTCTTCCGGGGTTGGTGGCCTTTTTAAAACCTGTTCCAATTCTACAACTGTGGACTGCAAAGACTTAGCCTTGGCACGGTTGGCCCTGGGCAAATGATCAATTCTTCTGAGTTCATCAAGCAAACCACCCTTTATGCGTAGGGCAGCATAATTGCCAAAGGATTTCCCTTTGGATGGATCAAATCGATTGACCGCCAGAATTAAGGAACGCACACCGATTCCATACATATCTTCGGTTTCATAATTGTCCGGAAAATGGTAGCGCAATCGGTTAACAATCGATTTTACCAAAGGAAGATAATTTTCGATCCATTGGTCACGGTCCCTGTCATTTGACATGGCATGACGATAATTGTCTGCAGCCTGTTGAAACCTTTTGGTATGATCCTCAGAAGGACAGTGACTGGAAGCCAGGTTGCTCATTTCTTAGTAGGAAGGGAACGGAGATCTGCAGATTTAGAAGAAGCAGCTTCCTGGTTAGCTTTTAAAGAAGTTTTGAGCACATCTTGGTTTTTTTCTTTCCCTGATGAATAGTTATTATTACTGCCTGCAGTATCTTCAGGACTTTCATTATCAAGGGACGCTTGTGAGGTTTGGACTTTACGCAGAGCAGAGATAAGCAGGTATCTGCCAAGTATGGAAAAGAACAACGAACCGGTTGATCCATAAACGAGACTAAGGATTGGGTCACGATTGAGAAAAATTGAGAAAAAATAAAAAAAGACGAAGCCGAAGAAACCGCTAAGGAAAAAGAAAAATTTTGCATCATCATTCATATCTTAAGCCCGTTGGTAGGAGGAAAAGGTTTGGGAATACAAATTTTCTGGAAATGACTTTGCAATCATTTGATTCAATACATTAGCGGAAAAATCCCCAGTCACATTTTGTCCATTTGAAATACAGTAGGGAGTCATTCCGGAGTCCAAAATAAGAGGCCATAATTTTGATGCATTTGATAATTCGTCAAAATGAGTGATCGCTAAGTGGGTTGCACCAAGGTTGCTCCCTATGCGAATGCACTTAGTCAAAACTCCAACATCATAGGCACCATTGATCACTAAAATACGGCTATTAATCTCAAGAGCTTGCAACGAAGAGTTAATGGAAGACCACTCACTGGCATTGTTTATCGAGATACCTGGAATATCAATAAATAGTGGGGAGTCGAGTGATGCCGGAGGAATTTTCGAAGATTCTCGATAAAGAGTGACACCGATAACTTCGCAAAAAATCCTCAAAGAATCATCGGGATTAGGCACCCCATTTTCTAGCTTCAGAACCATAGGTACCCTCTTTTTAATAAAAACCTCATGAGCTAAAAGTTTGCAAAGCATGGTGGTCTTTCCAGCTCCGGGAGATCCAAGTAAAGCAACTTTGCTACTTAAGGCCGAGGAAGGCGTTGATTGAAAGCGGTCCGACAGACATAGGGTCACTTTTCGAAGCACATCCGCCAAAGATAAACCATCCAGTTTCCCAACTTCAGGCCAGGATTTCATTTGAGAGATGAGGGTCTCATCAAAACCAGCTTTGGTCAGAATATTTAAAGCGTCCACCTGTTCCGGGTTTGACTCAATGGTTGGTTTGGTTTCGCCTGAATCCTTGGATTGATCAATCTGGTTGGCGGATGGGGTTTGCGACTCAACAGCAAACTCCGCACTGTCACCACCAGATAAGTCAGCTGGAATACTCACTTCAGGAGCCTGCACAGTGGAAGTCTCATCAGGAAGAGGTACTTCGGCAATAACCTCAAGTTTGGGAGAGGATATAAAACGCTTTAAACCTTCTCCTCCAGTTTGTCGCACTGAAACAACCCGGGCATTCTCTCCGAGTTTATCTCGGATCATACGGACAGCCTCTTCTGCAGAGCGAACCACCAAGCGAAATCTTTTCGGCTTGGTCTCCTTGCCTGTATCGTTGTCTTCTGTAATCATACTAACTGACCAGTTGAGGTTCGTTGGCCGCCAGATCGGTATCTCCTGCTATTGCCTCACCGGGTATCGGGGAGAAGTTTTCAGGAATGGAAAATTGAGGAAGGGTTATGGATGCGAAAGGCTCAACCATGGTTTCAGAGGGAATTTCCTGATAGGCAAAAATGGAGAGTTGGGGATAACTCGGTTCCAGGAATCTTCTCAGGGCAAGCCTAAGATCTGAAGTGGTTACCAGGCAGGGGCTTAAACCTTGGTCAGTCATTTCTTCAATCTTCGGAACAATCTCAGAAATTAATCCCTGAGTGAGATCTGGATCCATCGCTAAACCCACATCAAATTGACTCTTTTTAACTCGCTGGACTAGAATTTGTTCGAGTTTTGGATCCAAAGTCATGGAGATCAGCTTGTTGGGCTCAGTTTCATATTCCTTAACAAAATACATTCCAAGGCGCTTTCTCGTCTGTTCGGACAAATCATCAGGATTTTTCGTAATCGCTGCCATGTCGGCAATTGTTTCCAAAATGAGAGTTAAATTTTTGATGGGAATCCTTTCCCTCAATAGGTTTTGCAAGGTTCTCTGGATAATACCAACGCTGACTAAATCGGGCAGCAATTCACTAACCAAAGTTGGGTTCTTGTCTTTGATCAGATCAAGTAAACTCTGGGTCCCTTCCCTCTCAAGAATCATATAGGCTGACTTCTTCAAAATGTCCGAAAGATGGGTGACCAAAACAGAGGAAGGGTCGACCACAGTAAATCCCTCGACTTCAGCTTTTCTTTTATCTTTTTCGCTTACCCATTTGGCCTTGATTCCAAACACAGGTTCAATCGTTGCCACACCATCCAACTTATCTTCGTTACCTCCACCCATATTCATCGCCAAAAAACGGTCGGGCATAACTGATGAACGGGCAATTTCTTTCCCCCGAAGCAAAAACCGGTATTCATTGGGTTCAAGTTCTATGTTATCCCTGACACCAATCGTAGGTAAAAGCATTCCCATTTCCTTGGCAAAATTGGTACGAGCCCCCGTAATTCGCTCAAGTAGGTCTCCCCCCTTGCCCTTATCCGCCAAAATTAATAAGCCATATCCCATTTCCAGGGCGAATACCTCCTGTTCGATAGCTTTCTCCATAGTTGCACTACTGGAAGGGCTACTTTCTGGAGTAGCTTGTGCAGGATCTGAACCTTTGGTGCCAGAAGGAGAGTGCTGTGCACCCGCAGCAACAGCAGCAGGATGCGGTAAAGCTGGGTCAACCTCTTCAATAGTGGATTCTGCCTGGGCTTTTTTCGACAGAATGTAAGAGACACAGAAACAGGCTACTGATAAAAGAAAAAAGGGCCAAAATGTCTCCGACAAGAAAACGGAGAAAAGAAGAAGCAAAAATCCGGAAATGGCAATAGCCCGGGGATATATGGTCAACTGTTTACCCACGAATTCTCCCAAGTTGGCTTCGTCGGAGGAGCGGGTTACTAAAATACCAGCTGCTATCGATATTATAATGGCTGGAATCTGCGAAACCAAACCATCACCGATAGAAAGAATGGTATAAGACTGCAGGGCTTCTCCCATTGCCATTTCCCGTTGAAAATAACCAATTAAGATACCTCCGATTACATTGACGACAGTTATAAATATACCTGCAATAGCATCTCCCCGTACAAATTTACTGGCACCATCCATCGCTCCGTAAAAGTCAGCATCCTTTTGAATCTTGGCTCGCTTTTCAAGGGCTTGGGCTTCGGTGATTATGCCAGCATTCATTTCAGCATCAATGGACATTTGCTTGCCCGGCATGGCGTCCAAGGTAAAGCGAGCAGTCACTTCCGCGATTCGCCCAGCACCTTTGGTAATCACAACGAAATTAATAATCACCAGGATGAAGAAAATTACTGCTCCCACCACATAGTTGCCCCCTACCACGAAGGTGCCAAAGGACTGGATAACTGACCCAGCATCTCCATCCAAAAGAATGAGCCTGGTGGAAGCAACATTCAGACCCAACCGGTAAAGAGTAACCGCCAAAAGGATGGTAGGAAAAACTGAAAACTCTGGTGGTTCTTTGACATAGACCACGGTGAGAAGTATAAGCAGGGAAATCGCAATACTGAAAACCAGTAATATGCTCAGCAAGTCTTTGTGTATAGGAATTACTAACAGAAAAACAGCGGCAAACAGACCAAAAATAAAGCCTAAATCTGAATTTCCCTTGAAACGGGAAAAAAAAGGAAGAAATTTTTGCAATAATTCCATTAGGCAAGCTGAACCGAAGATCTACTCCGGGAAAGTAGCCTTCTTGCTTTTAAACGATGGAAGTAATAGGAATGCTTTTTGTAAACATCAGCGAGGATTTTGGCTACAACCTGGTAAAGCTGCACAGGAATGGATTGTCCCACAACCCCAAGAGCATAAAGCATTTGCGCCACAGGCTTATCTTCAACCATGGGAACCTCAAACTCTTTGGCTATCAATTTTATTCTCCGTGCAATCATGTCATGACCTTTCGCAACCACAACTGGAGCATTATCCGTGCCTTTTTCGTATTTTAGTGCCACCGCATAGTGAGTAGGATTTGTCACAACCACATCAGCGGTTGAGACATCTTGGAGATTTTGCCCCATTGCCATCTCCATCGCCTTTTTTCTTTGCGCGGACTTTACTTCTTCGGACACTTCCTTGCTTTTGCGCTCTTCCTTAACCTCCTGCTTGGTCATTTTCATTTCATCATTATGTTCTTTCTTCTTAATGATAAAATTAATGATCGCCACGACCAACAGCATCAGTACGAGCAAGGCAAACATAACTATTAAAAGTTCATAAATGAAAGCAGGAATATGTTGAACCGGGATTGGGGCATAAAAAATTGGGTCTTTCAAAAAAATCAAAATGGTCAACCAGACCACCGTACCAATGAATAAAAACTTTAAAAAATCGACGAAGAATGCCTTGAGACCTTTCAAACCCCATATCCTCTGAATTCCTTTGATCGGATTCATTTTGCTGAATTTTGGTTCGATCGCCTTGGGCGTAAAATTAAAACCAGTTTGAACGCCTTCGGCCAATAAGGATGCCATGAAACATCCCAACAACATGGGTAGAACAATAAGTCCCATTGCCAGATACGAATCACCAAATGTGCTGGCCATACCCTCCTGAGTTGCCTGGATACTCTCTAAGTTCTCGAAGACAGACTTGGTAAAAAGCATAAGTTCACCGGCTTTTGCCGGAGCCCAAAAAAAGAGCACCAGTAATCCAGCCAAAAGAGTCGCTGTCATTCCAATTTCGGGGGCTTTGGCAAACTGCCCTCTTGATCTGGCTTCAGATAATTTCTTTTCCGTAGGGGGCTCTGTTTTTGAACTCTTGTCTACATCAGACATATCACGAAAAAAGGTTCTATCCGGACTGGATAATATCGAGCATCACTTGGACGGATCTCCTGCTATGCTCAATTACATAGGATGAAAATAATAAAATGGATGAAACCAACAAGACAAGCCCAGCCAAAATTCGAATGGCAAAACTGGTAATAAAAACATTCATTTTTGGCACGGCTTTCCCAAGAACCGCGAAGGAAATATTGACAATAAAATTTAGTGCAATGAAAGGGGCAGCCATCAACACTCCCAGAACAAATACATTGGAAACCTCCCTCACATATTCTACCATCGGATTGGCTTGAAGAAAAAAGCTTCCGACTGGAAGAATTTCAAAGCTCAAGGTAAAGGCCTTGATCACTTCCTGATGGATGCCAACAATGAAAAAGATAAGTAAACTAAAGTAATAAAATAAACTGCTTAGTGTGGCATCGGTAGACCCAAGAAGCGGGTTGATGCTATTACTTGCCATCAGCCCAATTTCATAAGAAATTAAGTAGCCTGCCAATTCTACAGCAAAAAATACCATACGTACCATCATTGCTAGAAGTAAGCCGATACAGACTTCATTCATCGACAAAAGGATGGCTCCCACATAATGAGAGGCAATGGCTAAATCTGCAGGAACAAAAGGACTAATCAAGAGCGACAAAATAAGGCCAAACGCCATTCGGATTCTCACCGGAATAAGTCTACCTGCAAAAAGAGGAATCCCTAAAAAAAAAGCCCCGGTCCTGAGCAAGACCAAGATCCAGACTACAATTTGTTCTGCCTCAATGGTCACTGAGCCATCGTTGGGATCAGGTTGAACATCGAGATACAAAAATCAGTCATGGTCTTCAAGATAAAATTGGATGCCAACACAATAGCCAAGGAAACACAGATTAATTTGGGCACAAAGGTTAGGGTTTGCTCCTGCAAGCTTGTAATTGACTGAATAAAACTGACTAGGAGACCAACCACAGTCGCAGTACCTAAAATAGGAATCGCGATGAGCAAACCTGTTTGTAGCAAGTTTCTCATCAAGTCGACAGCCAGCTCGATGGTCATAGTACTGATCTTTGGTTATGAAACATTAAAACTTTCGACGAGGGATTGAACAATTAGATACCAACCATCCACCAAGACAAAGAGCAGAAGTTTAAATGGCATTGAAATGACCACCGGGGGCATCATCATCATACCCATAGACATAAGCGTGGAAGCCACAATAAAATCGACCACGATAAAGGGTATAAATATTAGAAAACCCATTTGAAAAGCAGTTCTGAGCTCACTCAGGATAAAGGAAGGCACAACGATGCTAAGAGGCAATTCATCTCGCGTCATGGCTCCTTGCCTGGAAATTTCCAGGAAAAACTGAGCATCTTCTTGCCTAGTTTGGTTCATCATAAAATCTTTCATGTAGGCGGTCGCCACATCCAAAGCTTCAGAAGACTTCATGGCTTTTTCCATATACGGAGTAACCGCATCATCATATATTTTGTTCCATATCGGACCCATGATGAAAAAAGTTAAAAATAACCCAAGGCCGATGATAATCTGGCTGGATGGAGCAGCATTGACTCCGATCGCATTGCGCACAAACCCCAGCACTATGATTATGCGCGTAAAACAAGTCATCATCATAATCACAGAGGGTCCGAGAGTTAGGATTGTCATCGCGATGACCAATTGTATGGCCAGCCCTAAATCCCCTTCCTCGTTCGCACCGCTTACATCTATCCTGAGCCCGGGTGCTCCCGTTCCAGTCGTTTGAGCATCGCATAGACTAGAGGCAAGTAAGAACAAAAAACACAAAAACAACCATCCCAACCGATGGCTTCTTCCAGAATCTAAAAGTTTTAGCATTTGAAATTAAGAGGTCGTTTCCTGCGAAGGCAAATTGGCCGGGATGGAAGATACATTGAGCTTTGCCAGTAGTTCTATACTTCCTGAACTAATGCCCAGCAAAAATTTTTCCTGTTCATACTCTGCAACCACAAGAAATTGCTTATTCCCAAGCGATTTGGTGTCACACAATAAAATTCCGCCCTTTCCTTTGGTTGTTTTTTTGGCCAAATCCCTCTTATTAAAAAATTTGGTTAGAAAGTAGGCCAAGCATGCAAATACCCCCAAGAACCCCAGTACCCGAAAAATCTGACCCAATTCCTCGAGCTGATCCATAATTACATTTTGCCGGATTTAGGAAGAAAAATTAAAACTATGACTGCGAATGTTAAAAATCCTGATGGCTAGGAAATGGAATCAACAATTTCAGTAATCTTTAAACCAAACCTGTCATCAATAACCACAACCTCACCAAGTGCGATGAGTTTGCCATTTACCAAGAGACTTACTGGGTCCTTGGCATTCTGTTTTAATTGAATTTGAGAACCTGGGCTTAATTCAACAATTTCTTTCATTGGAAGTTGAGCGGTGCCCAACTGAACCGTGACTTGGACTTTTACATCCATAACGATATCCATTTTTTTACTATCCATGAGATTTTCCTATTAGGTTCAGACCTTCTGTCTTACATTCGTTTACTTGATAAGCTACTTGATCACCTTCTAAACCGATTTCACCGACAAAACATGTACGATCCTCAATCCTGACTTTGGTATTGGAAACAATTTCGGGATTCATTTCGATAATGTCGTTGACTTCTAAATTTAAAAGATCGCGCACTGAAAGTTGAAAAGCATCCCATTCAACTGAAATATCGACCGGGATTTCATCATAAATTTCATGCCATTTAGGAGAGATTGAAGCCTTTGGTTTACTGGGTACATTCGATTGCGAAAGGATACCACTCAAAACCGGCTCCATGGTATAATAAGGAACCGCCACACGCAAAGGTCCAGAGACATCTCCAAAGGAGGCTTCCATGGTTAAAATAAGCATCATCGCATGGGGGGGCGATGTCTGCAAAAATTTGCCAGTCGTTTCTGTTCCAATCACAACTGGATTGAGTTTTTTGATCGAGCTCCACTGTTTGCACCACTCCTCAAGAATGATGAGGTTAAAATCTTCAACGAGAGCTTTTTCGATATCTGTCAATCCGCGTTCTTCGGGATTTGTAGATCCACGACCTCCCAAAATTCGATCTACAACCGTGGCAGATAAATGAGAATTCACATCAAGCAAACCCACCCCATTGAGTTCTTGTAATTTAAAAAGTGTCACACAGGAGGGCGAATTAATTGAGGATACAAAACCTTTGTAAAGATCTGCATTTAATTCTTCTAATTCCAAGTTAAACTCGGTGCG
This sequence comes from Opitutia bacterium, assembly GCA_002686835.1. Classification (GTDB taxonomy): domain Bacteria; phylum Verrucomicrobiota; class Verrucomicrobiia; order Opitutales; family Seribacteraceae; genus Chordibacter. The sequence continues at coordinate 8,450 of NYYP01000032.1, read as the reverse complement.
CAAAAACATAGAAAGATGACCAGCCAGGTAGTAAACAAACTGCTCGGATTTTGTTTTCAATAACGCCAGGTCAGATTCAGACAAAACGATGGGGTTGGTAAAATCGTACTTCTTAATCTTAAGATCAGCAGAATCTTCTAACTTGGTACCATCGTGCAGAAATATAAAATCGCCACCTGATGAACTGCCTTTCAGCTCATCAAGCTCGAAGCTTTCATCCTCAAAATTATCAGTATCTGCCATGGATAGAGATTATTTTGTTATTGAACAACGAATTGAGTGAAATAAATCTGGCGTATCAAGTCGCTTTCGCCATCGCGATACTTGCGCAAAACCATAGAAAATGCTTTTTTGAGATCAATTCTTACCCTTTCCTGAAAACCATCCAGTTGGGCATCTTCATAAGTGTATCCCCCCATGATGGACAGAGCTTTGTCACGAATGCGATGCTCATTCATTTCCAGGACTTTTTCAAAGTCTCCAGCAAGCCCTTCTAACCTCAGTTCGAGATTAATGTATCGAGACTTTATCGGACCACCCAGGTTGGTGATAAGTTGCTTGATCTCATAGAATTTCTCTTCTCCGGAAGGTTCCATATTCAATGGCTGCCCCCCTTCAATGATCTGGTCCTTAATCACCTGTTCAGGCTTATTCATTTTGATCACGAATGTCATAGCAGCCACGGTCAGAGCCGGGGCAAGAACAATCGCAATAAGAACAGGGACTAAATTTCCGCCGCCTGAATTCTTACTTCCACCGCTCGCGGGTAATTCATCTAATTGATCTGCACTCATTAGGAGAAATAGTTAAGGGTTAGCGCTTAAGGTTTACGGCTTCGCTTAAAATAGCATCTGAAGTAGTAACTATTCTGGAGCCTGCTTGAAAGGATCGTTGGTGGCTAATCATCATGGCAAATTCATTGGTTAAGTCGACATTAGAAAGTTCAAGAGCGTATTGTTTGATTTTACCATTAGANCCAGAGGCAGGAATGGCGTTATCGACCAAACCAGCTANGTNNTCACCTGCNCCCCCATTCGAGTAAAAACCATTCCCCATACGACGAAGGTATTGTGGTGCACTAAAATTAGCCAACTTAATTTGACCAGAATTCCNGACCAGGTCTTGACCATCTTTGTGAACAATCAGACTAACCACTCCACTCGCGTCCACTCTTCGTGCCAACANATCTTCACCGTCTTCAAGTCCGATAACCAGTGCCTCTCCGTTCACATTACTGAGTTGGTATCTNTANTGGTCACGGGTAACTACCAGACCCTGGTTGGTGGACTCAAANGCACCCGCACGGGTATAAAGTATTTCACCAGTGCTTGGGTCGANCACCTCAAAGAAACNGCCACCATTGGGAAGTGCCTCGCCTTCAATCGCAAAGTCTAAATCCAAACCAGTATTTTCGATGACTCCTTGATTGAAGTTAGATGAAAGGGAACTGACATTCACGCCTGATCCGTAATTTCGGGTATCATTTTTGGGCTCTCCATCGAGTGCAAAGCCAGGATTATTCTGATAAATGTAGGAATTATCAGAGTAATTAGCCCTGGATGATTTGTACCCGAGGGAATTGACATTGGCAATGTTGTTACTCAGAACTTGCAGCCCCTCTGAGAGACTCTTCAGAGCAGAAACTCCATTTTGTAAGGAAGGTATCATCTAACACTAATTCTGACTTGGTTTGAGCAACTCAACCCTACGCACATCAGCAGGATTGTAAGACTGTCCATCAACCACAATCTGGATTGATCCGTCGTCCATTTTATCAACTGCTTCCACAACTCCTGAGATTTCCCGCTCATTTGACGATATATTAACATGATTGCCCAGGTAAGACTGAGCAAGCATTTCGCCATGAGAGTCCGCAAACTTTGAAAAACCTTGAGTAAATTGCTGCATCTGTTCAAGCGACGCAATGTTGGCCATTTGAGAGATGAACTCCGTATCCTTCATGGGCTCAAGTGGGTCCTGATTCGTAATTTGACTAGTCAGAAGCTGTAAAAAATCATCCATTTTCAGCTGACTGTTATTTTCGGCAGCATCTTTGGCTGAAAGAGATGGAGGATTCCCCATCAGGGCAGAGTTTGAAAGAGCATCTATCATGTAAAGGAAGGTGTTGAGGATAAAACATTATCCATTTGTTTATACGAATCAAAGAAATGGATATGAAGGGGTAACTCAGTTGGGTTTAAGTGATTACCCGTTGATTTGAATTTCTTGGAAAGAGAAACCAGCGAGCTTTTGTCATCGCATATGAAACATATTTGAAAGTGATCCTTCATCTGTTCGATTCTAACGGATACAGAACTTCCATTTTCCAGGGAAAAAGCAAAGCGAACAACACCATTTCTATGGGATGAGTGAAGGGACATATCAGCCAAGGAGCCCTTGATTTCATCGACCACTTCGGACTCCGTAAGAGACTTATTGTATGATGAAAAATCATTTTCAGGGTTTTGCTCCGTATTTTGGGAATATGCTTCGTTCTTTGATGATTTCAGATGAGCAATTCTTGTGCCATTAGATGGAATCGTATCCCTCGGTCGCAAGTCTTGCTTGTTTTTGCCCAGCATTGAGGAATGCCCAGAGGGCGAAAATCCCAACCTGGAACCACGGATTATCATGGGCAGGACAGGCGGAGCAATTGAAGATATGTTCACTCTGGTTAATTCTCCCCACTGCTTTACTAACTGGGGATTGGAAAGGTTTGGATTGGCAGATATTTTCTGCCCAGTTGTGGGTGGAATCTCTTTTGGCATTGATCCAGCAGCACCCGAATGCCTCGATTGAACTGCTCTTATTTCTTGAACTTGCCCTGTATCGGATGAAACCTTCGTAGATGAATTTCCTTGCCTAACAATCTCTTTGGTTGTGGCAGTTTTTACATTTTTTGAAGCATCATTGAAACCAGAATAATTTTTAAAACTGGACTCAAATGTCTGCGTTTTCATTTTAGGTGGTAGCCAAAATGAACCACCTGCGCCAATGGATTTATGCCCATTGGGGTTTTGTGAAGATGGATGAAATGAAATGTCAGTCACACTTAAATCATTCCATGCTAACACTGGGCAATAAACCGCGATCTCTCATGGCGAGTGCATCCGCCAATTCAATCAGGTCATCTTGGTCGCTGTTGAGCATAAAAGCTATGATGGGTGCTTTGTCCTCGGCCTTGAGTGTTTCAAAAATACTAAGTGCTTCTTCAAACCTTCTTTTTTGTCGCCAATTCTGTATTTCTACACTGGCGACCTCCGGTCCCATTTCGACCCAGCGTTTTGCGGTATCTTTGTACTCCTTAAGTTTTTCTTCGCTTAAGTCCTTGCCCTTTCGGGATTCAAATTCCGCAAGTTTTGAAGAAAGATCATCCTGAATGCGGTTGAGTTCTCTTTTCTGCTTCTCCAATGATTCCAAATCCATCGATAAAGCTGACTCCCTTGCATCTAAATCTTTTTCTCTTTCCAACAGCTTATCTTTCAACAAAGAAAGTTCTTTGGATAACTGGTTCATCGAATGAGTCTCGGCAGGAGAATAACTCGTATCATCCGCATCAAATTCAACACTGGTAAACTCTGCCTTGACCACTGGAGTGGGTTTAAAAAGGTCATCATAATTTAAAAAAAGCATTAAACCGGCACTGCCAACGGACAATAAAACTGCCAATAAAACGATAACTGATGCTGAAAATTTCATAACTTAGACCTGTCCATTTATTCTTTGAAACAAGAATCTCGAACCAATTACATCTTCGAGTTCCAGTTGTTCTTTTTTATTTTCGTTAAAGTAGTGCTCCTCTTTTTGTTTTTCCTGTAAACGATCTACCGCTTTACATTGAGAATCATGATCCATAAAAATTTTTCTTCTAGAACTTTGCATTTCTTTTGCCCGGTTCAAGAGGGTTTGAACTTGAGAAAGGTTTTCACGCTCAAGTGCTAAGCTCGATTGCAGGGCTTCTATCTGATCACTCCTGAAGGCTCCCTTCTGACGGTCGTGTAATATGCCCAGAACAGAATCGAGACGTTTTTGGGCAGATACCAAGTTCTCTTCCAACCTTTGTACTTCTTTAACGGAATGGGCAAATTTGACCAAAGATTGCTCTCGCTTGGTTTCTTTGAGCCTTAAAAGAGCTTTTAGTTTAAAATTAAAAGTTCTCATCTAAGTACAGAAGTAAGTTGGGAAAAAGCGACTTCCCTATCAGACAAAGTATCAAACTTCTGGCGAAGAAAAGTTTGGATGTCAGAAAATTTTTCAATAGCACGGTCGATTTTGGGATTACTGTTTTTGACATAAGCTCCCACATTTATCATGTCTTCGTTTTGACGGTATAAAGAAAGCAAGTCCCTTGCCTCTGAAATCAATCCAATTTCATCTTCACTGCAAACGGAGCGGTCCAATCGACTTACGCTATTTAAAACATCGATTGCAGGAAAGTGGTTGGCATTGGCGAGCTTCCTTGAAAGCACAATGTGACCATCTAAAAATCCTCGAACCGCATCGGCAACGGGTTCATTCATGTCGTCCCCCTCAACCAAAACCGTGTAAATTGCTGTAATCGCACCCAGTTCACTTGTTCCCGTTCTTTCGAGTAATTTCGGTAAAAGGGAAAAAACAGATGGAACATAACCCCGGGAAGCTGGTGGTTCTCCCGAAGCTAAACCAATTTCCCTTTGTGCCATGGCAAATCGGGTCAGTGAATCCATGAGCAACAAAACTTTCTGGCCTTCATTTCTAAATCCTTCTGCAATGGCAGTGGCTAAAATAGAGGCACGTATTCTCATCGGAGCAGGCTGATCAGATGTTGACACAACCACTACGGATTTTTTCATGCCTTCTTCACCGAGATCACTCTCTACGAATTCCCGGAGTTCCCTGCCCCGTTCTCCCACGAGTGAAATCACATTTACATCCGCTTCGGAACCGCGGGCAATCATACCGAGTAAAATTGATTTACCTACTCCACTTCCTGCAAAAATTCCCATTCTTTGCCCTGTACCCATGGGCACAAAGCTATCTATTGATTTGATACCGGTAGTAAACGGAGACTGGATCCGTGTGCGGGATAAAGGGTTGGGTGGTTCGGCAAAAAAGCCATCCCTAACCGGGGCACCCAGGGGGCCTTTCCCGTCTATCGGTCTGCCCATGCCATCAATTATTCTACCTAGCAACGCAGTACCATAGGGAACCTCGTTTGAATTTCTTTTGGATATTACCTTACAGCCTGGATGAATCAGATGAACGCTACTAAGAGCCATAAGTAAGACTGTATTTTCCCTGAAGCCAATTACCTGTGCTTCGATCTTTTCCTGGGTTCTGTCTGAATGAATAGAACATACCTGCCCAATGGATGCCTCGGGCCCTTCAGATTCTATAACAAGCCCAACAACCCTGCGGACTATACCAACTTTATCAAATGTTCTGACTCCCCGGATTCCATCCTGAAGTAATGAAAATCTGTCTGCTAAGGAATTAACCATTTTCAGTTAACTCCTCCTTTACTTTCCTGATTTTAGTGGCAATTCTACCGTCTAAAAGACCGAACTTACTTTTAATTTGGCAATCCCCAGAGACCAAAGAGTTATCTTCATGGAATTTGACTCTAGGCAAGTCGGGCAAGACCGAGTCTTCCCCATCGAGATTGTCGAAAATTCCTGCAATTGCACTGGCAAAACCATCCTCACTATCACTTGTACTCGCTTCATTCGCTTCCTCTTCTTTCGATCCTTTTCCAAGTGCTTTTAAGAGCTTTAGGTCTTCTGGACACAAAAAAACTTCAAGTTTTTCTTCCTCATCCGAAAATTCCTTAATCAAAGAACGAACGATCCCCTCAATATCTGAAGCACTTAGTTCTATACTGGGTAGAATCTTTTGCACTATTTCCATTACCAAATTGGGTAAATTGGCATTCAGCATAGCAAGTACCTCTTCAGCCCTTTGGTTTACCTGGTCCAGAAGATCGTTCTGTTTTGCCGCGAACTGATCCTGTAACTGCTTAATTTCTCCCTGATAAAACTGGGTTGCCTCCTGTTTGCCAGCATCAAAACTTGCTTGTGATTTGGATTGATGCTCCTGCAAGGAAACAGGTGGATTGGAGACAGATCTTACACTGAACCCAGTGGGTGGCACCGGGAATGTTATTTTCCTATTGAACGACAATGTCGCTTCCTCCGGTATCAAGGATGATTTCCTCATCTTCCTCGAGCTCACGAACAATTTGGATAACCCGGTCCTGGGCAGACTCAATCTCAGAAAGTCGCTTGGGTCCAAGAAAACCTAATTGTTCTTCAAGTGCTTCAACCGCCCGCTTTGACATCGTCGAATAAATTGCTTTTTTGAGTTCAGGAGATGCATTTTTCATGGCAATCACCAGGTCGTCTTGATCAACTTCTTTGGTAATTTTGGAAACATCACCAGGACTAAGACGTACAATATCCTCGAAACGGAACATTCTCTGACGAATCGACCCACCCAACTTGGGATTTCTTTTCTCAATGCTTTTGAGGAGTTCTTTGCTTTGCTCTTTGTCAAACCAGTTCAGCAAGTCTGCAGCCGCTTTCACACCACCCGATACAACCCGGGGAGACTGGCCTTTTTGTCCAATTCTTGCACCCAGGGTATTAGCGACAAGTTCTACTTGAGCAAGCGGGGTAGTTTCCATGGCCCCAACCCGCTCGACCACCTGTTCTTGCACATTGGGTGGCATCATTAGCAAAACCTCGGATCCTTTGTCTGCTTCCAAATTCGACAAAATAAATGCAATCGTCTGGGGTTGTTCAAATCTCAAGACATTGTAAATCTGCCCAGGATCCATTTCCTTGATATCCTCCATAAACTCGAGAGTGTCACGGACAGGCGAAATACGATTCAAAATATTGTTGGCTTTAAAATCTCCATGAGCCAACTCTAAGGTTTTTCGTGCGAATGATAAACCACCAAGGTTAGAGTTTACACTGGACTCAATAATTTCCGAAAACTCGTCTAATACGCAGTCCTTCATCTCTTGGTTGACTAAAGGAAAGTCTGAGATTTTTTTGCAGATACTGTCTGCGTCTTTTTGGTCAAATCTTTTAAGCAATGTAGAGGAAGCGTCAGGGCCCAGTGCAATCATTAACAAGGCCAATTTTTCGTGCCTCGACAAGCGAGCGTAGCGATCTTCTACGCTTTCTTCTTCCTCTTCTACCTCGTCCATGAAAAAAATTAACTTGTCGGCGACCCGATTATCGGGTCGTTCCGGTCTCTAAATAACGCTTAAGCGCAGTACCCACATTATCTGGTTTTTCCTGAATCAGATCATTTAAGAGTTCAGGCGTTAACCCGCTGCCCAAACTTCTGGTCCCGGACAGTAATTGTTGATCATCCTCATTTAGCACCTGAACCTCTGCATCATTGGGTTTAAATTTCTTAAGCATTCTCAAAAAGACAACAAAGATTGCAAGGGCGAGAACAACCCCGAGAATGTTTTTTAAGTGAGGACCATAGGTATCGAGAATTTGCTGAAACTGGTTGAGGGTCTCTCCAGCAGGACCAACAAAAGCTGGCAGAAATTCCACCTCGTGAACGGTTACATGCGTGTTGAGATCAAGTTGGTCAAAACGGGCCCCAATCGCATTGACTACGGCATCACGAATCCCGTCTATTTCCTGAGCTGTCCTGGGAGACTCCCCCTTGGCAATAAGCACGGCAGCACTCCGGCCCACTATTGAGCCGGGTTCCTGCACTTCCTCCCTGAGGGTACGACTGATCTCAAAATCCGTGGTCTTACTTTCACGCTTTTCATCGCTCTGAGCCATCAAGGGGTCCTGCTGCGTCGCGTCCTGGCTGACATTGGGGACATTAGCACCCATGCCCGCACCCCGGTTTTGTGGTTTGGTCTCGACCGTTGTGGCCGTATCTTTATCAGATGTTTGAGTGCGTGGAACCTGCCCCTCTGGGTCAAACTTTTCGTCCAAGAGAGTGGATGATTTGGTGTTTAAATTAACAGAGACTCGAGCCACCACATTATTCTTCCCCACTATTCTCGCGAGCATGGTTTCAATTTTTTCTTCCAATCTGCGTTCCTGGGCTTGGTAAGCTTTCATCATTTGGCCGACAACTCCGGCAGCACCCTCCACTTCACCCTCATCTGAAAGCAAATTTCCTTGGTTATCCAAAACGGCAACATTGGACTTGTTGATTCCCTTTACTGCCCGAGCTACCAAAAATTGGATCGCATTCACATTTCGCCTATCGAGAGTGTTCCCTCCAGTGTCCACATAGACCGATGCACTTGGTCGGTCGTTGGGGTCTTCACTGAGCAACAGATTGTTTTCAGGCTTAACAACAAAAACTTTGGCTGAGCGAATGGCATCCATCATAGAAATGGTGCGAGCCAACTCCCCTTGGATTGCACGGGTGTGATTGGTTCGCTGCACAAAGTCACTTATTCCAAAATTGCCTTCGTCAAAAAT
>NYYP01000031.1 GCA_002686835.1 Opitutia bacterium | reverse complement strand
CCTAATTTTGCCATCTGATGTCCACATCTTGTGTGAGTATTTATCAACAGCTACCGTTAAGTTGCCTCCACTAACTCTTTTTATGAAAGTCCCATTTTCATCAAAGTAATTGATGTGATTTCTATCAGTGATGATGAGTCTTGCATCAGGTGTAAAAGCAATAAATTTAGGCAGATCCAATTTTCCGGGGGCTGTACCTGCAGATCCAAATTTCTCATAAAAAGATCCATTTGTATCAAATACTTGAATTCTGTTATTATCACCATCGACTGCATAGAGTCTTCCATTATTTGGATGCAAAGCAAGAGCACCATGAGAGTAAAAAGATGCAGTAGCATCACTAAGCTTGAATTGTCCATCACCTGAGCCCGATGTTCCAATTATTTGCTTTAGACTGCCATCTGGGTTAAAGGATTTGAGTCCATTTCTGTAAAGACAGTATATTACACCATTATCATCAACCGCAACGCCACGTGCCCTAGGTAAATTTGTAATTTCTCCAGTTTTCGAGCCATTAGCGTCGAAAATTATTATCTTATCAGCTCTCTGGAGCGTAGAATAAATTGTACTTTTACCGCTTGTTTTATTTTCATCAAGAAAGACTTGATAGGGTCCGTAATAATTAATTACGGAGTAATTTAAATCGGCCTCCCAAGCCAAATACCAGTTATCCTGCTCGTGGGCATGCCCGGTAACACAGGCAAGCAAGCAGGCGGTTAAACAAAATGCGAAGTATCGGATTTTCGTATTCATGAGAAAGTTAAATTTAGACATGAGCAGGCTCGTGCGACATATATTAGAGGGAAAGTTACTTACCCTATTAGCAGAAGTCTAGGATTTAATACATCCAAATGCGAATATCAGTCACAAAAGATGAGTGAATAGAGAATAGTGAAGAGTGAAAGAAAGAGAAAAAGAAAGGGTGAAAGGTGAATAGTGAGGAGGGAAGGAAATTAAGAGGGAAGAGGGAATGGTGAAGATGGAGATTGAAGGGTGAGAAGTGTCGATTTGACATCAATGGGTTTATTAATTACCATTTTACCATGACAATTACCATAGATGGTGCAGGGCGGGTTGTAATTCCAAAAAAATTGAGGGAAAGACTGAATTTAACGGAGGGTGCTTCATTGGAGTGCGAGCTGAAAGATGATTCTATCCAATTAAAACTAGCTGAATCCCACTGTAGATTGACAACAAAAAATGGGATCTTGGTGGCCCAAGGAGATATCCAAAATTCGGCGACGATTGATGTGGTTAAAGTGATCAATAATCAAAGAAACCAGAGGACGGAAATCAATTCCTGAGCCCGATGGTTTTCTTTGACACTTCCGTGCTGGTAACCGCTTTGGTTACCGAACTGCCCAATCATGAAAGGGCCTTGGATTGCCTGGTAAACTATTCCCGAAAAAAGGGGGATGCATGCACCACGACCCATGTCCTCGCAGAGACTTATGCATGCCTTACCTCTCTTCCGGTGAAAAAAAGAATCAGCCCGATAGATGCGAAGTCTCTCATCGAGGAATCGCTGGTGAAAAATTTAGAAATTCTTCCAATCGTCACTCAAACCTACCTCTCCTCAATCCGCAGGGTAAGCAATATGGGCATGACTAGTGGAATTATTTATGATGCCCTGCACCTCGAAATGGCCGAGACCTCCGGATGCACAGAACTGCTAACCTACAACCTCAAGGACTTTCGCAGGCTTGACCCTCAAAAGATTCGCATTATTTCGCCCTAGGAAAAAAGAGTGAAGGGTGAATATTGAAGAGGGAAATAGGGAGAAGTAATGGGTGATTTAGCGGTTTTTTATCCAGTCGATCAGTTTCGTAAGTGCCCTCGCACGGTGGCTGATTTTTGCTTTTTCATCCAGCCCGATCTCGGCAAAGGTATGTTCACTCTCATTGGGCAAAAACAAAGGATCATACCCAAAGCCACCATCCCCTTTTCTCTCGTGCAATAATACACCCTCACAAGCACCAGAAAAGGTCTCTTCTATGCCCTGCCCGACCAGGGCGAGCACACAACGGAAGCGGCAAGCACGCTGCCCGTCGGGCACACCCTCCATCTCCTGCAATACCTTATCATTATTTCTTTCATCATCACAGGGCTCGCCGGCATAACGGGCGGAGATAACCCCGGGACGGCCATCCAGAGCATCGATCTCGATCCCGCTATCGTCCGCCAGATACCAGCCATCCGCAGGGCCAACATCACGCAAGCCATGGGCTTTGAGCAGGGAATTTGCCTCAAAGGTGGAACCAGTCTCTTCCACCTCAGGCATACCACCAATTTTATTGGGCCCAAGGACGGTGACGGACAGACCGGCAGAATCGAGAGCGGTTTGTAATTCGTGGAGTTTATGGGCATTGCCCGAGGCAAGGTAGATAATTTGAGTCATTGTAAAATTTATAAAAATCCATGGGTTAATTGATCCTCCCCGAACACCTGATTTAGGGCGTGTCCGATATTCAAATTTTTCAGATCCGGCCCATGCAGGGCCTCAGGAGAAGAAAAGTTCTTATTTGATTGGTAGTGAAATACATAATCAATCTCCTCTGCCCCAAGAAGGGAACGGGCAAGAGTAGGCCCGCCCTCGCAATACATCCCACACAGTTCAAGATCCACCAGTGTCTGGCGGATGGCAGTGGGAGATACCCGCCCATCATCCCCACTCGCAAGCTCGATCACCCGAATACCTAGCTCCTGGGCACGGTTGATACACTCGATATTTGCCATACCCCTTGCAGTGGTAAGCAAGATGGTGCGATCCTTATATTGGTCGGAATATACGCGACGGGGGTGGAAAGATTCAGACAAGCTATCGAGACTGGAATCCACAACCAAACGAACGGGGCACCACTCGCCGGTACTAAAGCGGGCAGTAAGGACGGGATCATCCGCAATCACAGTGCCCGAGCCCACACAGATGGCAGGAAATAAGCGGCGCCAGTGCATCACATCTGCCCGTGCAGCCTCCCCGGTAACACAGCTTGGATAACCCGCACGCTCCGCCACCATACCGTTCAAAGAGGTGGCCATTTTCAGGGCGATCATGGGGCGACCGGTGATGACATACTGATTGAAAATAAAGTTCAACCGGGCGGCACGCTCACCCAGCTCGGGCGGGGCAAGCGCGACTTCCACCCCATGCTCACGCAAAAGATCAAGCCCATGGCCGGCATGGCGGGAATCCGGATCGATCGCACAGACCACCACTTTTTTGATCCCCGCATTCAAAATCGCAGAGGTACAGGGCGGTGTACGACCAGTGCTGGAACAGGGCTCCAAAGAGACATACATTTCTGCCCCTTCCTCTGGTTTACGCCCCAGATTCTGCAGGGCAGCCACCTCGGCATGAGGCCCCCCCGCTTGCTGGTGCCAGCCCTCAGCCACGACCATGCCGTGTTCCACGATCAGGGCACCAACCATGGGGTTGGGATGAGTCGTCCCCCACCCTTTCTGAGCGAGCTCAAGGGCACGCTCAATCAGGTCGTTTCGGGGGGTAAAAGAACTCATGCAAAACTCAGGATTTATCCAACTTTTTGGGGTTACTATCCCTTGGCCAGTTTCAACCCAACGGGGCAATGATCAGACCCTGCCCATTCAGGATGGATGGTGGCCTCGCGGATGGAGGTGGCGAGATCATCGGAGGTGACGAAATAATCGATCCGCCAGCCCACATTGCGTGCCCTTGCACCTCCGCGGTAGGACCACCAGGAATAAGCACCTGTGGTGTCGGGATGGAGGTGGCGAAAGGTATCGAGAAAGCCCTCGGCGAGAAGGTTGGACATACCCTCGCGCTCCTCATCGGTAAAACCGGCATTTTTGCGGTTAGTCTTGGGGTTGGCCAGGTCGATCTCCTGATGGGCAACATTGAGGTCGCCACAATAAACCACCGGTTTTTTTGCCCGTAAATCAATCAAGTATTCACGGATAGCTGGGTCCCAGGAATCATACCGGTATGGGAGGCGGGAAAGATCGCCCTTGGAGTTGGGCACATAGGCGTTGACCAGGTAGAAACCATCGTACTCACAGGTGATGACCCGGCCCTCGCCAGAGTGGGTGGAGTCAGGCAGATCGAGCTCCACGGAGAGTGGTTCGACCTTGGAAAATATAGCGGTGCCGGAATATCCCTTTTTCTCAGCCAAATGAAAGGTGGTAAAAGCATAGCCAAAATCTTCCTCAGGGATGACATCGGGGTTTAATTTCACCTCCTGCAAACAGAGAAAATCAGGAGATATTTGCTCAATAAATTGATCGAAGGAATTTTTGCGGCATGCCCGCAAGCCGTTGACGTTCCAGGAGATAAAAGAATGGGTGGAATTTTGAGTGGTCATTGATCAGGGGAAGGATTATGTACTAACACCTTCACAATGATCGTGCAACCCGATCGAATCCAAAGAATTTTTTAACCAAGAAAGAAAAGAAGCAAAGCATTATGGCATCACCCACAGAAATTCGTAAAGGCCGGGCAATCCTCTACCAAGGCACGCCCCATATCGTACTGGAAATGCAACACCGCACACAGGGAAGACAGGCGGGGTTTGTGCAGACCACCCTGCGCAGCCTGCAAAGCGGAGCAACCACCACCACCAAGTTTCGCTCCACCGACAGTGTGGAATTTTTGCACACCACCACCCAGAAACTGGAATACAGTTACAAGGACAATGATGGGTTTCACTTTATGGACCTGGATACCTATGAGGACACCGTACTTTCTGACGACATGATTGGCGACGATGAGATCTTTTTGGTGGAAGGGAACAACTATGACATTCTTTTAGTCGATGATAAAGCAGTCCGTCTGGACCTCCCAGCATCGGTGGAAGCCACCGTGATCGAGGCACCCGATGCCATCCGTGGAGACACTGCTGGCAATGTGCAAAAACCAGTTACAATTTCCTCTGGAATCACCGTGCAGGTTCCCCTCTTCATCAAGAAGGATGATATAATCAAAATAAGCACGGAGGACCGCTCCTACCAGGGACGGGTATAAAATCCCCTTAATTTCCGCCCTGCAATAAGAGGGCACAAAAAAAAGCCTCCCACAACGGGGAGGCTTTTTTGTTGGTTGGAGTGAAATCTGTAAAAATCCTTACGCAACCCGCTCGACCACAAGGGGGGCAGGATTTGGGCGTTTGGGAGCCAAACGGTAAGCAGCCTTGAAATATTCCATTGCTTCTTTGAGACGTTTCTCATCGCTGTAATGAATCATCATCAATGGCTCGCCCTGCTTCATCTGGGTACCAACCTTCTTGAGCTCGGCAACTCCAACGGCAGGATCAAACTTGTTTCCACCTCCATAGGCAAGTACCTGCACACCACGGGCCAACTGACCCGCATCAATGGTGTGAACATATCCACGCTTGGGAGCAGGAAGTTTCTTAACATGCTTTGCCTTGGGAAGTTTCTCGGGATCATCGATCACCTTGGTGTCACCACCCTGTGCAGCCACCACATCCTTGAATTTTTCAAGGGCAGAACCGTCTTCCAAGTGCTTGCGAACCGTTTGTTTTGCAGAAAGAGTGGAACCAGCAACACCGGCAAGGCGAACAATCTCCATACCGAGCTTCATTACTAAGTCTTGCAAATCCTCCGGCCCTTCTCCTTTGAGCAGTTCAATCGCTTCCTTGAGCTCGAGGGATGCACCCAGGCAATTTCCGAGTGGTTGGTTGTTATCAGTGACCAAAGCAACACAGCGGCGCTTCATAATCCGGCCAACCCGAGTAATTGAGCGGGCCAATTGCTTGGCATCCTCAGCATCGCGAATAAAGGAACCCTTGCCCCACTTCACATCCACCACAACACCCTCAGCACCGGAAGCAAATTTACGGCTCAGTGTACCAGCGGTAATGAAAGGAATCGAAGGTATCGCACCAATCTTTTTTCTCAGATCGTAAAGGATATTTTCAACCGGGGAAATTTCATCATTACGGTCGACAAATGCACATCCGTACTTGCGAACAAGGGCATGGAATTCCTCCAAATCGAGATCGGTTTTGATTTTAGGAATCGCCTTTAATTTCTCACAGTTGGAAGTGAGGAATTCTTCGTCATAGCCATTCATCAATGGCATTGCCACACCCGCAACAGCAGATAACGGACCCAGTACAATAGAAGTTTTGTCACCCACTCCACCAGTTGAATATTTCTCAATTTTCGGACGGGAAACGTCCATCATTTCAATGACTTCTCCGGAGAGCATCATTTCTTCGGCAAGGTAGGCAATCTCCTGTGCGGACATACCTTTGAAGAAATTGGTCATAATCCAGGCAGATTGCTGGAATTCTGGCATTTCCTCGTCTAGGATAGCGTCGACAATGCAGCGCACTTCTTCGTCGGTGTATTCACCACCATCGCGCTTTTTTTCGATGAGGTAAGAGAATGAGGGGGCTTCTTTTTTGGCCTTTGGCATAGCTATACTCGGGGGTTGAGTTATGGATTTAGAAAAAATCGTGCAAAGCACAATGTGTATTAAAAAATCTAATATTTGTCGAGTCTTTTCAGCGAAGTGGTCTTGACGAGTCCGCCAATCCATGCTTACAGGCATACCAAATGTCTACTTCTTTTGACCTCGTTCTATTCTTTGATAACCTGCTCATCGAGACTGCCTGCAANTTGGATGAATTCTCAGATTCCTTTCATCCGCAAACACGGTCTGCAGATGAAAGATTTGGGGATTTCCAAGCAAATGGTGTACTTCCATATGCAAAAAAAGCGGGGAAAAACCCCCGGGAACTAGCCCAGAAATTACTTGAGTCCCTACCGCCTTGCAATGACTGGGCNGTCGAGTTAGCAGGCCCAGGCTTTATCAATTTCTCCCTTTCTCCAGACTTTCTTCTTCGTTGGACCATTGATCATGGCTCTGAGGAAAANCTGACCAGGGCAGTTCAATCAGAATCTCCCTCCAAGGTAGTGGTTGATTATTCCTCTCCTAATACCGCCAAGCAGATGCATGTTGGACANATCCGCTCGACCATTATTGGAGAATCAATCGCCCGTATACTTGCGTTTCAGGGAAACAAAATCCTGCGGGACAATCACCTGGGCGACTGGGGCACTCAATTTGGCATACTTTTGCTGGCAATCAAAGAGCAGAATATATCNCTCGACAATTTAGGAGACGACCCGATCGCCAAGCTCGAAAACTTATACCGCGCAGGAAACGCCCGTGTAAAAGAGGAAGAAACTGCACTCCATCAAGCCAGGAAGGAACTGGTGAAACTACAGGAGGGAGACCCTGAAAATCTTTCACTGTGGGAAAAAATTCGCGATATCAGTATGTCTTCCTTTCAAAATATTTATGATCTGCTCGATGTCCGGTTCGACCATTCCTTAGGAGAAAGTTTTTACAGGGATAAAGTGGAAGAGGTATACAACGGATTGAGCAAACATCAAATATGCCAGGAAGACGATGGGGCATTGGTGGTCTTCCATCCAGAACACAAGCGATTTGCCAAACAACCATTCATCATTCGAAAATCAGATGGTGCCAGTAATTATGCGACCACAGATTTGGCCACCCTTGGCTANCGCCAAAAAGAATGGGAGGCAGAACAAATTATCTATGTGACAGATGGTCGACAAAGAGACCACTTTGAACAATTATTCCTCACCGCTAAGAAGTGGTACGCAGCCGAAGAAGAAAGCCTGCCCACCCTCAATCATGTATGGTTCGGCACTATTCTCGGGGAAGATAACAAGGCAATAAAAACCCGCGATGGACAGCCCATTAAATTGATCGATCTTTTGGAAGAGGCGATGAAACGAGCGGCCGAAATGGTCAGGCAAAAAAATGCAGACCTTTCCGAAAATGAAGTAAACCACCGAGCACATATAATCGGTCTGGGTGCGGTAAAGTATGCCGATCTTTCCCAGGACCGGACATTAGATTATGTATTTTCATGGAAAAAAATGTTGGCGATGCAGGGAAACACGGCCCCCTATTTGCAGTATGCAGTCGCAAGGATCAAAAGCATTTTTCGCAAAATGGAAAATGATCCGAAAGGTTCTTTCCCAGCAGCTCGACCTCCCGAGTCTGATCCCGAGCGAAAACTATCCCGAAAACTGATCTTTTTCCCACTCGCTCTGAAGCAGGCAACCCGGGAATTAAAACCGCACTTTCTCTGTACCTACCTCTACGAATTAGCCACCGAATTCAGTTCCTTTTATAATCAGGAAAAAGTAATGGTGGATGATCCAGCTACCCGAGATCTCAGGCTNTTGCTTTGCTCATCCACCCAGTCCTTCCTTATCACTGGACTGGGATTACTCGGAATCGATACCCTCGATGAAATGTGATAAAAAGACAGCTCACTGTGCCGGCAGGACAGGAACTTTCAACCGGTAATAGGCAATATCATCCCCCTCTCCAATAGCGAGCAAACCAGCGAGCGTATCGGGTGAGGATTTCTTCCATGGAGATTGTTGAAACAACCACTCCAACCGATCTCCCGTATTTCGANCTTTCGGAGTCTGGTTGGAAAGAACANTCCTGTCCTTNCCAAAAAATTCCATCCGGTTGGTATTTTTTGAAAGACTGCGTGGAAATCTCAAATTTATAAATCTCCCCATAGCAAAGGCCTGAAAATCCCAGGAAACCGGAAGGTCCTGGGGTTGCTTTTGCCAGAACCTTTTAAATTTTTCAGCAAGGTAAGGATCTGGAAGGGGTTCCCTGACAACAGGAATTGTGAGGGAAAGCTTAGTTGTGGAAGGCATACAAATACGGGAACATGCCATCCAGGAAAAACGACCTGTTAAATGTATTTCATGCTGATCTNCAGGAATATCTGAGAAATAAAAAGGAATNAAAAAAAGNGTTTCTCCATGATGACCCTGTGCACTTATTCCAGCCATNGATACANGTTTNGGNGGAGGAAAAACAATCTCACCTGCCTCGCAACCAGCAGGGAGGTCCCATTTCACCTGAGGAGGAATGCCCACATCTCCGGGATGCTTCCAGTAGGTGTGCCAACCATGGTCGCGTTCGATATGCCATCCCACCCAAACTTTCTGTTTGGTACCCGAGCCCAATCCATTTGCCGGATAAACCAGCTTCATAGTCAGGGGCCCCTGGGTTGTGGGCAGGCTATCCAGTCCCCAAAGAACGGAAACGGATAGCCAGCANAANGGTAGGNCTAACTGAAAGACTTTCCGCACCCGCAAGTAGACTGAGCATTNGGGTTTCGAATCTCGAACCCTTTCCCACTCAAACCGTCATCAAAATGAACTTCGGATCCACTCAGATAATCAACACTGTCTTCGGCCACTGCATANCGTACCTGATTGCTCTCGGATACCTGGTCATTCTCCTTGGGGAAATCGATGGACATACCATATTCGAAACCCGAACACCCACCCGGTTCGATGAATATACGGAGCAACATACCTTCCTCTTTTTCAGCAAGCATTTTTTTGACTTNAGAAGTGGCGGAGTCTGTAAGTTTTATCATACCTNACAATTTGACAAATACCGAAGTTAAGTCAAACAACACCGCACNTGCAGCTATTTTTATGCCATTAAGTCAAAAAAANTCCAATTGTTCACATGTTGGACTTGAAGATTCCTAAACGGCAGGGTACGATTGTATTCACAAACNAGNGAATTAAAAACTGAATGAAGCACATTTTTAATGAAGTTCACTACGAACTGACACGCAAAATTGCAGAGGGCGGAATGGGTTTAGTGTACGAAGCTACCCAGCGTGGAATTGGTGGTTTTCGCAAAGTGGTGGCCATCAAACTGATTCGTGAAGAATACTCAGCCATCGAAGAATTTCGTAATAATTTTATCGGGGAAGCAAAACTAGTCGCCGACCTTATTCATACGAGCATAGTTCAAACTTATCATTTAGGAAAGGTGGGCGAACAGTACTTCATGACCATGGANTATGTATCCGGTTGGAACCTCGAAGAATTCCTGGACCGGCATGTTGAAACTGATCAGTATATACCAGCTGATATTGCCGTATTTATTGTTTCCAGAATTTGCCGGGGCTTGGCTTATGCACACCGCAAAAAAGACAAGGATGGCAGACCACTGGGAATAGTTCACCGGGATGTGAACCCCAAGAATATAATGATCGGGCAGGAAGGAGATGTAAAGCTTACCGACTTCGGAATCGCCAAAGCACTGGACCTGATGTACAACCATGAAGGCGAGGTAATTGCCGGCAAGGATGAATATTTATCTCCCGAGCAGGCACGTTGTGAGGTGACCGATCAGCGGGCTGATTTATTTGGGTGCGGAATTGTCATGGCTGAGTTAATGCTTGGATATAACATTTTTGAAGACTCGGTATCTGAAAATACCATTCGAAACATTCTGGAAATGGAAATCCCAAACTTTTCGGAAATTCGCCAAGATGTGGACGAGCGCTTAAATGACATCCTCCACCTTGCCCTGCAAAGACCGAGGGAGAAACGCTATCAAACAGCCGAGCAAATGCTTACCGAACTGGAAGGATTTATTTACGGCGATGGGTATGGNCCAACCAATGAAAAATTGGCCGCCTATGCCAATGACTTATTTAGCAGGGACGGGGAACAGGCAGCCTATCGTTGGCAACGCAAAGAAACCCCTCCTATCCTCGCATAGAAACAACCACTTTTTTTCTTTCACNATGGCCCTGTCTCAAGGACTCAGGCAAGTACAGAAGCAGACTCAGAGTCTCGTTCTGGCCCCACAACTTCGTCAGTCGCTCAAAATCTTACAGGTTCCAGCTTTGGAACTACGATCCGCTATCCTCGAAGAACTCCAAACCAACCCNNTACTNGATGAGGTTGGNAGCAATGACGANAGTTTAGATGCTGAGGATACTGAGCCCTCGCCCGATGAAATAACCGAAGAACAAGGCAATGATCTTGAGGATTCTCCCGCTGAGCAAGATTCCGCGAATGAAACTTCTCAGGATAGTGATGAAGATTGGGACGAACCAGTGGAGGACCTGACTGATTTAGACTTTTCGGACGAATTTTCAGTACTCCAGGAAATGCAGGAGGACCTGCGGGAGCATTACGAGCGGGAGTATGAGGGGGAGGCACAATTGGGGAATTCCGAAGCCGAGGAAAAAAGAAAGTTCTTTTTTGACTCTTTGGTCGCNGAAACCTCTCTNCANGAACATCTTATCGATCAATTAAAAATGGTAGATGCAACCGNGGGGCAGGAAAAAGCCTGCGAATATTTGATCGGNTCTTTGGANGAAAATGGCTTTTTATCCACTGCCCTATCTGAGATTGGTCTGCTTTCTGGACTTCCNCTCCGGGACCTTCAGGATGGGTTGAAGATATTGCAAAGTTTTGAACCCATTGGTATTGCTTCAGTCGATTTACAAGACTGCCTGCTCAAACAGATGGAAGCCCGCAAATGGGAAGCCTCNCTTGCATATCGTATTGTGGCAGAACAATTTCCGTTACTTGTNCGCCGCAGGGTGCCTGAACTTTCCCGAAAATTATCCCAACCCACTCATGCCATCCATGATGCCCTCAAACAGATTGCGGAGTTGGATCCCTCACCGGGCAAAAGATTTTCCGAAGATTCCAACCAGGCAGTGGCNGCGGATGCNGAAGTGGAAAAAGTAGGAAAGGAATGGGTCATTCATCTAAACAATGACTATATTCCCCGCCTACGCCTGAACAAAACATACAAGGAATTAATTACCAAAGGAACTCTTTCCTCTAAAGAAAAGGAATATGTCAGGAATCAAATGCGGGCTGGAAAGTTTCTTATTAATTCGATCGAACAGCGCCAAAACACTATCGAGCGTATCACTAAAAAAATTCTGGAAAAACAGGCAGATTTTTTCCAGCACGGGACATCCAAACTCCACCCAATGACCATGGCTGAGGTGGCAGAGGAAATCGATGTGCATGAAACCACCGTTTCCCGAGCCACTGCCAATAAATATTTGCGTACCCCACACGGTTTGTTCCCCTTCAAATTCTTTTTTACCCCCGGATATTCAGGAAAGCATGGGGATGCAGTATCCAATACCAGTGTGAAAGAAATCATTGGTTCGATNATCGAACAGGAGGATTCAAAAAAACCATTAAGTGACAGGGCAATTGTGGACATACTGGCAGGGAGGGATATTAAACTTGCCCGCAGAACGGTGGCAAAATACCGGGAAGAATTGGGCATCGCCCCAACTAACCTTCGCCGGCAATACTAATNTNTTTGCCACAATTNCACGAAGGGTAAATGGCTCACTGCGAAACAAAAATTTCCCTTGTGGTAGATGCATCTTGCTCTCCTTTATACCTTGGAATTGCGACTATGCATGGATGGGAAAAAATTGTCTCGGATTCAGGTCAGGTAATGGATGGGTTATTTCGTGCTCTCACCCAGCTGTTTGATGGCCGGCATGATAGCCTTAAATCGGTGGAGGCTATTTACTACTGCTGCGGTCCCGGTTCCACACTCGGACTCCGTCTGGCCGCGGCTTTTGTGAAGACCATTCTTTGGGAAGCAAATGGCAGGATNAAACTNTTCCAATACAATGCATTGGATCTTGCCACCCTAATGAGNGAATCATCCTCCCCCTACCTTCAGGCACCCTTTCGTATGGGGAAAAGGTTTGTACGCTCAGGAAAACAAGGGGCCATTGGGGAAAAGAAAATTATAGCCGAGNACAGAGCACTAACAGAATATCCTGACTCCCTACATCTGCTCGGTCCACGAAAACTTTCCATTGAATTGCCCGCTGACAAAATAGTAAGTTATGATTTAGAAAAAATTCGGGGAATCGAAGGTTTGTCNGTGNTTTCGGAAGCAACCGAACAACCAGTCCCCTACTCTCCAGAACCAACCTCTTTTAAAAAGTGGGAAGGCGGGATTCCTGCGAAAAAAGTAACTTCATTAAGGAATAATTAATACAAACCATGCAAAATTTGCGATGTTGGGCAGAAATTGATTTGGCTGCCCTTGAGCGCAATCTCCACCGAATAAGGGCCGCCCTGCCACCAGGAATCAAGTATATATCCGTGGTCAAAGCAGACGCTTATGGGCATGGCATACATCCGACTGCAGCCCGCCTGATGCAAACAGGCGTGGATTTATTTGCCGTGGCCAATGTCAAGGAGGCCATGGATATAAGAGAAATGGGCAGCGGATGGCCCATTCTCATACTGGGGCCGTTGCTGGAAGAGGAGGATCAATCCATCTTAGAGTATGATCTAATTCCCAGCCTGTCCAACAGGGAAGAGCTTAAAAGATTCAAAGAACTGTCCTCCACAAAGGG